>NZ_JBREXA010000003.1:0-83305 GCF_052920805.1 Aliivibrio wodanis
GAATTTCACAAGTATCTATTGCAACTGAAGAGCAAGCGCAAGCTGCCACTGAAGTCAGTAATAACATCAACCAAATTAATCAACACGGCCATGACATTGAACTACAGCTTCATGCTTTTGTAGAATCAACAATAGAGGTCGCAGGCATTGCTTCACAACAAAAAGAGCTAATTAGAACCTATCGATTATAGGTATAAATCATTAGAAAAACTAATGCAATAAATTAATTTTACTCGCTGTTATTACTTTTTAAAATATCTATAATTCGCGCCATAGAGACAAGATATTTATTAAAAAAAGTATAAAGGTGACGCTATGGCTAAAAATATTCTAACTAAAATCGCATCTGCTTATCAACGTGCATTTGTTGAATTATATAAACGCGACAATAAATAATCTCAATTAAATCGAGAAACAGAAAAAGGAGCTGAATTAGCTCCTTTTTTATATTTTTCGTTTCTTATTAGTATAAGTCTTATAATATTTTTAAAGCTAATTGTGCCAAGTTATATGCATCAACATAACCTGAGTGCTGTCTTCCTTCCCACTCAATATTTAACTCTTCCATCGCTTTACGTTGACCCATTCGATCATTTTTCTTCCGTGACTTAATGCGATATAACGTTGCTAAGTTGATAAATTCAACAAATGGAAACTCAATACCTTTTGCTTCACATTCTTTTTTTAAAATCAGCTCATCGTGACCCCAAGCAGCATAAATTTTATTTGTGCCTCCGAAGTTTTTAATCATCGATTTTAAAACACCTTCTAACGGTCGACCTTGCTTTTCAATCTTACGTGGAGTAATTCCTGTCAGCTCAACACAAAAGAGCGAAATTTCATCTTCTTCAGGTTTTACATAATATTGAGCGCGCCTAACTACTTCACCAACCTGCAAATCAAGTTCAGCTAATCCTACTTCAATGATCTCCCCTGTTGTTCCTTTGCCGTCGACACTCCAACAGCACATTTCCAAATCAAAACAGACGATACGATTAAAGTTCATGGAGATCCTTGCTACTCAAATAAAATGGGAGCGTTATTCTACCTAATCAAAGCGCATAGCGCGATACTATCGCTAATTGTTTGCTGAAAAATCACTCACATATAGTAACTTGGTTTCTGCCTTTCATTTTACTTTCATACAATGCTTGATCAGAAGCCTTAATCAAGTCCTCTCGACTTTCTCCTCGCCAAAGAGCAGCACCTAAACTAACCGTTTGCTTTATCTCAATGTCATAATGAAGCGTTGGTGATTGAGCTATCGCTAAGTGAACATCTTCTGCCACTTGTTTAAGCTCTTCTCTGTTTTTTACTTCGAGCAATATTGAAAATTCATCACCACCTAATCGAGCAATAGAAGATGCACTTCCAAGTAACTGAATTGTAATCGCCGTAATATGCTTTAAAACCTGATCGCCTTCAGGATGACCATACGTATCATTAATCTGTTTGAAATTATCGACATCAAAACAAATCAATCCAAAAGGTTTTTTATTTTCTATGTATTGATTAAATATGTCCGTTACTGATCGGCGATTTAATAGTCCAGTTAAGTCGTCATGCATAGCCAAATAGTGTAATTCTTTAGTCCTAATCGCTAACTGTTCTTCAATTTGTCCTTTATCTCTCATTACCATAAAGATCAATAACGCAATTAATGTTGAGATCGCTAATGCTCCTATAAACATCCAAGCTAGCGTTACTCTCTGATTTTTTGCCAGTTGATTATTGGTTTTATATTCAATTTTCCAAATTCGATTTTCAATATTAATACGGCTAATATAGGTTAACCCTGAAAAATCATCCCATCGTTTACTTTCATACATAATAGGATCATCTTCAGCATCAAATCCGGTATCAACAATTCGGATCACAAGAGATTCACCTAATGAGGTTGATGATACTAATTTTTCAAAATAACTATTAATACGGAGTACACCTACCATTACCCCTTTTAAACTTTTTTTATCTGCAGAAAATACTGGATGGTAAACTAACATCCCTGTTTTAGGAGCATTCGATTCTAAACTGTCTTGTAGTAAACGTATCTTATCAGACACGCTTGGTCGACCTGTTTGCATAAATTCATCAAGGACAAGTTGAAAGCGTTCACGAGATGAATAGAACCCAAGTAATGGAATATTTAACTTATCTCTTGGGTAAATATCTGTCGCAACATAAATTGGCATATTATTCTTCATAACATAACCATACGTTTTAGGCTGATTTTTAGGGACTGTATAGAGAGAAAATGAAGGGAATATTGTCTTAACATTTTTTACGTATTGCTCAATATCTTGCTTTTCTACTTTCTGCATCCATTGTAATGAGATAAGACTTTTCGAACTTGAGATAAGTGAATTAGCAAATAAAGGAAATTGTTGCCAATCTTGTTTTGAGCCTGCTTGATAAAAATTAGCTCCTGCACCAATAAAATCGATATCTTTTTCTATTAATAGAGAAAGTAAAACTGATTGTCGTTCAACTTCATTATAAAAATTATGGCGATTGTTATCTAAATTAGATTGATAGACAAACCTCATCGACAGCAAACTTAAAAAAAGAGCCAAGAGAAAACTTGTAATCACATGGAAATAACTATTTTTAAACACCTTATTTCCTCAAGCAGTTAATATGTCTTAATTCTAATCGTTATTAAAAGTTAACGAAACCAAATCCATAATAAATGTAAAATTTTCTTGATTTGATTTAATTTTGTTCAAAATAGCGCCAAACGGTATCTGTTATCTTGGTTCTCTAGCCTTCTTTTTATCTCTTATCCCTTGAATATGCTACAATTCACCACAATTTAGTTAAAAACGTTTGGTGCATTGCACCCAAAAATATAGAGAATGAATTATGAATTTTGACGTAAATGCTATTCCTTCTACCTTCGATTTAGGTCACATCGTCCTATTCGGTACTTCTGCTTTATTCGTATTGCTTTTTGCGATGAAAAAAGGAAAAACGGTTGAAGTAGAAAAGATTGTTGAAATTGAAAAAGAAAAAATCGTTGAAAAACCAGTTGAGAAGATTGTAGAAATCGAAAAAGTGGTTGAAGTAGAAAAGATCATCGAAAAAATTATTGAGGTAGAGCCAAAAGTAAAAGCCTCTACTCCTGAATCTGCTCTCCAGTTACTTTCTCTTCTACAAAAAGAAGCTCGTTTTATCGACTTTATGCAAGAAGATCTTAAAGGCTTTGCTGATGCTGAAGTGGGCGCAGCTGCTCGTGTTATTCATGAAGGTGGTCAAAAAGTATTATCTGAATACTTCACACTTGCACCAGTTCGTACTGAAGAAGAAGAATCTCGTTTATCAATCCCTGCAGGTTTTAATCCGTCAGAAATTCGCTTAACTGGTAATGTTATTGGTGAAGCACCATTTAACGGCACACTAATCCATCGTGGTTGGAAAGTGACAGAAATTAAACTTCCTAAGTTAGTAGATGGCTATGACGCAACAATCGTTGCCCCAGCAGAGGTAGAACTGTAATGGAACAAGCTAAATTCAGCATTGGTATCGATTTAGGTACAACTCACTGTGTGCTTTCTTATGTTGATTTACATAATGAAGACGCAAGTGTTCAAGTTATGTCAATTCCTCAACTAACTGCTCCTGGTCAAGTTGAAGAAAAATCACAGCTGCCTTCATTTATGTATCAAGCACATGAAGCGGAGCTATTAGAAGGTGATACCACACTTCCTTGGACAACAAAACCAAACGCGATTGTGGGTAACATTGCTCGTAACCTTGGCAGTAAAACCCCTATTCGTTTAATCGCAAGTGCAAAAAGCTGGTTATGTCATGGTGGTGTAAATCGTCGAGAAGCATTTTTACCATTAAATAGTCCTGAAGAAGTGATTAAAGCGTCACCTCTTGAAGTGACTAAACGTTATTTAGAACACCTTCAGAATGCATGGGATTCTCAAAACCCTGAGCATCCTCTAAATGAACAAGACATTACAATTACGGTACCAGCATCATTTGATCCAGCGGCACGTGACTTAACAGCAGAAGCTGCAAATAATCTTGGTTTCCTTAACCTTACGTTACTAGAAGAGCCACAAGCTGCTGTATATAGCTGGATTAAAAATAACGGCGATTCATGGCGTGACCAAGTTTCTGTTGGTGATGTGATTTTAGTGGTTGATATTGGTGGCGGTACTACCGATTTATCATTAGTTGCAGTGACTGAAGAAGAAGGAAACTTGAGCCTAAACCGTGTTGCGGTAGGTGACCATATTCTTCTTGGCGGCGACAACATGGATTTGGCTCTGGCTTATCGTTTAAAGATGAAGCTAGCGCAAGAAGGTAAGCAACTTCAACCTTGGCAAATCCAGGTGATGACTCATGCTTGTCGTGATGCAAAAGAAGCCCTTCTAAACGATTCTGAATTACGCTCAGTTCCTATTGTGGTTCCTAGCCGTGGGTCTAAATTGTTAGGTGGCACACTACAAACTGAATTAACTCAAGAAGAAGTTCAGCAAACATTGGTAGAAGGTTTCTTCCCTGTTGTTCCTGTTACTGAGCATCCAGTTCAATCTGCACGTGGCGCACTGACTCAAATGGGTCTACCTTATGCACAAGATGCAGCGGTAACTCGTCATCTAGCTAGTTTCTTAACTCGTCAACAAGCGGCGACTGACGAAGTATTTGGCCAACAAAACGAATCTGATTTTATTAAACCTACTGCGATTCTTTTAAACGGTGGTGTTCTAAAATCAAATCTTCTTTCTGAGCGTTTGCTAGGTATTATTAATGACTGGTTAATTGATGCAGAAGCGGAAGATGCAAAACTACTTGAAGGGTTAGACCTTGACCTAGCCGTTGCTTCTGGCGCGTCTTACTACGGTTCTGTTCGCACAGGTAAAGGCGTTCGTATCCGCGGTGGTATCGCATCAAGCTATTATGTAGGTATCGAAAGCTCTATGCCTGCGATTCCAGGAATGGAACCACCAATGGAAGCATTATGTGTTGCTCCATTTGGTATGGAAGAAGGCTCTCATGCTGATGTACCTAGTCAACAATTTGGTTTGGTGATTGGCCAACCTGTACAATTTAAGTTCTACGGTTCTACCACTCGTCGTGATGATCAAGCGGGTACACACCTTGATTTCTGGATGCCAGAAGAGCTAGAAGAACTTCCTGCAATTCAAGTGACGCTTCCTGTTACTGACGGTCGCTCTGCAGGTGAAGTAGTTCCTGTTCGTTTAGCCTCTAAAGTGACTGAACTTGGTACTCTTTATCTTGAAGCCATTGCTGCCGATAGCGGTGAGAAATGGCATGTAGAGTTCGATGTTCGTGAAGCATAATTTAGTTATTAATCTTCATTAATATGCTTCTTTAAGAGTTCAGTCACCGTTATAGGGGCTGAACTCTTTTATTATATGCCCCTACATTTTATCGCTGCCGCCTTCTTTTTTATTGCAGCTTCATTGGAGTTTTTATGAGTTATTCTAATCGTTATTTAATTGGTATCGATCTCGGTACTACTCACAACTGTTGTGGCTTATACTGATGTCTCTCTTGGTATTGAAACTAGCCCAATTGAGATCTTCAATATTGACCAATTAATTGGGCCGGGTGAAGTCGCTCGTAAACCTCTACTCCCTTCGTTTCGCTACCATGCGTCTCAAAGCCAGATCAGCGATAACGATTTAACTCTACCTTGGAATGTAAAAGCGATTGATGGCGAGATAAAGAATGCAATCATTGGCGAATGGGCGCGTGAATTAGGCTCAAAAGTCGAAGGCCGTCAAGTCGTCAGTGCTAAGAGCTGGTTATCTCACACTAAAGTCGACCGCACTTCAGATATTCTACCTTGGGCTGGAGCAGAAGATGTTGAAAAAGTCTCCCCTATTGTTGCTAGTGCAAGTTATTTGAACCACGTTCGTCAGTCTTGGAATTACCACCATCCAGATGCTCCAATGGAACTGCAAGAGGTCGTTGTTACGGTTCCTGCTTCATTTGATGAAAGTGCTCGCTCATTTACTATTCAAGCAGCAAAACTGGCTGGTCTTGATAAAATTATTCTATTAGAAGAGCCACAAGCGGTTTGTTACGACTGGTATCACCATCATCAAGATACAGCAAAAGACATTCTCAAAAACGTACCACTAATGGTGGTGTGCGATGTTGGCGGTGGTACTACCGATCTAAGTTTAATCCAAGCACGTTTTGATAAAGATGAATTATCACTTGATCGTATCGGTGTAGGTGATCACTTAATGCTTGGTGGTGACAACATTGATTTAGCGTTAGCACATTTAGCAGAACAACGCTTAAATAGCGGAAAAAAAATGACCGCTGCTGCATTAACTAAGCTAATTCAACAAACTCGTAAAACCAAAGAGCGTTTATTATCTGCTAATTCACCTGACTCTGGTCATATTACATTACTTGGTTCTGGTTCTAAATTACTCGGTAGCAGTCGTAAAGTTGAATTAACCAAACAAGAAGTACATGAAATTGCATTAGAAGGTTTTTTACCTCTAACCGATTTTGATGAGCGTCCTAATCAACGTCAAACCGCCGTCGTTGAATTTGGTCTTCCTTATGCTTCTGATCCTGCTATCAGCAAGCACTTAGCTCAATTTTTAGACAATCATAAAGAAGTTTCTACCAAAGCATTAGGTTGGGATCAACTTGATCTTGCGGATCATAATGATCGTGCGATACCTGTTGGCTTATTATTAAATGGCGGGGTATTTAATAGCCCGCTTCTGGCTGATCGCTCACTTAAGTTA
The DNA here is from genome assembly GCF_052920805.1 of Aliivibrio wodanis. Lineage (NCBI taxonomy): Bacteria > Pseudomonadati > Pseudomonadota > Gammaproteobacteria > Vibrionales > Vibrionaceae > Aliivibrio > Aliivibrio wodanis. The sequence continues at coordinate 6,750 of NZ_JBREXA010000003.1, forward strand.
ATGAATTGCTGGAAAGGTGACACCGTAACCTTACTATCAAACCCTCATCCTGATTTAGCGGTTGCTTACGGTGCTGTCGCTTATGGTAAAGCTCGTCATGGTGCACAGCTTAAAATTGGTGGAGGCTCTGCTCGTTCATTCTATCTACAATTAGAAGAAAAAAATAAACAGCCGCAAGGTCTATGTTTATTAGCAAAAGGCAGTGACGAAGGTGAAGAGATCCGCATGACAAGCCGTCGTTTTTCTTTAACATTAGGCGAACCAGTTCGATTCAACCTACTCTCAACGACAAAAGACCAACTTGCTACCTCAGGTATGATCACTGAATTAGCAGATCCAAGCTTTGTTAGCTTACCGCCTTATGTCGTTACACTTGAATCGAGTAAAGCTAAAGAAGAGTTACATGCAAACCAAAAAGATCGCGTAGAAGTCACGTTAGCTTGTCAATTCACCGAAGTAGGTACAATTAAAATTGAATGTGTTTCCGTTGAAGACGATTCACAGCGTTGGTTAGTTGAATTTGAAGTGCGTAACCAAGCATCGAATAAAAGTACGAACTTAGCTGACCAAATCAGTTTACCTCCTCGCCTTCCTAATGCGATAGAAAATATTAAAGAAGCTTATGGCGGCAGTAAACAAAATCCTAATGCCATTAAAGCTTTTTCTAAAAACATAGAGAAACTGATAGGTAAACGTGAATCATGGGATTTAATTACCTCTCGTGAATTAGCTACTGCATTATTAGACAGTAAAAAACGTCGCCGTCGTTCAGAAAAACATGAACAGAATTGGTTAAAAATGACTGGTTTTGCACTACGTCCTGGTTTTGGCTACCCTGCTGACGAATGGAAAATTAGCCAAGCATGGGAAACCTATCAACAAGGTATTCAATTTGAATCAAAGCAATCTTGGAATGATTGGTGGACATTCTGGCGTCGTATCTCTGGTGGTTTAAGCCAAGAGCAACAAGAGACTATTTTGGCTGATATTGCCAAGTATTTACACCCAGGCTCTTTACGTAACCCTAAGACTCTAGAAGATGCGACAAATAAAAGCTATGAAGCAATGGTACGTTTAGCGGCCGCTTTAGAGCATTTAGATGTCGAAGACAAAACTCTGATCTCAACGTGGGTGTTAGGTCATGCTAAAAGTGGAAATCAACCTCAAGTGCATTGGTGGGCTTTAGGTCGTATTTGCTCTCGTTCTCCTTTCTATGGAAGTCAGCATAATTTGATACCAGCAACCCAAGTGGCTCAATGGTTACCAACACTATTAGAGCAAGATTGGAAAATACAACCAATGGCCGGTTTTGCCGCCGTAATGATGGCACGCCTTACTGGTGATAGAACTTTAGATGTTTCTGGCGAGTTGCGTGAGAGTATCATTGATAAACTGAAAAAGAGCCGATCACCACAAAGCTGGATTGAACTCGTCTCTAACCAACAAGCATTAACAGAAGCAGACTCTAAGCGCTTGTTTGGTGACGCCTTACCTGCAGGGTTACGTTTAATAAATTAGTGTAGATACATGACAAAAATGAGTCGTTTTGTCTCATTTTTGTCAAAGCTACGCAAACTAACAAAAATTCTCTTCAAAAAGATGATGAATTCGGTATACTGAATTCATCACAATTTAAAGGTAATTCTAATGATCCATATCGTTATTTTAGCGACTATGGTGTTACTTTATTTTGTTGGTTGGTCTCGCTTCGGCACTCAAGAGTTACGCAATGCAGCCAAAAGGTTCAGTGAGTTAATCCCTGCCCCTCAAGAGCTAGTTATTGAATGGATTATGTACAACAAACAGATATTGGATATCAATGAGTTTCAACGTTTTATCATCCATTTAAATAGAGCAAGCACTGAAGATTTAAAAATAGAACTGGATAGCTTTTCTCATTATCTCGAAATACATGCTCCCGAGTATGTAATTTCAAGAGCCACTTCTTAAAGACTACCACTCATGATTCAAAAAAGGCTCATCGTCAATGACAATGAGCCTTTTGTTATTTTATCTATCTAAAGTTAACTTCTTGAACCTAACTTCACTTTACCTTTAGAATTAAACCATAAGGCTTGTGATTTCTTCTTACCTATTAAAATTGGTAAATCATCATAAAATAAGAAGTTTTTCCACGTCTTCTTAAATGTTCCCCAAGAAGTTTCAATTACATTGTATTTTTCATAACAAAAGTAGATGGTGACTTCATCAGCCCAATCAATGAACTCTAACACTTCTTCTGGTAATGATTCGTTGTCACTATCCCAACGATGTTGCCAATCAATTTCATTACTCCATGAACTTTTTTTCATTGGCCATTCTTTTGAACCAAAATGATCAGCCGTTGGACTATTCGCACTGATAAAATCATTCCAAACCTGAGCAGACTTTGCCTGAGTGAATGGCTTAATTAATGGTAATACTTCATCATCAACTGGCATAGATTGATGAGTAAAAATCCATTTGCGATTGTATTCATCTAAAGGTAAATAACTCATAATTCTTCTGTATTTAAGGCATTTGATTCCATTCTATCGTCTTTTTTTATTAAGCCCAAATAAGAATATTTAACAATGGGTTGATTTTTCTCATTAAGCCCCTCATTACAATAGTATCGAATAGAAAAACCATACCAATTCTGTAAGTAGGTATTGGATTAATATTCTCTTAAAATTATAATTATTTGGTTACACATGCCTTGAGCAACACTTATGTGTAATTATCATTACAAGGATTATTTCATGATCACTCATGTTGGCATATTAGATCAAGACCCCGTCCGTCTTATCACTCCCCTTCTTGATCTCTCCGTAAAAGGTGAGCACATGATTTTTATTGGCGATGACACTCAAAAGGATATGTTTCATCGTTTGGAAAAGATCCTCAAATATAAAGGTATTTCTTCAGATTTTTATGAAATCCCGAATATTGTAGATACGCATTTAATTAAAGAGTCTTTACAAGCACTTGCTTCTGAAATGAAACTTCACTTTAGTGATATCAAATTAAATGCAAGCTGCGGCCTTCGACATCGCCTCCTTTCTGCCTATGAAGTGTTTCGTTCATATCATTGGCCAATTTTTGTTGTCGAACCGTTCAGCGATAAATTGTGTTGGTTATATCCAGATGGTCGCAAGCAAAAACACGTTGCAGATAATATTAAACTAAGTGACTACCTTGCCATTTTTGGTGCTCGTTGTGAGTTCTCCGAAACAGAGCTACCTGAAAATATTGATAAGCGATTACGTGAGCTCTGCCAGCGCTGGGCAAGTAACGCATTAGAGTTAGGCCCGGGCCTTGCTACACTTAATTACTTGGCAACAACATGTCGTAAAGAACAACGCTTAGATGTTGAAGTTACTGAAAAACAGCAAAGCTACAAAGAACTGAATATGCTGCTAACTGACTTAGTTGAAACTGGTTTGGCTACCTATGAAAACGGCACCTTAACTTTTGACTGCGAAGAAGCGCGACGCTTAGCTAACGGCGAATGGTTAGAGATTCTGGTTCACAATACCGTTGTTGATATTCAGCAATATTTACCTACGCTTCAAGATCACTCATTGAATGTTCAAGTACATCGCGAAATTGGTGATAAAGACGTTCGTAACGAGCTTGATGTGGTCAGCATCGTCAACAACAAGCTGCATATCATTGAATGTAAGACCAAAGGTATGAGAGATGATGGCGATGATACTCTTTATAAATTAGAGTCATTACGTGATCTTCTCGGTGGTTTACAAGCACGAGCTATGTTGGTTAGCTTCCGCCCTTTACGTAATAATGACATTATGCGAGCACAAGATTTAGGGCTCGCGATTATTGGTCCTGATGAGTTAGGTGAACTTAAAAAGCATCTTTTAAATTGGTTCTTAGCGGCTGGTGGTCATTAATCATCACCCGAATTACAATAATCGATAAATACTGAAATTGATCTAACAAGAGATAGAGGCCATTAATTTGGCCTTTTTATTGTTCATTATTTATACCATTGCCATTAATTAAATGGTCTATTTATTACGCAGGAAAACCACTTAAGAGCAAGGCAAAAATTCTGATAAGTAGTTATTCTACTTAAATAATTTTTAACGAAGCTATTATGTGATTTAACCAGTAATAATGACTAGAGAATTACTGGAATTGGTATTATAGACTTATTTAAACAAAAATGGCGCTGATTCATTACGAACCAGCGCCATTTTTATATCTGTTTATACTATTCTATTATAGAAGATTACGAGCAGCTTCAATTACAACTTTAATTGAACGTGCTTCTGTTTCTTTTAGTGTTGCGTGATCTGGAGTCTCTTTTTGTGTACGGTTGATAATTACACCCGCAATAAAGCTGATTACCGTGAAATGGCGAAAAGCTTTAATATTGATGATATTCGTTTTGTACCTATTTCAGCCTTGAATGGTGATAACGTAGTGAACCCAAGTGAAGCGATGGATTGGTATCCAGGTGCAACACTAATGAAACTGCTTGAAACGGTAAAAGTTGATCAAGATAAAAATCTTGAGCACATGCGTTTCCCTGTTCAATATGTGAATCGTCCAAATCTAGATTTCCGTGGTTTCTGCGGTACATTAGCCTCAGGTCTTGTTCAAGTCGGCGACGAAGTGACAGCCATTCCTTCTGGTAAATCATCAACAGTGAAATCTATTTATACTTTTGATGGTGAGTTGGATTCCGCTCAACCAGGGCAAGCAATTACTATTACCCTTGAAGATGAAATTGATGTTTCTCGCGGTGGATATGCTAGTGCATAAAGGCCATGAACCATCGACAACGAGTGAGTTTGATGCTCATATTGTGTGGATGGATGAAAACCCATTACGTACACAGAAAGAATATACTTTTAAGTTTGCAACTAAATCTTGCGCGGGCAAAATTTCACAACTTGAACATAAAATTGATGTGAATACACTTGAGCAGCACATCGAGAAGTATGATTCTTTAGAGCTAAATGAAATCGCATTAGCTGCAATTAGTTTAACTGATAAAGTAGCGATTGATGAATACCAAAACCTTCCTCAAACAGGGGCGTTTGTTGTTATTGACCGTCACACGAATGTTACTGTTGGTGCAGGCATGGTTTCTGCTCTTCGAAGCGAAGCGTCTTCGGATCTAGTTTCTCGAACTTATTCTTCTGCTGAAAAAGAATTGAATGCATATGTTCGTAAACATTTTCCTGAATGGGGTTGTGGTGAGATCTAAATAAACCACTACTTAGATTACTATGAACCAAAAAAAAGCTCGCTATATCAGCGAGCTTTTTTGTGTTTAAAATTTAGCGATAAGTTTCTTAATATAACTAGTTAGTCGCCAAATATAAGCTAAACAAAGATAGTAAATACCAAATAATAAGATGAATGAATAGAACATTATGCTTTCTGATATTTCAACAGACTCAGCCCAAATACCAAACGTTGCGCATAATAAAGCACTAGTACAAATTAGAAATAATGAAGCTGAAGAGCTTAATCCTAGGTGCTGGCAAATATGGTGTAAATGTTCTTTATCAGGTTTAAAAGGCGATTTTCTTTGTTTTATACGGCGAATCATTACTGCCGTCATATCCATTAAAGGGATTGCAATTAACCACAGTGCAGTTACTGGACGTAATGGTGGTTGACTGTTATTTTGGCTTGATAACAATAATAACCAGATCACGGTAAAACCGATTAACATGCTGCCAGCATCCCCCATGAACACTTTTCTTTTTTTTCCAAAAGCCCCCAGGTTAAATAAAATATACGGTAGTGTTGCGATACAAAGGATAAGACAAAAATAAGCTAATGACTGCTCTCCATGAGATGCCAGTATAAAACCTAAACTCCCAAAGGTAACACTAGATAATCCCCCAAGTAAGCCATCCATTCCATCTACCATATTAAAGGCATTAATAGCGCCAATGACGGCAAAAACAGTAATAATATAGCCAGAATGTCCTAATGTAACATTTCCAAAACCAAACATATTACCTAATGATTCTAGATTTGTATCAGTAAAGTACATCATTAAGATAGATATAATTGTCTGGATTAAGAATCTAAATTTAAAGCTGATATCATATTTATCATCAATAGCACCGATGAAAGTGAGAGCACAAATACAAAAAATATAAAGTTCAGAATGGGGCAATAAAGTTGGATTATTATACAAGTATTGAACGATTATCAAGCAGGTGGAAATTCCTCCAATAAGTGGAATTTGACCTATATGCCGTTTTCGCTCATTAGGTTTATCAACTAAGCCAATTTTACGGGCAGCTTTGCGTAAGATAAAGAGATACGCTAAAGAGGAAATGAATACAAAATTTAAATCTAATAGCATAATAAATTACAGCGTTAGCGTTAAATAAAAGGAGAAAGGTATCAATGAAGACCCTTCAAGCAAGCGGATAATTATATCATTGATTGTTTATTAGAAGGAGCGTAAATCCATTTCATTATGTAAACAAATAGTCAATTACTTTTCTTTTGCGCCACTCCTTCTGCTATTCTCCCAAGGTCTTAGGCTATTTTGTGAGTTTACCCATGTCGCTTCCCCCAATACTTTTTGCACAACAAACATCATTTGAACATATGGTGATCTTTTCTGTTTTGAGCTGTGAATCAAATACACTAGCTAACGTAAAAAAAACCGCTGTGCAGCTATCGCCATTGGATGAAAATGAAGTTGTTCAGGCTTTAGATGAGTTAATTGAACAGAAATTATTGCAGAAAGAGGGGAGTAAAATAGTTTTCACACCTCAAGGATTTGCTAAAGGGTTGATTGCTGTCGCTCATGTTGATAGTGAGAGTATAGACAGTTTGATGAGGGCTAATGCAGGCACCGATAAGGCTCCTTATGCTGGTCTATTTGCTTTCTTACTAGGGCATGATTGGTTTGTTACTTCAAGCAAGTTACTGACTTTATTTTCAGAATTAACCGAACAATCTTTGAGTTTGTGTTCAGACTCAAGTAGCTGGCATTTAAATGGCTATATGTGGGAAACCATGTTTGCTCAAATCATGATGAGTAACTGGTATTGCTTGATGATGGAACGCCCCAATAAAGATGAGTTTGAAGTGGCTTTAGAGGTACTCGGTGATTGGCATCTCAATCAATTTGATGTGAATTTTTCATTTGATAAATGGTGCTTTGCGAACAAGATAAAAAGTAATCACCTATTTGATTCACCTCACTTTGATAGTGCTTACCTTACTCATCGAAACCAATTTCGTCCTTTAGAATCATCAAAGCTCTCTTTTACTCATTTATGTGACTTGGCTTTAGTTAGTGTTCTCGACCCTTCTTTATTACCTAAAGTAAAAGAGAATTTAACGATGGCGCTTCATCATATGCCGCCCTTGTCTGCGACCTATTGGCAACAATCGATTGACTTTATTACTGCGAGTGATGAGGTATTAATTCAACACTTTGAAAATCCTGATCGTTGGTTGGCTTCTTTAGTAACTAAGCAAACGTTAGGAAATAAACAAGGCCAAATCGCATGGGGGCGAATGTTGATTGAGTCGATTATAGCTTATCGTTTACGTGATAATACCGATGTATGGATTGGCTTAATGACATTGGCTAAGAATCAAGTGGTGACTACATTACTTGAGTCTACTGAGAACTTTGCGTTGGCGCAGGTAGCCAAGAATGCGTTAGCAAGATTGGTTGATCAAGAAACCCCATTAATTCATGTCGCTTCTCCTTGGCAGCAGTGGCTAACGCGTATTGATGGTGTATTAAATACTCAAGTTGCAAGTAAAGAACGGTTAATTTGGCAACTTGAGCCGTTAGCAATGAAGGTTGATGCCAAAATACAGGTTAAGAATAAGCGTGGTTGGAGTCAGGGACGAAAAGTCGCTTTAGATAAGTTTGGTTATAAACATAAAGAGCTGTTGAGCCCAAGTGATACGGCAATTCTTTCTGCTGCCTCTTATGACGGTATGATATGGGGTGGTGGCTCAAAAGTGACTAAGCCGGTTGCTCATGCCTTGTGTGATGCTGATAATCTTTATGATCATAATGGTGAACAAGTCTCTTTTTATCGAGATACGCCTCTATTAGTGTGGCACTCAGTCGGTGAAGAGTTGGCATTTGAGGTATACCCTTATTATTCCGAGCGTACTTGTGCTCAGCCTTGGTTGTATAAATCTGATGGCAGTGTGTTTCGCTTTATTGATGCGCCTGAGCAGTTAACCGAGTTTTTGGAAGAGTTAAGAGATCGTGATCCGCATTTTCCTGCTACTCAAACGGCAGAGTTAATTTCTGTTTTGGGTGATAACGTACATTGGTTTGATACTGATGAACAGCAAGGGACGGTCAAACGAGGTGAATGTGTTACTGAGCCTCAACTGTGGCTAGCTTGGAATGGACTGTCGTTGGATGTCGCCATTGAATATGGTTCGCAAGATAACAGCGTGAGTTGGCCTCCTGGTAAAGGAGCTGAGTGGGAAAGTGGTTTTAATGGCATTTGGTATCAACGTGATCTTGCTAGTGAAAAGCGTCAAGCCAAATTGTTAGTTAAAGAGCTAGGTTTAGAAAAAAGCAAAGAGTTTACTTGGCAAATTAAAGGTGAATCAGCATTAGAGTTTATTACTCAAATTGATGGTGATTTAAGTGCGGCTTTGCATTGGAAAGCGGACAGTCAGCAAGTAAAGGTGATTGGGGTTGATAATTTTTCAATGTCGATCAATCAAAAGCAGAATTGGTTTGAGGTTGATGGTCGAGTCAATATTGATGGCGATTTAGAGATGGATCTTCGTCAATTATTAGCGCATCACCGTACTGGTTTCGTGAGTTCTGATAATTCGTCATTAACGGTATTAATTTCTGAGCAGTTACGTCGCCAATTGAGTTTATTGGATAGCTTGGTTAATGACGATCATTTGGTTGATCAACGCATGGCGTATCCGTTGCAAAAATTGGTCGAGTCGATGTCGGCCAACAGTGATGACGCGTGGGATCAATTAGTTAATGAATGGCGGGTAAAACCAGAGTTAGATGCTGATTTGTTACTGCCATTACGAGATTATCAAACAGAGAGTGTGCTGTGGGCGGCGCATTTATCACAACATGGTTTTGGTGCTTGTCTTGCTGATGACATGGGTTTAGGTAAGACGCTACAAGGGTTAACCTTATTGAGTCATTACCGTGAGCAAGGCCCAAGTTTGGTGGTGTGCCCTAAATCGGTATTGACCAATTGGCAACAAGAAGCAGAACGTTTTACACCTAATTTAGTGATGATTGATTTAGAAGCGTGTGATGATCGTTTAGCGGCAATTAAAGCGGCTGGCCCAAGTGATGTGGTGGTTCTTAGTTATGGTTTAGTGACGCGTTTAGCTGAAGCATTAAATGATATTGAGTGGAATTGTGCGGTGCTTGATGAAGCTCAGCAGATTAAAAACCCACAAGCGAAGCGTTCAAAAGTGGTGTTTGGATTACAAGCTGCGCACCGTTTTGCTTTATCGGGAACGCCTGTTGAAAACCATTTAGTTGAGTTGTGGAGCCTGTTTTCTTTCTTAAACCCTGGTTTGCTTGGTGATCTTAAATCGTTCCGTTCTAAATACTCACAAGCTGCGAAGCAACAGCAAGATATGTTGAGATTAAAAGCCTTGGTGAGCCCATTTATTATGCGTCGTACCAAAGCGGAAGTATTAACAGAGTTACCTGCAAAAACAGAAGTGGTTCATCATGTTGAGTTATCAAATAAAGAACGTACGGCTTATGAAGCGGTAAGAAAAGAGTCTTTAGCTAATTTAAAGAGTGAATCAAGCCGTGGTGTGGTTGAGGTGTTTGCGGCACTAACCAAATTGCGTCAGATCTGTTGTGATCCGAGTTTGGTTTTTGATTCGATGAAAGAGGAAACAAGCACCAAGTTAGCTGAAGCACAGAGTTTGATAGAAGAAGCATTAGATGGTGATCATAAGGTATTGGTGTTCAGTCAATTTGTTGGAGTTTTGCAACGCTTTTCAGCGCAGTTAACAGAGTCGAATATTTCGTTCAGTTATCTTGATGGAAAATTGAGTACTAAAAAGCGTCAGGCGGCAATTGATGCGTTTAAAGATGGCACTAATTCAGTGTTTTTGATCAGTTTAAAAGCCGGCGGTACAGGGTTGAACTTGACGGAAGCTGATACGGTGATTCACATTGATCCTTGGTGGAACCCTGCGGTGGAAGATCAAGCCAGTGACCGTGCCTATAGAATGGGTCAACAAAAGCCTGTAACGGTTTATCGTTTAGTGACTAATAATACCATTGAAGAGAAGATCATCGCTTTGCATCATGATAAGCGTGATCTGGCTGATCAAGTGTTGTCGGCAAGTTCGAGCAGTAAGACGTTAGACCCACAGCAGCTGTTAGGGTTGTTGGAGGGGTAAGAGCTTGAAATACAGGTTTCAGGCGCTGCGCTTAAAGGGTTCAGGGGTGATCGTTGTAGGTAAAGCGATCTATAATACTGTTCCCTCCCCTTAATAAGGGGAGGGTTTATTTTGATGATGGTTGAATCGAGTGAATAGTTAACTTGATGCTGCTTTAAGTATTAATGATCGTGAGCTTCACCTGCCCCTTTAGGATAACGAATAGACTCAACTAGATCTTGAACATCTTTTGGTACTTCTGCGGTTACTTTATTTACTACAATCGACACTATGAAGTTCACACACATACCTAGCGTACCGATCCCTTCTGGGCTGATACCAAACCACCAGTTGTCAGGTGTGCTTGCAGCAGGATTAATGAACTTAAAGTAAACGATGTAAGCCGTAGTAAAGGTAACCCCAGCGACCATACCTGCAATCGCGCCTTCCTTATTCATCTTCTTATAGAAAATACCTAAGATAATAGCAGGGAAGAAAGAGGCCGCAGCCAAGCCGAACGAGAAGGCAACCACCTCTGCAACAAAGCCTGGTGGATTTATCCCTAAATAACCAGCCCCAATGATGGCTACGATGGCTGCAAGGCGGGCAGCGAGTAGTTCTTGTTTATCAGTCATGTTTGGCTTAAAGCCTTTTTTCAGTAAATCATGAGAGATAGAAGTCGAGATTACCAGTAATAAGCCTGCAGCCGTTGATAATGCAGCAGCTAAGCCACCGGCAGCCAACAAGGCAACAACCCAGTTTGGTAAGTTTGCTAGTTCAGGTGATGCTAGAACGATAATATCTCGGTTGATGTCCATTTCATTACGCTCATCACCAGAGTAGAACATTTTACCATCGCCATTTTTATCTTCCCAACCAACTAGACCCGTGTCTTCCCAGTTTTTATACCAACTCGGAGCATCCGCAGCTGCAACACCTTGGTTATCGGTTCCATTAATGGTTTCAATCATATTTACACGAGCAAACGCGGCAACCGCAGGAGCTGTTGTGTATAAGAATGAAATAAACAGTAACGCCCAACCTGCAGAGATACGTGCATCTTTAACACGAGGTACAGTGAAAAAACGAATAATTACATGAGGAAGACCCGCAGTACCTACCATTAGTGCAGCACAGATAAAGAATACGTCAACCATGCTCTTAGAGCCGTCGGTATAAGGTGTAAACCCTAGCTCAGTAGTCAAGCCATCGAGTTTATCCAGTAGGTATACCTCTGAACCGGTAACTGTAGAGCCCATACCAACTTGAGGGAATACATTACCCGTCATCATGATTGAGGTGAAAACAGCAGGAACAAGGAAGGCGAAAATGAGAACACAGAATTGAGCTACCTGCGTATAAGTGATGCCTTTCATGCCGCCTAATACCGCATAGAAAAATACGATCCCCATACCAATGATGATGCCGATGTTAATGTCAACTTCTAGGAATCGAGAGAACACAACACCAACCCCACGCATTTGCCCTGCCACATAAGTGAAAGAGACAAAGATGGCACAGAATACAGCAACCATACGAGCAGTGCGTGAGTAGTAACGCTCACCGATAAAGTCGGGCACAGTGAACTTACCAAATTTACGCAGGTAAGGGGCAAGACAAAGTGCTAATAATACATAGCCGCCAGTCCAACCCATTAGATATACAGCGCCATCATAACCAACAAAGGAAATGATACCCGCCATTGAAATAAATGACGCAGCCGACATCCAGTCAGCGGCGGTTGCCATGCCGTTGGCTATTGGGTGAACCCCACCACCTGCAACATAGAATTCACTGGTTGATCCAGCGCGAGCCCATATCGCAATACCGATATAAAGGCTGAAAGTGATACCTACTAATATAAACGTCCAAGTTTGGATATCCATGCTAATTCCTCTAGTCTTCTTGTACGTTGTATTTTTTATCTAGTGCGTTCATGCGAGCCACATAGATAAAGATCAGGGCAACAAAGGTATAAATTGAACCTTGTTGTGCAAACCAGAAGCCTAATTTAAAGCCACCAATTTGAATCGTATCCAGAGCATCTACAAATAAAATGCCTGCGCCAAATGAGACGGCGAACCAGACGAAGAGTAGCCCTCCCATTATTCCTAGATTTTCCTTCCAATAGGCTTGTGCTTGTTCTTTTGTTTCGAACGCCATAGCCGGCTCCTTTTTGATGTTAATAGAATGTAACCAAAAAGAGATTAGCAGTGAGTGAGTAAGAAAACAGTGCAACTTTAGTCGAGCAGATAAAGAAAAACGCCCAAAATATGAGCGTTTTATGTGAGGTATGTAGGAAATTTATTATGTTGAGTTTATGTTAATTAATACCAAGGTCTAAGGCGTTATAAATCATTAAAAGTAGAAATCTTTAATACCCATAAGAAGATTATTTACTGCCACCGCTGCTAAAATCAATCCCATTACGCGACTAATTATTGCAGCACCAACGTTGCCAATGATTTTATGAATAAAGGTTGCACCAAGTAATAAACATAAGGTAATGACCAAAACTACAATCATTACCGCGGCAGTAATTGATTGATCTATAAAAGAATAGCGAGAGTTATCCGTTAGCATAACGATGGCCATCATTGCGCCAGGCGAAGCTATTGATGGAATAGCTAAAGGATAAACGGCTAAATCAGCCAGATCAGAGTGGCTAATATCTTCACTCATTTTCTGCTCTTGATCTGGCTTGCTTTCACCAAAAATCATTGTTAGCGCAAAAATTAATAGTACTAATCCACCGGCAACTTGAAAGGCAGGTAGAGGAATTTGCATTGCTTCTAAGAGAAGTTGGCCAATAATAAGAAAAAATAGCAGTACAGAAGTCGCAATTGCAACAGCTTTAAGAGCCACTACTTTACGTTGCTTAGCGGTTAGATGTTGGGTTTGTGAAAGATAGACAGGCACTGATCCGATAGGATCGATAACTGCCCAAAGAACAACGAATTGAGTAATGAGGATACTTATCATGGGCTCTCCCAGAGGTTAGGTTACGCAGAGGGATTAAAATATGAGTAGGTAACCTAACTTATTTTAACGGCTAGAGTGTTATATCAAGGTTAACTTTCTGTTTGTTGTAGCAAAATAACCGCTTGAGTACGATTCTTAACACCTAGTTTCCTAAATATTGCAGTCATATGTGCTTTTATCGTGGCTTCTGATACTTCTAAATCATAAGCGATTTGTTTATTGAGCAAGCCATCAGACAGCATACCAAGCACTTTATATTGCTGAGGAGTAAGACTGGTTATTTTAGTTGCGAGATCATCGCACGCGGCTGAGTTCTTAATTGAGCCTTCTGGGAAATAAGAGTCACCATCCAAAATTTGATTGAGGGCAGAAATAAGAGATTTCATGTCGCTTGATTTAGGAATAAAGCCGAATGCGCCATGACTTTTTACTTGAGAGACAATGCTAGCTTCTTCACTGGCTGAGACCACCACAATCGGTAAATCAGGATATTGGGATCGTAAATGAATTAATCCTGACATGCCGTTACTGCCGGGCATTTTTAAATCCAATAGCAGTAAATCTGGATCGGGCTCTTTTTCTAATACAGTAAGTAACGCATCAAGAGAGTCGGCTTCGAGTAGGTTTGCGCCACTAAGTGCCATATGAATGGATTGAAAAAGTGCATTGCGAAATAAGGGATGATCATCCGCGATAATAATGGTGTAGTTGTCGTCCATGGCTACAATATTCCTCATAAGTTATAAAATAAAATTAACACCTTACGTCCTCCTGAGCAATTTTTAGACGCTAAAGTCTGCGCTGCCTCTCTAACTCACTTCTTGTTTTCGATAAAACAGAACTGATCCCGAGATCTTATTATTTAAAACGAATTAATTTCCAGCTCTAGACAATTAAACGAAACGAAACTAAACTTCTTTCAAATCGAAACTTATTGAGTTTTTTATGTCGAAGAGAAACACCAAACAACGCCGTCATATGATCCTATCTTTATTAATAGAGAAGGGTGAAATTACTGTTGAAGAGCTTTCCGAACTCTTTGATATCTCAGAAGTGACTATTCGTAAGGATCTAACAGAGTTAGAGAAGAATGGCTTACTAATGCGTAAATATGGTGGGGCGGTATTAATGCCTTCGAATATTATTCAAGAAGATACCAGTGAAGAAGTTTCGAATCGAAAGTTACCTCTGGCCATTTCAGCGGTTGAACTGATTAAAGATCATAACCGGATCATTATTGATAGTGGCAGCACAACAGCGGCATTAATTAATCAATTATCGAAACGAAATGGCTTAGTAGTGATGACAAATTCATTGCCAGTCGCCAACGCATTGCAAGAGATTGAAAATGAGCCAACGTTATTAATGACAGGTGGAACATGGGACAGTCATTCTGACTCATTTCAAGGCCAAGTGGCAGAATCCGTATTACGATCCTATGATTTTGATCAGCTGTTCATTGGTGCTGATGGGATTGATTTGGAACGCGGAACAACCACATTTAATGAATTAGTGGGTTTAAGTCGCGTGATGTCTGAAGTGGCTCGTGAAGTGATTTTAATGGTGGAGTCAGAAAAAATTGGCCGAAAAATCCCTAACGTTGAATTGCCATGGGATAGCATTGATGTACTGATCACCAATAATGATTTAAGCGAAGAACATCAGAAAAAAATTGAATCACATAACGTACGAGTCATTAGAGCTCAGTGATTTAATTCCTCAATAAAGAATATTAATAATGGGCTTTTTGTTGCCAGCTCATTATCTAGACCAATCGCATTAGAATGATTGGTATAACTGAATTTAAAAATATAATAATGGAGTACTGCCATGTGTGGAATCGTAGGTGCTGTTGCACAAAGAGACGTTGCTGAAATTTTAGTGGAAGGGTTACGCCGTTTAGAATATCGCGGCTACGATTCAGCGGGTGTTGCCGTGGTTGATGCTGATGGTAACTACACACGCTTACGTCGTTTGGGTAAAGTAAAAGAACTAGCGAATGCGGTGGAAGAGTCACACGTAGTCGGTGGTACTGGTATTGCCCATACTCGTTGGGCAACCCATGGTGAACCTTCTGAAATTAATGCGCATCCTCATGTCTCTGGCGATATTACTATTGTTCACAATGGCATTATTGAAAACCACGAATCACTACGTACGCTATTAAAAGAACGTGGCTATGTATTTGAATCTCAAACCGATACTGAAGTTATCGCTCATTTAGTCGAGTGGGAATTACGTACTTCTAATTCATTAATTGAAGCGGTACAAAAAACAGCGACTCAACTTGATGGCGCGTATGGCACAGTAGCAATGGATCGTCGTGATCCTGAGCGTTTAGTTGTTGCTCGTTCTGGTAGCCCAATTGTGATTGGTCGTGGTGTCGGTGAAAACTTTTTAGCATCAGATCAACTGGCGTTATTAAATGTAACTCGTCGCTTTATGTACCTTGAAGAAGGGGATGTGGCTGAAATTACGCGTCGTGATGTTCGTGTATTTGATGCGCGTGGCGAGCAAGTTGAGCGTGAAGTAACAGAATCAAACGCAGAACATGATGCCGGTGACAAAGGGCAATACCGTCACTTCATGCAGAAAGAAGTGTTCGAACAACCTAAAGCACTAATCAACACAATGGAAGGCCGTATTACCAACGACTCTGTTGTCACTGAAAGTATTGGTGTTAATGCGGTTGAGATCCTAAACAAAGTAGAACACGTGCAAATCATTGCGTGTGGTACTTCTTATAATGCAGGTATGACGGCTCGTTATTGGTTTGAATCATTAGCAGGCGTGAGCTGTGATGTCGAGATTGCTTCTGAGTTCCGTTACCGTAAATTTGTTACTCGTCCAAACAGCTTGTTAATTACCTTATCTCAATCTGGTGAAACGGCTGATACGTTAGCTGCCCTTCGTCTTGCAAAAGAGCGTGGTTACATGGGGGCAATGACGGTATGTAACGTAGCGGGTTCATCATTGGTTCGTGAGTCTGATTTTGCCTTCATGACTCGTGCAGGAACAGAGATAGGTGTGGCATCAACGAAAGCCTTCACCACACAACTTGCAGCATTATTGATGTTAGTGACAGCTCTAGGTAAACAACAAAATCGTATCTCAAAAGAGAAAGAAAAAGAGATTGTTGAAGCCTTGCATGCACTGCCAAATGAAATTGAAAAAGCACTGTCGTTTGATAAAGAAATTGAAGCCTTAGCACCTGACTTTGCAGACAAGCAACACACGCTGTTTTTAGGTCGTGGTGAGTTTTATCCAATCGCGGTTGAGGCCTCTTTAAAGCTGAAAGAAATTTCTTATATTCATGCTGAAGCGTATGCGGCAGGTGAACTAAAACACGGTCCTTTAGCGTTAATTGATGCCGATATGCCAGTGGTTGTGGTTGCACCAACCAACGATCTATTAGAAAAACTAAAATCAAATGTAGAAGAAGTACGTGCTCGTGGTGGTTTACTGTATGTGTTTGCTGATGAACAAGCAGGCTTTGAAGCGGACGAAAGCATGAAGATTATCACCATGCCGCATGTGAGTGATATTACTGCCCCAATTTATTACACCATCCCAATGCAGTTATTGGCCTACCATGTTGCTTTAATTAAAGGGACAGATGTCGATCAGCCGCGTAACTTGGCAAAAGCGGTAACGGTTGAGTAGAGTTTACTTAGTTGAATTGATTACATTGGTATAAACCGAATTAGAATGGCGATATTCATTATGGGTATCGCCATTTTTATTTAATTATTGGTCTTTAGGAGTAATGCCGTTCACCCTTAAGTGAACGGCATTACCAATTGAGCACTGCTTTCTTTTCGCTTCTTGAAGTTTCTGCTCGGCTAATACCTCTAGTCCTCGTCGGTTTAATAATCCAGTCATTGAATTAGTTATCGACATTTGTCGGTGTATTTCCATGTCATAAGCCATTTGAAGATCAGCAGTGATTAACCTAGATAGCTGGGTTAAAAGCTTGGTGAGGCTAGATTTATAATTGGTTGGGGCTGTGTCGATAGCACAGATAGTGCCAAATACAAGGTCATTACCTGGCCAGAAAATAGGAACACCACAGTAAGAGCGAACAGGACCTTTTACAACAGGAGGCGAGTTTTTCCATTGTTCGCTCTCCAGTGCGTTTGGGATATATAACTGCTGTTTATTGTCGACAATAGCACGGCAAAAACTTTGGCTTTCGTAAGACCATTCATCATTTAATGAGAGGAAGTTATTTTCATTGCAACTGGTGACGAAAACACTGAAAGTTTGATCATTAAATTTAACGATAGTGCTGCTATCAGCGTCAAAAATGTCAGTAATGAGATCAACCAATTCTTGCCATTTATTAAGGTCAATAAGAGCCTCATTAAATTGTGATAAGCAAATTTGTTTAATTCCATCATTTCGTTCTCCATACTATTTATCTCACTATCTTATGAGTATAAATTAAATTAGTGTTTTTATTTGAATTTAGTTTTGTGAAATAAGAAAAATCACTCAGTATGAATCTTTTGTGACAGGTTGTCTTTTGGTCTTGATCTTTCTATCTCTCAGTTTAATATATATGGAAATGCATATATCCATATTTAAGGCTTTTTATGTTACCTCATCAATTTTTTAAATTGCTTTCAGATGAAACGCGCATGCGCTGTTTGTTGCTTATCGCTCGTGAAAGCCGTTTATGTGTAAATCAACTGACAGAAGCATTAGATGAAAGCCAGCCGAAGATCTCTCGTCATTTAGCACTACTGCGCCAATCAGGAGTGTTGGTTGATACGCGTGAAGGTCAGTGGGTGTATTACCAAATCAGTACCGAATTACCAGGTTGGTTAAACAAAATTATTTTGGGCTTGAAGCAATCCAATTGTTTGCAGGCTCAATACAAAAAAGACACCGATAAATTAAACGCAATGAAAGCGTGTTGCTAACTTCATTTAGGGAAAAGAAAACGATGACAATTAAAGTAGGAATTAACGGTTTTGGCCGTATTGGACGTTTGGCATTAAGAGCGGCATTCGATTGGCCTGAACTGGAATTTGTACAGATTAATGATGTAGCGGGTGATGCCCATACATTAGCGCATTTACTTGAGTTTGATTCAATTCAAGGGCGTTGGAACCATGAAGTGACTACCGATGGCAGTACTATGATCATCGGTGACCAAAAGCTTAAAACCACGCAAGAAAAAGAAATTGATGCGGTTGATTGGTCTGGTTGTGATGTCGTAATTGAAGCGACAGGTGTCCATCGTTCTCGTTCATTTTTAGATAAATATTTAGCGCAGGGCGTTAAGCGTGTTGTTGTGTCTGCTCCGGTTAAAGAAGAGGGCGTTGCGAATATTGTTGTTGGTGTGAATGACGATATTTTTGATCCAGCTGTGCATCAAATCGTAACGGCTGCGTCTTGTACTACTAACTGCCTTGCTCCAATTGTTAAAGTTATCAATAAAGAGTTAGGTATCGAAAATGCGGCATTTACCACTATTCATGATTTGACCAATACGCAAACCATTTTAGATGCGCCGCATAAAGATCTTCGTCGTGCTCGTGCTTGTGGTATGAGTTTGATCCCAACAACAACGGGTTCTGCTAAGGCGATTGTAGAAATCTTTCCTGAGCTTAAAAATAAAATCGATGGTCATGCGGTACGTGTTCCTTTGGCGAATGCCTCTCTTACTGACATTATTTTTGAAGTAAAAAGAGACACCACCGTTGAAGAAGTAAATCAGCTACTAAAGGATGCGGCTTATGGTGATCTAAAAGGTATTTTAGGTTACGAAGAGCGTCCATTAGTCTCGATTGATTATAAAGGTGACCAACGTTCAACTATTGTTGATGCCTTATCTACCATGCTTGTTGGTAAGCGAATGGTAAAAATTTATGCTTGGTATGATAACGAAATGGGTTACGCAACCCGTACTGCGGAATTAGTTAGAAATGTTGGTTTGGCTTAATATTATTGGCGTGATTTAAGGAATTTAAAATGACACATCCTATTTGGGAATTACCAGTAACAGGAACTAATAGCGCATTGATTTTAACGCCTTGTCCGGGAACAAAAGGTGTTGATTTAGTTGCTTCTCTAGAGCAATTAAAAGCACAAGGTGTAGAAGCGGTAGTAACCGCATTAAACCAAGATGAGTTAGCAGAAAAAGGCGTAGGCTCTCTTGGTGAAGAAGTGCAACGTCTAGGTATGAAATGGTTTTATTTGCCAATTGAAGACGATTGTGCACCGGGTGATGAGTTTGCAGCACAATGGAAATCAGCAACGCCTGAACTGCAACAAGTGTTAGAAAATAATGGCAAAGTAGCAATGCATTGTATGGGCGGTTCTGGTCGTACAGGGTTACTTGCAGGACATTTACTATTGGATTTAGGCTGGGATTTAGATGTGATTAAGCAGCAGGTTCAAGCGCTACGTCCAGGTGCTTTCACAAAACCTGTGCAAATTGAATACATTGATGCGCTTGCTAGTAAATAATCAATTGTAGATAAGGCCTCAGAAAGTGATTATCTTCTGGGGCTTTTTTATTTGAACGGATGAATTTTATGTTTTCTCAATTAAGCCATAGTGTACGCCAGTACATGTTGGTGACCTTCAATTACTGGAACTTCACCATTACTGATGGTGCGTTGCGTATGCTGGTTGTACTCTATTTTCATGATTTAGGTTACGGCACCTTAGCGATAGCTTCTCTCTTTTTGTTTTATGAATTTTTTGGTGTGGTAACGAATTTACTCGGAGGGTGGTTAGGGGCTCGATTGGGGCTAAATAAAACCATGAATGTTGGTTTAATAATGCAGGTATTTGCGTTGTTAATGTTGGCATTACCGAGCTCTTGGTTAACGATCCCATGGGTGATGGCAGCGCAAGCTTTTTCAGGGATCGCCAAAGATCTGAATAAAATGAGTGCCAAAAGTGCAATAAAAACCTTAGTTCCTAGCGATCAAGAGGGAGCGCTCTATAAGTGGATTGCGATTCTTACTGGGTCTAAAAATGCACTTAAAGGGGCAGGGTTCTTTTTAGGTGGTTTGCTACTAACAACCATTGGTTTTCAGCTGGCGGTTACTGCAATGGCTACGGTTCTTTTTATTGTTTTTCTTTGTAGTGTTTTTTTGCTTGATGGTGATATGGGCAAAGCTAAATCCAAACCTAAATTTACTCAGCTGTTTTCAAAATCAGAGCAGATCAATACGCTATCAGCTGCACGTTTATTTTTATTCGGTGCAAGAGATGTTTGGTTTGTGGTGGCATTGCCGATTTATTTAGGCAGTGTGTTTGGTTGGGATCATTCTCTTGTTGGTGGTTTCTTAGCGTTATGGGTTATTGCCTATGGATTTGTGCAAGTCTTCGCGCCGAAAATTACAGGCAAAGCGAAAGGTCATGTGCCAGATGGTAAATCGGCGTTAGTGTGGGTTATAGCACTTACTGTCGTGACAGGAATTATCGCTTATCTCATTCAGATAGAGTGGCAGGCTGAATATACGATTGTGATTGGTTTGCTGATTTTTGGTGCGGTATTTGCGATTAATTCTTCGCTGCATTCGTACCTGATTGTCAGTTATGCCAAAGGCGATGGAGTGTCGATGGATGTTGGTTTTTATTATATGGCTAACGCAATGGGGCGTTTAATCGGTACTGTTTTATCTGGATTGGTATTTCAAATTGTCGGGTTTGCAGCATGCTTGTGGGTATCGTTTGGTTTCTTGGTACTAACTACTTTGATATCGATAAAGTTGCCAAAGAGAATAAAAGCCTAAGCTCAAATAAACTTCATATATAAAAAACCACTGTTTAATTGGTAATGCCATTCACTTAAGCCTGAAATTCTTATAGATAAGGTTTTTGATAATTAAAGAACCTAGCTATAGCTGGGTTCTTTGCTTTCTGGGATATTTTATTTTGTATGTAAAACAAACTTAAGTGAACGGTATTAGCTAGAGCGTGGGGTTAATATTGACCATGCCACCATCAACCGTTGGGTTATCAAATACACCCCAATATTAGAGCATAACCTGAGACGCAGAAAGAAAGCGCTATCAGGCTCATGGCGAATGGATGAAATCTATATCAAAGTCAAAGGTAAGTGGGTCTACTATTATCGAGCTGTTGATAAGCTTAGTGATGTTATCGATTATTACCTAACACCTAAACGTGATGAAGCGGCGGCTAAAGCCTTTTTCAATAAAGCCATCTCCCAAAATGGGTTGCCTGAAAAAGTGGTCATTGATGGGAGTAAAAGCAACTATGCGGCTCTTGACTCGATGAATGTTTAGCTCTGGCTGAGTGGTGTCTTTATGCTCTCTCTAATAGAAATATTGGACATCAAATATCTGAATAATAGTGCGCCGAGCATGGCGTTGTTCTAGGAGGTGAAAGTCCTCTACGGGCTCAGTCGAACGAGAACCGTTAGCCTATGCAAGGGTGTTCACCGTGAGGTGAAATCTGAAGGAAGCAAATGGCAAAACATGGTGGTGACGAACAGAAATCTGATAGTAGGCTGTGACAACTTGGGTAACCTAGCTATAGATAGAATAACCCTATGTTTCGACGAGAAGTGTGTCGCAGTAAATCAGGCATGACCATGGGAAAGAACAGCGTCTTACCTCGGGAGATCTTAGCCTTTGTCTCAAAGAGACTAGAGCGGCAGTGATGTCACTCGACGGAAGTTAAGAAGTCAGCCGACGGCATAGTACTTTAAACCAGTACAGTTTAAAGGAAGGCCTGAACCGAATATATCAAGAAGCAGCCGCTAAACACTCAAATACGTGGAGTAACAGCAACGATGAAATCCATCACTCTGTCCCAGTTGGTAAAACCGCAAGTAGCACTGACGGTGACAAAGCGTAACAAACGTATCTGGCGTAGAAAGAAAGGCGAGTCTTGGTGAATACCTCTCAACTACTAGAGCGCATTAGCGCTCCAACTAATTTGAACGCAGCATTACGCCGAGTGAAGAGTAATAAAGGGTGTGCGGGAGTTGATAGACTCAACATCGAAGCGACCATTGATAAACTGAAACAAGGTAATAGTGGACAACAACTGCGTCAATCCTTATTAGAAGGTAGTTATCAACCTCAACCAGTCTTGGGTGTTGAGATCCCGAAAGCTAAAGGTGGTGTAAGACAGTTGGGAATACCAACGGTTCTAGATCGAATAGTCCAACAGGCTATCACGATAGTGTTAACCGAAGTTTATGATCCAAAATTCTCAAAGAGTAGTTTTGGTTTTAGGCCAATGCGTAGCGCTCACAATGCCTTAGCGACAGCGAGTCAATACATCAGAGAAGGAAGAGGATACGTTGTAGATATAGATTTAGAAAAGTATTTCGATACCGTTAATCACGATAGACTGATGCATCGTTTAGCACAAGACATTGAAGATAAACGAGTCTTGAAGTTAATTAGGTCATATTTACAAAGTGGACTGATGCGAAATGGGATAATAGAGCGCAGACAAAGAGGAACTCCACAAGGTGGTCCTCTGTCACCTTTGTTATCCAATATAGTATTAGATGAGCTAGATAAAGAGTTAGAACGTAGAGGGCATAAGTTCTGTCGATATGCAGACGATTGTCAAATCTACGTGAGTAGTCAGGAAGCGGCGGAACGAGTCAAAGACTCGATCACAGTATTCTTAGAGCATAAGCTGAAACTCAAGGTCAACCGAGAGAAAAGTGCGGCGACAAGAATAACGGAGCGCAGTTATCTAAGTCACAGTTTTAGTTATTCAGGTCAGATCCGTCTATCAAAAGAGGCGAAAGCAAGAATGAAAAAGCGGGTCAGAGAGATAACAAAACGAAATCGAGGAAGAGAGTTAAAGGCAATAATAAAAGAATTAACTCAATACCTTAGAGGATGGCAATACTACTTTAAACTGGCTTTAAAACCGAGTGTAATGGGAACTCTAGACAGTTGGATAAGACGCCGACTTCGGAGCTACCGCCTGAAACAGAGAAAGCGAAGATACAGCATAGCGATGTGGTTACGCCAAGAAGGTGTAAGCGAGCGAAATGCTTGGAAATTAGCGATGTCAGATAAAGGTTGGTGGAGACTCTCAAGAACACCTCAAGTGAATCATGCTCTTCCAAACGTAAAACTGAGAGAGATGGGATTATACTCATTACTTGATGGGTATAAGGTACTAAAAATGTATTCGGAACCGCCGTATGCGACCCACGCTTGTACGGTGGTGTGAGAGGACGGAGGCCGCGAGGCCTCCTCCTACTCGATTAGTGGAGCAAAGCCACCGTTGGCTGAAACAAAAAACGCGGCAAGGCCCTTGGTTGGAAATCATGGGAGGGAGCGACGGCGAGTTTACATGGAAAGGAAATGTGGACGATGTTGCAACGAAAGAGCGAAAAAATGCATTACATGTTGTGAGTGTATGGAGCTACGAGGATCAACTTGTCTTAGGACAAGTTGAGGTTGATGACAAGAGTAATGAAATAACGGCGATACCAGAACTTCTCAGTATGCTTGATATTGAGAATACCATTATCACGCTTGATGCGATGGGTTGCCAAAAAGAAATTGCTAAGCAGGTTATTCATCAAAATGCTGATTATGTATTAGAACTAAAAGGAAACCATTCAGGGCTTCAAGCTGAGCTAGAAGCATGGTGGCATAAGTGTCAACGGGAAGGTTTTAATAAAAATAATTACGATGAATTTATCGATAATGACTTCAATCATAGTCGTATAGAAAGTCGATGTAGCCAACGATTATTAATCGACACGCAGTGGTTAGCAACAAAATATCGTTGGAAAGGTAACAAAAGAAACTCGATGGTACATCAGTTCTTTAGTACTTGGTGCAAAGCAAGCTCTTCATAGTGTCCGTTCACACTGGCAAGTTGAGAGTATGCACTGGACATTAGATATGACATTTAGAGAAGATGAATCGCGTATCCGAAAAGGGAAAGGTCCCATAGTTTTTAATATGCTAAGAAAAATAGTGATGACTCTATTCAAGCAAGATAAAACTAAGTCAGCGAGTATGACGCGTAAAAAGAAAATGGCAGGACTAGATGATGATTATCGCTCAACCCTGCTAGAATCGGGGATTAAAATGCGCTAGCCGTGACAGAACCCCCGTAAATTACCCAATAAGACTATACACTAATTCCAAAATAGTATATTTTTCCACTATATACTTCACGATTTCCATATAACACTTTAATTTATAAGTACTAATTAAATGCACAATACAAAAATAAATAAAGAAGACCACCAAGTAACATTAATTGCTGTAGCAAAAGATGAAGCTTGCTATTTACATGAGTGGATTCACCATCATTTGTATATGGGCTTTGACAATATCATTATAGGGATTAATCAGTACTACTGATGATTCTTTAAAAGTTCTAACTAAAATAACGGAACAATATCAAAATGTTTCCTTTGAAGTGGTTGACTGGATTGATAAAGTAACAAAAGATAAAAACCCTATAATTCAACAACTTACTTATTCTTACCTCTCCCAAAAAGCACTCAATGAACACAATGCATCACATTTAATGTATTTAGATGTTGATGAATTTTGGTTCTCTAAAGATTTTACTAGCATTCATTCGTTATTAAACAAATACGATAAAATCAATTACGATATAATTTCGTTCAATTGGTTGTGTCAAGGTGGAGAGCAAGAAGCTTATTGTCCGCCATTTAACAATGTAAACTTCGTTTACAGCTTGCTTGTCAAGTCAATGATAACTAAACAGTTTTTTAATAGATCTGATGTAATCATGGGTTGTCATGTTCCTAGTGTTGGTTCTGAACAACACAAAGTTCATATTGATGCTGGAGGGCGAAACTTTAAAGCAAGAAAGAAAAATAAAATTATTTCTTCTCAGCCACATAAAGAATGTTTTGAGCACTATATTCTCCACAGAATGATGAGATCTGAACGAGAATATATATCAACATTATTCGGAGGAAACCCTGAAGGTGAATTTATAAAAAGAAATAGGCATAAAGGATTTGAAATACATTCATTGTCTTTATTAGATATTCCACCAGCTGAATATTATGAATCACTAAATCAATTCATTAAGACCTGTGAATTACAAGAGATATTATCTCACGTTAGAACTAATAAAATACACCATTTAGAAAACCACATTAAAGAAATTGACATTACCATACTAAATAAAGAGTATTTACATGCCTATCAAGGGCTTACTGGGACGTCATTTTTCTATTTATTCTTATCGCGTATGCTAGCTGACTGTAAATCACCACTCGTTCTACAAGAAATTGCTAGCTTAATTTCATCCACTGATATAGAGATGGGTTATAAGCTTTTAAATAAAGCAAAGAAAATTAATCCGGAAGATATTAAACTAAATTTGAAGGTAAGGAATCTCAATGATTCCTTATCTGAACAGTAGCGGCTTAATTCACGTCAGAAGAGTGCGTGACTGACCTAAACCTGTTCTGTCGCAAAATTTGAGCGTTTCGGGTAGAATTCAACTTATTTCCAACGAGTAAGTACTCGCTCCTATATTTAAAGGCTGTCATTTCCCTCCTGAAGTCATTCTTGAAACCGTTCGATATTACCTCGCTTATAAGCTCAGTTATTGTGAGATTGAAGAATATAGCTAGAGCGTGGTAATGCCATTTACTTAAGCGTGAAATCTTTATAGATAAAGGCTTTTGATAATTAAAGAACCTAGCTATAGCTAGGTTCTTTGCTTTCTGGGATATTTTATTTTGTACATAAAACAAACAAAATAACCTTAAGTGAACGGCATTACCGTTTAATCGGTGGTTTTTTTTAAACTAAATTTAAGTGAATGCTCACTTTAAATTAAAAGTTTTCCATGTTTTTAGCTTCAAGCTGTTGGAAGTATTTCACTGTCTTCACTTTCAGCTCTTGTGTTGATGGCTCATCACACACGATTACTGATTTAGGGTGAAGTTGAAGTGCAGATACAGTCCACATGTGGTTTACAGAACCTTCAACAGCTGCTTGCAGTGCAAGACCTTTGTTGTGGCCTGTAATTAGGATCATGATCTCTTCAGAATCAAGCAGAGTACCAACACCGATAGTTAGTGAGTACTTAGGAACAAGTTCCATGTCGCCACCAAAGAAGCGAGAGTTAGCAATACGAGTATCTTCAGTTAGTGTTTTGATACGAGTACGAGATGCTAGAGAAGACGCAGGTTCGTTGAATGCGATGTGACCGTCGTTGCCCACGCCACCCATAAATAGGTTGATGCGGCCGTAAGACTTGATTTTGTCTTCGTAACGTTGACATTCTGCTTCGTTATCTGCTGCATTACCATCTAATAGGTTGATGTTTTCAGCTTGAATATCGATGTGGTTGAAGAAGTTCTCATGCATGAAAGTACGGTAAGATTCTGGGTGATCAGCGTCTAGGCCAATGTATTCATCCATGTTGAATGTTACTACGTTCTTTAAAGCTTACTTCGCCAGCTTTATGAAGCTCGATAAGTTTCTTATACGTGTTTAGTGGAGTACCGCCAGTTGGTAGACCAAGAACAAATGGACGATCTGCTGTTGGGTTGAATGCATTAATACGGTTAACAATGTGTTGTGCTGACCATGCGCCAACTTGTTCTGCGCGATTTAGCGGGATTAATCTCATTTGTATACCTCAAAAAAAACGTAAGTCGTAGAATCAAAAATCATTAATTCGCATTATAAAATAAGTTTTCGCGTATCACCAATGATTTTGCTCAATAAAGAAACATTATTCTTCAACATTGATCACGTTTGTACTTAAATGGTTGATAAAAGGTTCTGCTTTCATGAATCCAGTTAAGCGTGCGTCAGATAAATAGTTTCCTTCAGCATTCCAAAAATCGATGGTTGGTAAACCTAGTACTTTAAGTTGTTTAAGTAATTCAATATCTTCTGGGCTGTTTTTAGTTACATCAGCTTGCAGTAAAACAAACTCAGTCAATAAAGGCTCTACTGATTCATTATGAAAGGTGTACTTTTCAAACTCTTTACACGCAACACACCAATCGGCATAAAAATCGAGCATCACAGGTTTCCCTTGTGATTTTGCTGCCTCAAGTTCACGATTTAAGTCATTAATGGTGCTTATCTTCTTAAATGAAATAGTCTGAGTATTAGCGCTTATTTCTGTATTGGTTTTCCCTGAAATAGCATCAATTACAGGAATTGCTGAACCAACAATACCTAAGATCGCGATGATCCCTGCAACACTGGTTTTCCATGATTGAGGCATGGTTGCTTTGACATGGTATAACCAACCAAATGCAGCAACCCCAAGAGCAGACCAAATAAATGGTGTGATGCTATGAGGCAGAATGCGTTCTAGTAAGAACACTGGAACTGCGAGCAGAATGAAACCAAATAGCGTTTTTACATGAGTCATCCATACGCCTGCTTTTGGTAGTAATTTATTACCAAATACTGCCGCTAAAATTAATGGGATCCCCATACCAATCGCTAAGGCATATAAAGCAATAGCACCTGTTAGCAAGTCACCACTTTTTGCTACGTAAAGCAGCGCGCCTGACAATGGTGCTGTAGTACATGGTGAGCAGACTAAACCTGAGATAGCCCCCATCGCAAAAACACCACCTAGGTTTCCGCCTTTTTGTTGGTTACTGATGTCATTTAATTTAGTTTGTAAACTGCTTGGCAGCTGGATGGTATACGCACCAAACATAGACAGTGCGAGCAGAACAAACATGATGCTCAAACCAATTAACACATAAGGATGTTGTAGTGCGGCTTGAAATTGCATACCTGCCGAAGCAACCACTAACCCAAGCAGAGTATAAGTTAACGCCATGCCTTGTACGTAAACAAAAGAGAGTTTAAACGCCTTACCGTGAGAGAGTTTTCCACCACCTAGAACAATGCCTGTAAGAATTGGATACATAGGTAACACGCAAGGAGTGAAGGCAAGGCCAATACCTAACGCTAAGAATAAGAAGGGCGTCCACCACGCATCACCTAGGTTATCTGCTAGCTCTTGTTGTTGGGTTTGAGATACGGCTTTTTGCTCTGGTGCTGATGCTGTATTTTTTTCTACGCTAACTGGCGCGGTATCACTTTTGGCAACGAGATGAGTATTTGCAGCTTCATCTTGATACGAACTTGGAGCAGTGAGTGCTGATAAAGGAACTTTACGGATCTCTGGTGGATAACAGAATCCGGCTTTGGCACAGCCTTGGTAACGAACCGTTAATTCTGAATTATCATTAACAGATATTAATGGAACCGTAATGGTTAATGGTTTTGTGTAGATATTCACGTCACCAAAAAACTCATCGTTATGAGGTGTGCCTTGCTCCATGACTAAATCAGCAATTTCAGCCCCATTAGCAGAGACAGAGATACGCTGTTGATATAAATAGTAATCAGGCTTTACTTGCCAATCTAAATAAACACGATCCCCCTGTTGCATAAAATTAAAGGGAAACGCTTCATCCACGGTGACAAAGGAAGAGCTTTGTGGGTTCTGTAATTTAGTTAAATCAAATGCCGCCAATGCTTGTGGTGCAAAAGTGGTGAACAGAATAAAGAGTGATAAAAGGGCTGTTCGAAATCGGAGTAAATTCGTCATGTGAAAGTCTTTATAAAAATAGATACGAGTATGACTATCGAAATGGTCAAGAGTTCGGCAAGTATAGTATCAATTGCCTTAATGATCTGCTCATTTCTCTTTCATTCAATTAGGAAGTTTTTTTGATTTATGACCATTTCGAGATCTCTGCGACACTATTTTTTCATGACTAAAACTATGCTTATTTTATTTATAAATAAAAAGGACATAGTGATGAAGTACAAACATATTCTTGTCGCATTGGATCTTTCAAAAGAGAGCTATATATTGATTGATAGAGCTGTCTCTATTGCTGAATTGATTAATGCAAAAGTCTCTTTTATTCATGTAGATGGAACGCATGGTGAAATTTATCCTGAACTAGTCGACATAAAATCGGAGCCTGAACGAAAACCATTAAATGAACCGTCAAATACATGGTTGACTGAATTTCAGCAGTACACTGACTTCCCTATTGAGAGTTTTTGGGTAGGGACAGGCGATTTGAGTAACAAGGTTAGTATGGTCGTTGCTGAAAATGGAATTGAGTTAATTGTATGCGGTCATCATCATGATTTTTTAAGTAATATTATTTCTTATTCTCGTCCGTTAATTCAGCACTCTCCGATTGATATTTTGGTGGTTCCGCTTACATCATAAAAAGCCTGATATAAAAAATGGCAGCTAAATTAGCTGCCATTGAAGGGTATTCATGTATTTTCGTAATTAAAGAATAATACCGCCAAATACAAAACCTAGAGCAACAGAAGTTGAAATTGTTGCAACACCAGGAATAAAGAATGGGTGGTTAAATACTAAATTACCAATACGTGTTGAGCCTGTGTCATCCATTTCTACCGCCGCAAGAAGCGTAGGGTAAGTAGGAAGAACAAACAGTGCACTTACTGCGGCAAACGAAGCAACAGCAGTGATTGGAGCAACACCAATCGCAAGAGCTGCTGGCATTAGTGCTGTTGTTGTTGCACCTTGAGAATAAAGCAGCATTGATGCAAAGAATAAAACAACAGCTAGCATCCACGGGTATTGTGCAAGGATCTCTGCAGAAAACTCTTTGATTTCACCAATGTGAGAAGAGACAAACGTATCACCAAGCCATGCAACACCAAGAACACAAACACAAGCACTCATGCCTGATTTGAAGGTTGCTGCATTAGCAATCTTAGAGGCATCAATCTTAGTGAAAGTAACAATAGCAGCAGCGGCTGTTAGCATTAGTGCCATGATAGCTTCGTTACGACCAATGGTTGGGTTTTCAATAAGGCCAACACTGCCACTGATCATCGTTGCATAAGCGACAACAGCGACGATAGCAACACAGAAGATATAAACAGATGCTTTCGCTGTAGGTAAAATTTCACGCTTACCTGCGCCATTCATTTTGATTAGGCCTTTCTCAAGACGCTCTTGATAAACAGGATCATCTTTTAGCTCACAGCCTAGGAAGTTAGCAACGAATGCGCCAACCATACATGCTAGGAATGTTGATGGGATACATACTGCTAATAGTGTTAAATAATCGACACCAAGTGGCTCAAGAATACCTGAGAAGAATACAACCGCCGCTGAAATAGGAGATGCTGTGATTGCAATTTGAGAAGCAACAACGGCAATAGAAAGTGGGCGAGATGGACGAACACCTTGTTCTTTAGCAACTTCTGCAATAACAGGAAGTGTAGAAAATGCAGTGTGACCAGTACCTGCTAGCATTGTCATGAAATAAGTCACGATAGGTGCGTAGAAAGTAATGTGTTTTGGATTTTTACGTAAGAATTTTTCTGCTAGATCAACTAACCAATCCATACCACCAGCCACTTGCATTGCTGCAATAGCCGTGATCACAGACATGATGATCAAAATAACGTCGATAGGGATAGAACCCGCATCAAGACCTAAAATCATGGTAAGGACAAGAACGCCCGCACCACCCGCAAATCCGATACCAATACCGCCAATACGTGCACCTAAATAGATGAACAGTAAGACGACAAGAAGCTGTACAGCAATCATAAAGTTTACTCCAGTTTAATACCAATTCTAGTCATTACCTGTTCCTTATTACTGATGAAATCACTTAATAGTCAAATTGAAAAATTAGCACTGTAGAACAATTGCTTATAATAATTCTTATTTTGGCTGTAAGTGGTTTTTACGTAATAAATAGACCAGTTAATTAATTTTATTGGTATGATTTTTTAAAATAATTATTCAAATTTCCACTACTACATTTGTCATTACTAAATTTGTCATTACTAATAGGGCAAAGATGACCAAATGAAAAGGTGAATGATAACTTTGTGTGTTTTGTCAGTAAGGTAATTAAGAGGTAAAAAAAGCGAGCTTCAGTGAGCTCGCCATTCTTAGATGTTATCGATTAATCGTAACGCTTTGCTTTGTATTCTGGGTGCATTAGGTTTTCAACAGAGAAAATATCATCTAGTTGTTCTTCAGTTAGAAGACCGCGCTCTAGAACAACTTCACGAACGTTTTTACCTGTTTCAGCACAAATCTTACCTACAATGTCACCTTCGTGGTGGCCAATGAATGGGTTTAGGTAAGTAACGATACCGATAGAGTTAAATACGTGAGCTTCACATACTTCTTTGTTTACCGTGATACCGTCGATACATTTGTCACGTAGGTTCACACATGCATTTTTCAAGATTTCGATAGATTCGAATAGAGCTTGACCAATTACAGGTTCCATTACGTTTAATTGCAGTTGACCCGCTTCAGCAGCGAAAGTTACTGTTGTGTCGTTACCAATTACTTTGAAACATACTTGGTTTACAACTTCTGGGATTACTGGGTTTACTTTTGCTGGCATGATTGAAGAACCTGCTTGAAGCTCAGGAAGGTTCAATTCATTTAGACCGGCGCGAGGACCAGAAGAAAGAAGACGTAAATCATTACAGATCTTAGACAGTTTAACTGCTGTACGTTTTAGTGAACTGTGGATCATTACGTAAGCGCCACAGTCAGACGTTGCTTCGATTAAATCTTCAGCTGCTACACACTCTAGGCCAGTTACTGCTGCTAGGTGGCGAACGGCTGCTTCTTGGTAACCAGTTGCAGCGTTTAAGCCTGTACCGATTGCAGTAGCACCAATGTTTACTTCTAGAAGAAGTTGCGCTGTGTAGTTAAGGTTTTTCACTTCTTCCTGAAGTAAAACGCCCCATGCGTGGAATTCTTGACCAACAGTCATAGGAACTGCATCTTGAAGTTGAGTACGACCCATCTTCAGAACATTACGGAATTCTTGATCTTTAAGATCGAAAGCACCTTTCAGGTATTCAATCGCTTCAATCAGTTTAGTGATGCTGTTGTATACCGCAATACGGAAGCCCGTTGGGTAAGCACAGTTAGTTGATTGAGAGCGGTTTACGTGATCGTTAGGGTTAACGATGTCGTATTCGCCTTTTTCTTTGCCCATTAATTCAAGAGCAACGTTAGCAATTACTTCGTTAGCATTCATGTTAACTGAAGTACCAGCGCCGCCTTGGAAAACGTCTGATGGGAATTGATCCATACACTTGCCAGTTTCAAGAATTAAATCACATGCTTTGATGATGTACTCACCAACTTGTGAAGGAATAGCACCTAATTCTTTGTTAGCTAAAGCGGCTGCTTTCTTAGTGTAGATCATGCCACGAACAAACTCAGGAACATCTGAAATAGTTACATTTGAAATGTTGAAGTTTTCCATAGCGCGAAGGGTGTGAATACCGTAGTAAGCTTCAGAAGGAACGTGACGTTCACCTAGCAAATCTTCTTCAATACGAGTAGCGGTATTTGTTTTTTCTAAATCAAGCATCTGAGTCATAGTAAGCCTTTAAGGTTCTATATTTTAATTATTGGATTTTGTCCAAGTGACCATATCTGCGAGTAGAGTCCGTTCGTCAGAAGGTGATCAATATCGTACCTGATGCCTTGTTTTGAGGTCATCATACACCTCTTTAGTGGTAAAAATGTTAACTTGATCACCTTTTGGTGCTCATTTTTGCAAATTATATCAAATTGAGATAGCGCTCTCACCAGTTGTTAATATCTTGACTTTATACGTTATATAACTTGCGTATGGCGTTAATAATTTGAGTGTCTGTTTACACTCTTTTACAGAGTTCTTTCTTGAAAAATGGACGGATGTGCCGCATCTAACATAATAGAGAGAGAAAATGTGGCTTGTGATTAATGCCTGCTACACTGACACGAAGCAAGAAAGCGAAAGATCGTATTAAATCCAATTGAGGTGTGTTGTGTTTCCTATTTTATTAGTGATGTTTATTTTTGTTCCTATCATTGAAATTGCGCTGTTTGTGCAAGTCGGTGGAATGTTAGGAATGTGGCCCACCATAGCATTGGTATTGGTCACTGCATTTGTTGGTGCATCATTGGTGCGTAGCCAAGGTATTCAAACGTTAATGTCTGTTCAATCAAAATTGCAACAGGGTGAATTACCAGCACAGCAAATCGTAGAAGGCGTAATGTTAGCCGTTTCTGGCGTACTATTATTAACGCCAGGCTTTATGACAGATGCTCTGGGTATGCTTGTATTATTACCGGCACCAAGAGCATATTTAGCAAAACAATTAATGAGTCGTGTAAAAGTTAATGGCATGGGAGCATCACAAGGTGGATTCCATGCAGGTTTCGGTGGTGGATTTGACCAAAACAGGCCTTTTAATCAAGGCAACCCATTTGATCAGACAAACCACAATGACCAGCAAGGCGATGTATTTGAAGGCGAGTTTCAGCGTAAAGAAGACGATCCGAATAAAACCCTAAAATAATCACCCGATATATAAATTGAATTAAAAAAGCCGCGCTCTCCTTCTATATGAATTGAGAACGCGGCTTTTTTACTGTCTGAATTTACTGATTAATTAAGCCCTAACGTTTTAACCAAGAACGAGGATTTTGCGCTTTACTGTTACGGCGTATTTCGAAATATAGCGAAGATCTGTCTTGACCACCACTGTCACCAACCACTGCAATTGTTTCACCTGCGCGTACTTTGTCCCCTTCTTTTTTCATTAAGCTTTGATTGTAGCCATATAAGGTCATATCACCTTTACCATGATCAATTAAGACCATTAATCCATAGCCACGTAACCAATCAGCAAATACTATTTTACCTGAATAAACAGCTTTAACTGGGGTTCCATAGTCACTGGCAAGCACCATGCCTTTCCAAGTTAATTGTCCTGTTTGTTTAGTGCCAAAGCTGTGTAGGGTTTTGGCATTATTCACAGGCCAAGGTAAGCGGCCTTTTTGACGTTTAAGCCCATCCATAGGTACATTATTTTTTATCTTAGCTTTTGAAATGGCTGTTTTTCAACGTTTTTCGTTTTGTTGCAGTTCACTTAAATAGCTGTTTTCATTTGAAATACGTTTTTTAATGCTTGAAACTGTTTTCTTACGTTTATTTTGCGCTGTTTGTAAGTGACGTTTATCTTTCTTGTATTGACTTATCACCTGGCTTTGACGCTGTTGTTGCTTAAGAAGAGCTGCTTCTTTCTCTTTCAACTGCATGTTCGTAAATTCTAATTGAGATATTGCAGCAACACGAGTCTCTGAAAGGCGTTGTGCATATTGTGTCATGCGATCTATTTGAGTAGCTTCTTCGCCACTAAGGACATTAGATAACGGACTATTGTGATGGATCAGATAATAGTTAACTAATAGCTCTTTTAATACTTCAGTCTGCCCAATCTTTTGTTGATTAAGCTCTGATTGCTGTTGCTTTAAAGCGGTAATCGATTTTTTTAATGTTGTAAGCTCTTTTTCTGCCGTACGTGCTTTTTTTGAAGCATTAGCAATAGAAGTTTCATGTTGCCTTAGATCAGTTTGCAGATTAGAAAGCGCTTTTTTTTGCTTTATTAAAACTGAACTTTGACGAGATATTTCTTGTTTCATTCCCTTAAGTTCTGCGTCATTAGCATGACTTTGTGTAGGAAGAAAAAGCGTCAAGCATACTGCCGCTGTCAGGCAGAATTGACGATAAGAAAAAGAGAGATGTAATCGAGATATGTTCATCGCTGCATTATTTCAGATAGAGTCCCTTCTGACTAGGCAGAGTTTGTGTTTGCTCTCAATTGTAAAACCAATATCACAGCATTTTCGCTGGATTGGTTAGTTTTTTTATCCTTGCTAGTCTCGAAACAAACCCTAGGGTATACTTTCGCCTTAATTTTAGAGCCAATGGTAACTGAATCGCTAGAATGCATCAGCTTATCTACACATTAGAGATAAAGAATATGGAAACGTCAATCATCGATTTTGTAACCAATAATATGATTTTAGCCGTTGTTTGGGTTGGTATTGTTGTTGCGTTAATTCAAAACGTAGTAAAGCAAAAAACATCAGGCTATCAAGAGATTGATCCTGCACAAGCAACAACCCTAATGAATCGTGAAGAAGCGATCGTTATAGATGTTCGCTCTAAAGATGAGTTCAAATCAGGTCACATTACGGATGCTCGTCACATTTTACCAAGCGATATTAAAGCAGGTAACTTAGCTGGTCTTGAAAACTCAAAAACAACCCCAATTATTGTTGTATGTAAAACAGGTCAAACGGCTCAAGCTGCTGCTAACGATTTGCATAAAGCTGGCTTTGAGCAAGTTAAACTTCTTAAGAACGGTTTGATCTCTTGGAATGAAGCTAACTTACCGTTAGTAAAAGCGAAGTCGGCAAAAAACAAAAAGTAATTGCCCATTTCCTAAGCAACTGATTCATTTTGATGTGATATCTGGCTCATTTTTTAGATATCACACATGCAGAGTAATAAGACATCGTTATTCTGCTTCTATATTTATTATACATTAAAGGACTTTCTCATGGCTGAAGCTGCACAACAAGAACAACAAGAACAACAAAACTTCGCAATTCAACGTATCTTTCTAAAAGATGTTTCTTTTGAAGCGCCTAACTCTCCAACTATGTTTCAAAAAGAGTGGAACCCAGATGTTAAGCTGGACCTTGATACTCAAAGCCGTGAATTAGGTGAAGGCGTTTACGAAGTTATTCTACGTTTAACAGTTACTGTTAAAAACGAAGAAGAAACCGCTTTCCTTTGTGAAGTTCAGCAAGGCGGTATCTTTACTGCTGGTAAAATGGAAGAAGCTCAACTAGCACATTGCCTAGGCGCATTCTGCCCGAACATTCTTTTCCCATACGCTCGTGAAACAATCTCTAGCCTAGTGGTTAAAGGTACGTTCCCACAATTGAACCTTGCACCAGTTAACTTTGATGCATTGTTTATGAACTACCTACAAAACCAAGCTCAAGAAAACGCAGAAGCACCAGCTGAAGCTTAATAATTGATAGCTTAAGTTTTAATTAACTTAGCGCTATTGATTAACTTGTAGAGAATAAATGCACTTTTTATCTGATATACGTTCTATATTTATATGAATCTTATATCGTGATAATAGGTGCATTTTTCTTTTATCACTCCTTGTATTCTCAATACTTATTTGGATGACCATAATGACAACACAAACAGATTATTCTGATGTATCAATGACCGTACTTGGCGCGGGTTCATATGGAACTTCTCTGGCAATATCTCTTGCTCGTAATGGCGCAAAAGTGATTTTATGGGGACATGAAGAAAAACACATGGCTCGCTTAGAGGCCGATCGTGCGAACGAAGAGTTTTTACCTGGTGTACCTTTTCCACCGTCACTGATCATGGCGACTGATCTTGAAAAAGCAGTACAAGCAAGCCGTGATTTGTTGGTAGTAGTTCCAAGCCATGTATTTGGTTTAGTTCTAAGTAATGTAAAAGCATTTTTACGTGAAGATTCTCGTGTGTGTTGGGCGACAAAAGGGTTAGAGCCTGAAACAGGTCGTTTATTAAAAGAAGTGGCAGTTGAAGCTTTGGGTGAATCTCATTCATTGGCTGTACTTTCTGGACCTACTTTTGCTAAAGAACTTGCTTCTGGTATGCCAACAGCAATTGCTGTCGCGTCACCTGATCAGCAATTTGTAAAAGATCTTCAAGAGAAGATTCACTGTTCAAAGACGTTCCGAGTATATGCAAATAATGATTTTACTGGCATGCAACTTGGTGGTGCGGTGAAAAATGTTATCGCTATTGGCGCGGGTATGTCTGATGGTATTGGCTTTGGTGCTAATGCTCGTACGGCGTTAATTACACGCGGTTTGGCTGAAATGACACGTCTAGGTGTTGCATTAGGTGCAGAAGCTGAAACCTTTATGGGCATGGCTGGTTTAGGTGATCTAGTATTAACTTGTACCGATAACCAATCACGTAACCGTCGTTTTGGTTTGGCGTTAGGTCAGGGCGGCGATGTTAATAGTGCACAAGAAGAAATTGGTCAAGTGGTTGAAGGCTATAGAAATACTAAAGAAGTCTTTTTACTTGCAGAGCGTATGGGTGTAGAAATGCCTATAGTTGAACAAATTTATCAAGTATTGTATCAAGGAAAAGATGCAAGAATGGCAGCGCAAGATTTATTAGCGCGAGATAAAAAGTCAGAATCGTAATTCAAGGATGGTATGAAAATGAATGAGTGTAAGAAACATAAAGTCTGGGAAAAAATTGTTCAGGAAGCGCGTGAGCAATCAGAGCAAGAACCCATGCTTGCAAGCTTTTATCATGCCACCATTATTAAACATGAAAATTTAGCGGCAGCGTTAAGTTATATTCTAGCAAACAAGTTAGCAACAGCTTCAATGCCTGCTATGGCTGTGCGTGAAGTGGTTGAAGAAGCATTTGCTTCAGATCCAAGTATTACCGATGCTGCGGCATGTGATATTTGTGCGACGGTAACACGAGATCCTGCGGTGGCTATGTATTCAATGCCATTATTGTACCTGAAAGGCTACCATGCTCTGCAAGGTTACCGAGTGTCTAATTGGCTGTGGAAACAGGGTCGTGTTGCGCTTGCTACTTATTTGCAAAATGAGATTTCAGTGGCTTGTCAGGTAGATGTTCACCCTGCTGCGACAATTGGTAAAGGGATCATGTTTGACCATGCTACAGGTATTGTCATTGGTGAGACTGCGGTTGTGGAAAATGATGTTTCTATTTTGCAAGACGTTACTCTTGGTGGTACTGGCAAAGAGTGTGGCGATCGTCATCCTAAGATCCGTGAAGGGGTTATGATTGGTGCAGGGGCAAAAATTTTAGGTAACATTGAAGTGGGAGAGGGAGCGAAAATTGGCTCTTGTTCTGTTGTGCTTCAAGCAGTTCCTCCTCATACAACTGTTGCAGGTGTTCCGGCTAAGATTGTAGGTAGACCAAGTACAGAAAAACCGTCTTTCGATATGGACCAGCAATTCAATGGAAAATCCCAGACGTTTATCTCTGGTGATGGAATTTAATATTAGATCCAGTTAATCCATTTTATTACTTGTTTTTTATTAATAAAAATAGCCACTTTATAGTGGCTATTTTTGTATTTGGACGATGAAAAACGAGAAGTTATAACCCGCCTTCAAACCCCATCTGACGCCATGCTTCAAATACAATAATAGCAACGGAGTTAGACAGATTTAAACTGCGGCTGTCTGGCATCATAGGAATACGAACACGTTGCTCCATTGGTAAGCCATCAATCAAATCAGCAGGTAACCCACGAGTTTCTGGACCAAATAATAATACATCCCCTTTTTGATAGCTTGGGGTGGTGTGATGGCCTGTGGTTTTAGTGGTGCAAGCAAAAATACGGTGCTCTAAATCACTGTTATTTTCTAAATATTCAAGAAAAGCTGCATAGTTCTTGTGGCGCTTTACATGAGTTAGATCATGATAGTCTAAACCCGCGCGACGTAGTTTTTTCTCTTCTAAATCAAAGCCTAATGGTTCAATTAAATGCAGGTTAGCACCGCAATTAGCAGACAGTCGAATAATGTTACCTGTGTTTGGGGCAATTTCAGGCTCGTACAGCGCAATCTCAAACATAATGAACTCTTGAATAAAAGGAAATTAAACGCAGTATATCTAATTGATTGGTGTCGGGGTAGGGCGTACTCACAACAACCTGGCTTAGGTTGAGATTAGCCAGGTTGTCAGAGGTTATTATTGTTCGATAGGTAAAGTAATTGTCATACGTAATCCACCAAGAGGACTTTTGCTCGCAATGATGGTTCCGCTGTGTTGCTGTATCGCACTTTCTGTAATCGCAAGCCCCAACCCCGTTCCGCCACTGCTTCTGTCTCGAGCGGTAGAAACACGATAGAAAGGTTTGAAAATATCTTTTAATTCATCTTCAGGAACACCTTCGCCGTTGTCATCGACATGAATAATAAAGTGATTGGACGTCTGCTCTAGATTAACCGTAATAATGTCATTGCCGTATTTAATGGCATTTCGAATCACATTTTCTACGGCGCTCATTAGTAGATTAGGATTACCAAAAATAGGGGTTTCAATTAAGCCTGAATAGGTAAGTACCTTATTCATGTGTTCAGCCTCAAATTTGGCGTCTTCTAAAATATCAAACCATAGTGAATAGGCGTCAGTTTTCTCTCGCTCTTGATGGCTGTTCACTTGGATCCGTGATAGTTCTAATAACTCAGATATCATCTGTTCAAGGCGATCTGCTTCCATATCAATACGAGATAATTCGGCACTTTCTCCTTGCTTACGAGTCGCCAGTGCGGTTGCCATTCTTAAGCGTGTCAGAGGTGAACGCAATTCATGTGAAATATCGGAAAGTAATCTTTGTTGTCCTGAAATCATGGTGTTTAGAGACCCAACCATTTGATTGAAGCTTTGGCCTGTTTTTCTGAACTCTCTTGGTCCTTTCTCTAGTGCTTCATCTTTTTCAAATTGGCCTCTAGCAACCCGTTCAGCTGCTTTTTGTAGTCGTCTAGCTGGCTGACTTAATGCCCAAGCAAGCCAAAGTAAAAATGGGGTACTAACCAACATGGTGACTAAGAGAAGTTGTATTGGTTTATCTAAAATACGAAGAATAAATGGTGGTGGTTTTTTCCAGTACCTTCCGACATACATATAGACTTTTTCTTGAGCGATGATGATATCGAAAGGGCCAGCCATCATGGTTCGTCCATAAAGTTTTTGTTGTGGCAGCTCTGGGTCATCTGACAGAGTTAAAAAATTGAGTAGTGCTTTTTTTCGTCCTCGCAATTCTCTAGGCTTATCTAGGATCTCACCGGTAGGGGTTGTAAAAAAGAGAGCTAGATTTTCATCATGATCATGAGCTTTATGGCTGATCTCTTTTAGTGTTGTTTTTAACCCTTCTCGCTCTGAGTATTTTCCTGTGATGTAAGCAGCAACTTCTGTCATTTTATTTAGATGTTCTGTCGCAATGTTATGACGCGATCGTGGATCAAAATTGGGGCCAATAACGACCCCAATAAGCACCAATAAAAGGGTGAACCAAAAGATAGCAAAGATACGACCATACAGGCTTGAAACCAGAGGGAATTTTATTTTCTTGGTAAACAAGGCTTATTCCTCTACAAATAAATAGCCGCGGCCACGTAAGGTTTTGATACGTGGTTTCCCTTCTGATAATGGAGGTAATTTTTTACGCAGGTTAGATACGTGCATATCAATCGCACGATCAAAAGGAGCAAGACGTTTACCTAATACTTCTAGACTTAGCTCTTCTTTTGAAATGATCTCTCCTGGTTTTTGAATAAATTGCGACAGTAGGCCAAATTCTGTACCAGTTAAATCTAATAATTCACCATGGCTATAGGCTTCTTGTTTGCCGATAAATATTTCAATTCCCTGATAGTTAATGCTATTGCTACTATTACTTTCTTTAGCTTTAGTTTGTGTTCGGCGTAAGATGGCACGAATACGAGCTAGTAATTCTCTATCACTGAATGGTTTTGGTAAATAATCATCTGCGCCAAGTTCTAAACCAATCACTCGATCAATCTCTTCCCCTTTTGCTGTCAGCATTAAGACTGGGATTTCATTGGTTTCACGCAGTTTTCGTAGCATATCCATACCATTCATTTTTGGCATCATGATATCAAGAAGGATAAGGTCTAGATCATCGGTTACCGCTGCTAAACCCTCAAGCCCATTGCTAGCTTCTACAACGTTATAACCTTCTAAACTTAAAATGTCTTTGAGTAATGACGTTAGTTCAACATCATCATCAACTAATAAAATCTTTGCCATTATTTTTTACCTACGTAATATTCTATAACTACAGTATCGCCAAATACCTCGGTGAATACCAACCTTGAAAATGACCTTTACGTTGCTTTACGCTCAAAATACACTCATTTACTTTGGTTGGGCTATTCTTA
Organism: Aliivibrio wodanis; assembly: GCF_052920805.1. Classification (NCBI taxonomy): domain Bacteria; kingdom Pseudomonadati; phylum Pseudomonadota; class Gammaproteobacteria; order Vibrionales; family Vibrionaceae; genus Aliivibrio; species Aliivibrio wodanis. The sequence goes on from NZ_JBREXA010000003.1 coordinate 47,916, forward strand.
TGGCATACCAAGCAGCAACGAGCTGCTCTTGATGAAAAATGAATTTTCTGTAACGGAGATAACACAATGAACATGATGAAAAAAATGGTTTTAGGCGCAGTAATCCTTCCTCTTTCTTTAGCGTCAGCATCGGTATTTGCTGCGGGTGGTAAGGATCATCATGGTGGCATGCGTGGTGAAGGCATGGAAGGCGGCAAGTGTATGATGAAGGCTAATAAAAAAGCATTCAAAGCTCTTGATTTAACGGATGCTCAAGAAGATAAGTTTGATGAAATGCGTGATGCTCGTAAAGCGGAGCATAAAGCTAAAAAAGGCCAAAAACGTCAACCAACTGCTGAAATGAAAGCGGATCATGAAGCAATGCAAAACTTAATGTTAGCTGACAACTTTGATGAGCAAGCAGTGCGTGATTTAGCTGAAAAAATGTCAGAGCGTCAAATTGATCGTCGTGTTGAGATGATGAAAAAACGTCATGAAATGATGAATATCCTAACGCCTGAGCAAAAAGTAGAGTTTAAAGCGAACCAAGATAAATACATTGCAGATTGCGCTAAATAATCTTCAAAAAGTTTAATAAATTAAAGCGGGTCTTTATGAAAAATAAAGGCCCGTTTTTTTGTTCATGATTTTTTTGTTGTAAATATATTAATAAATGGAATAACGGTCATTGGATTAAGGCTTTATACTAAGAGTTGATTTTTAGGTGAATGGAAAAGAAATGACTCAACGATATGCCTCTTTAGTTACCACTGCTGCATGGCTTGCAACCATTGTTGCGACAATTTTAATGTTATTCAAATTAGGAACATGGTGGGTAACCGGCTCGGTAAGCTTACTGGCTTCATTGGTTGATTCTTTACTTGATATGGGCGCGTCGATTACTAATTTATTGGTTGTTCGTTATGCTTTGCAACCTGCCGATGAAGAGCACAGTTTTGGGCATGGTAAAGCTGAATCTTTAGCTGCTTTAGCTCAGGCGATGTTTATTTCGGGATCGGCTTGTTTCTTATTATTGAATGGTGTTGAACGTTTCTTTCGTCCTCAAGATGTAGTTGCACCTGAACTGGGCGTTTATGTCAGTGGGTTTGCCATTGTTCTCACCTTTGGCCTTGTTATGTTTCAGCAATTGGTGGTTAAACAAACCGGAAGCCAAGCGATTGCCGCAGACTCATTACATTATAAAACCGATCTATTTATGAATGCCGCTATTATGTTAGCACTTGCGTTAAGCTGGTATGGATGGCATCAAGCAGATGCTATTTTTGCTTTAGTCATTGGCGTTTATATTTTAATTAGTGCCTTTAAGATGGCCTACGAAGCAATTCAATTATTATTAGATAGGCAGCTACCAAAAGAAGAGTTAGAGCAGATTAGAGAAGCCTGTTGTCGAGTAGATGGAGTGCAAGGGATACATGATTTACGAACTCGTCTTGCTGGACCTACACGATTTATTCAGTTGCATTTAGAGCTGCCAGATCAAATGCCATTGGTTGAAGCGCATCGAATTGCTGACAAAGTAGAAGATGAACTTTTAACAGTTTTCCCACATTCTGATATTATTATTCATCAAGACCCGCTTTCAGTTGTGCTAGACTCAGACAGAGAGCAAACTCAGTACCAGTAAGAATTAGTAGTATTATTAGCAATTATTGTTTTTTCGTAACAGAAAAATGAAATAGTCGTGATTGATTCTGATGTGAATCAACGAACTTTTTCAGTAAAATGGTAATACTCTTACATAAGAAAAAAAATTACAGATTATTAATGGTGAGAAGATTAGGGAGTCTGCTTGCTGTATTAGAAATTGAAATTGAAATTCCCAACCATATTAGAGGGTAACCATGGTCAAGAAGATTGGTGTTTTAACAAGTGGTGGCGATGCGCCAGGTATGAATGCGGCAGTTCGTGGTGTTGTTCGTACAGCATTAACCGAAGGCCTAGAAGTATTTGGTATTCATGATGGCTACTTAGGTCTTGTTGAAGATCGTATCGAGAAGTTAGAGCGCCATAGCGTATCTGATATGATCAACCGCGGTGGCACATTCTTAGGTTCAGCTCGTTTTCCTGAATTTAAAGAAGTTGCTGTTCGTGAAAAAGCGATTGAAAACCTTAAGAAACACGACATCGATGCGTTAATCGTTATCGGTGGTGACGGTTCTTACATGGGCGCTAAGAAGCTAACTGAAATGGGTTACCCATGTATCGGTCTTCCAGGTACGATCGATAATGATATCGCAGGTACTGATTACACTATCGGTTACTTAACGGCATTAAACACAGTTATTGATGCAATTGACCGTTTACGTGATACATCGTCTTCTCACCAACGAATCTCAATTGTAGAAGTTATGGGCCGCCACTGTGGTGATCTAACATTAATGGCTGCAATTGCAGGTGGCTGTGAGTACGTAATTACTCCAGAGACTGGCTTAAACAAAGAAGCACTGATTCAGAATATTCAAGATGGTATTGCGAAAGGTAAGAAACACGCAATTATCGCGATTACTGAGTTAATGACAGATACAAACGCATTAGCAAAAGAGATCGAAGCTGAAACAGGTCGTGAGACTCGTGCGACAGTTCTGGGTCACATTCAGCGTGGTGGTCAACCTGGTGCATTTGACCGTATCTTAGCCTCTCGTATGGGTAACTACGGTGTTAAATTGCTTGTTGAGGGCCATGGTGGTCGTTGTGTTGGTATCCAAAATGAACAACTTGTTCACCACGATATCATCGATGCAATCGAAAACATGCGTCGTCCTGAGAAGCTAGAACTTTATAAAGTAGCGGAAGAGTTATTCTAATTTAGAATAAGGTTAATGCTATAAAAGAAAACCGAAGTTTAGGCTTCGGTTTTTTTATGTTTGAAAAATGATGTGTTTTAACTCATTTATAAATTGGTATCACTTCTTTATTCTAAATAGAGGTCGAGTGGGGTTTTGCTTTTTCTTCCTCCCACCTCTCGCGCTAAAGTAGGCACTAGATAGCCTGAAACGTTTTCAATTAACTCTCCCATTAATCGCTTTGCTTCTTTATCAGAGACAAAGAAATGAGCCGCCCCTTGCACCTTATCTAACACATGAAGGGTAATAAGGCAGAATACCTGCATCGAACAATGCCTCACTTAAATCAGTGAGAGCCTTTGTTGTATCATTGACGTCTTTAAGTAATACACTTTGATTTAATAGAGTGACGTTTGACTGTTTTAACAGGATCATTTTATTTGTTAGCTCAGAATTAATTTCATTTGCATGGTTAATATGAGTAACCAAAATTACCTGAAGTCTTGTCTTTGCAAATAAATTGCATAATGTATTAGTAATACGCTTGGGTATTACGACAGGTAGACGAGAATGAATACGTAGCCGTTTAATATGTGAAATGGCTTCAATTTGTTTTATTAACCATTCAATTTCGTGATCTTTTGCCATTAATGGATCACCCCCAGAAAGAATCACTTCATTCAGTTCTGGATGCTCAGCAATATAATCAATGGATTTTTGCCAAACCGATTTACTGCCTTTGTTGTCTTGATAGGGGAAGTGACGACGGAAACAATAACGACAATTTACAGCGCAGCCTCCTTTCAATATTAGCAAAACACGGTTTTTGTATTTATGCAGTAATCCAGGCTGTTCGTTGTCTTGCTCATCGAGAGGATCGTTCGAATATCCGTCATGTACTTCGAATTCTTGATCTAAAGGCAATACTTGACGTAATAAAGGATCAAAAGGGTTGCCAAACTCCATTCGATCGACAAAACTTGTCGGCACACGTAACGCAAATAACTTTTTCGCTTCTAATCCTTTCTCCCACGGAGAGCTATCAATCCCTAGAGTTGAAAGCAGTTGATGAGGATCTGAGGTCGCATTTGAGATCTCTTTGAGCCAGTTTTGCTCAACAGGAGCGTCATTTCGGGTTATTATGTGTGACATTATTTATAACTCAACGATGTTAAGAGGAAATCATGGCGTCAGTAAGTACCAATGAATTCAAAGGCGGTTTGAAATTTATGTTTGATAACGAGCCATGCTCAATTATCGACAATGAATATGTTAAACCTGGTAAAGGCCAAGCATTCAACCGTGTAAAACTTCGCAAATTGCTTTCTGGTAAAACACTAGAAAAAACATTTAAATCAGGTGAAAGCTTTGAGCTTGCTGATGTTGTCGATGTAGAACTTGACTACTTGTACAATGATGGCGAATTCTTCCATTTCATGAACAGCGTAAGCTTTGAGCAAATCGCTGCTGATGTTAAATCGGTTGGTGACACGGCTAAATGGTTAATAGAAAACAACACTTGTACAGTGACTCTTTGGAATGATAATCCAATTACAGTGACACCGCCAAACTTTGTTGAGATTGAAGTGACTGAAACAGACCCAGGTCTGAAAGGTGATACTCAAGGTACTGGTGGTAAACCAGCAACATTAGCAACAGGCGCTGTTGTTCGTGTTCCACTATTTATCGCTATCGGTGAAGTAGTGAAAGTAGACACTCGTACGGGTGAATACGTAGGTCGTGTTAAGTAATATCAATTATTATTGATATTTACACGTCAAAGAAAAGGTCACTTCGGTGGCCTTTTTTATTAGGTTATTTATATTGTAGATATAAAAAAGGTTGGCATCATAGCCAACCTTTTTTATTGCTTCAGCTTTAGATTAGATCATAAAGATGAATACAACAGAAAGAGCAGTAAAGATTGCTGCTGTTGTGTAACAAGCAATTTTACCAGCTGTTCCGATGTGGAATTTTAGGTCGTGCATGCCGTGATGTAGGCGGTGCATCGCATGCCACATTGGCATAGAGATAGAACCGATAACAAATAACGCACCAATGATGCTAGTAACAAAGCCAGCAACACGTAGGTAATTCATTGATTCAGCACCAATCACACCTAGTGGAACTAAGATACCAAGAACTAAGATCGTTACTGGTGTTAGCATTGCAAACCAAGTGCCACCAGCACCGAATAAGCCCCACCATACAGGTTCGTCAGAACGCTTTGGATTACGATTTACCACAATGACTCTCCTTAAACGATAACCAGTACAAGTAATGTAATTGCTGCAACAGCAGCCCACTGTGCAAGTACAACTACTTTTTTATCCAGTGTTTTACCACTGATACGAATAGGCATTACTTGCGGCATCATGCTAAAGAAAGTTTGAGCATGGAATAAGCTACCCGCTAAAGCAACAATGTTCAAAGCAACCACAATAGGGTTTGCCATGAAATCTAGCCAAGAAGCCCAAGCTAAAGGACCTTTTACTAAACTACCTAAACCAACAAGTAAGCAAGTAGTAAAGAAAATTAGCGGTAAAATTGTCGCTTCACGAACCATGTAAAAACGGTAGAAAGGGTGATCTTTCCACCAAGTACGTGTCATTTCGCGAACGTAAGGTTTACGGTTGCTCATCCTTATGCCTCCTGAGGTTTAAGCATTGCGATAACAAAGTCTTGAGACGATGCGATCTTACCTTGGTTAACTGCTGCTGCAGGGTCAACGTGTTTTGGACATACTTCAGAACAGTAACCAACAAACGTACAGCCCCATGCGCCATTGTCGCCATTGATAAGCTTCATACGTTCAGCAGAACCATTATCACGGCTATCAAGGTTGTAACGGTGTGCAAGAGTCAGTGCTGCAGGACCGATAAATTCAGGGTTTAAGCCGAATTGAGGACAGGCTGCGTAACATAGGCCACAGTTGATACAACCAGCGAACTGTTTGTATTTAGCCATTTGCTCTGGAGTTTGGGTGTTAGGGCCTTGCTCTGGAGTGCGATCGTTACCAAGAATGTAAGGTTTGATTGCTTCTAAACGCTCGATGAACGGCGTCATATCAACAATCAAATCTTTCTCGATAGGGAAGTTCGCTAATGGTTCCAGTGTTAAGCCATTTGGGTAATCACGTAAGAATGCTTTACATGCAAGCTTTGGTACGTTGTTTACCATCATGCCACAAGAACCACAGATCGCCATACGACAAGACCAACGGTAAGATAGGTTTTTGTCTAGGTTATCTTTGATGTAACCAATTGCATCAAGTACAGAGGTTGTATCATCACAAGGTACGTCAAATGCTTGTAGATAAGGTTTCTCATCTACCATTGGGTCGTAACGCATAATGTTTACTTTTTGGACTCTATTGCCAGCTGTCATTATGCTTTCTCCTCTGCGTTTTTCGCCGCTTCAGCTTCTGCCGCTGCTGCTTTTTCTGCCGCTTCACCATATAGGCGAGCTTTTGGTTGAGATTTAGTGATGGTTACATCGCTGTATTTAATCGTCGGTGCTGCATCTTTGTTGTAGTACGCTAATGAGTGTTTTAGGAAGTTCACATCATCACGTTCAGTACAACCTTCATCTAGACGTTGGTGTGCACCACGAGACTCTTTACGCAGAATTGCAGAATGAGCCATTGTTTCAGCTACTTCAAGACCGTAACCAATTTCGATAGCGTACAATAGGTCTGTGTTGAACACTTTACCTTTGTCTTTGATGCTGATGTTTTTGTAGCGCTTTTTCAGCTCAGCCAGTTTATCAACCGTATCTTGCATCTCGTGCTCTTTACGGTAAATACCACAGCCAGCTTCCATTGAGTGACCCATTTCAGTACGGATGTCAGCCCAGTTTTCATCGCCTTCTTGAGCTAGTAGTGCATCAATACGACCTTGAACTTCTTCAATCTGTGTTTGGATAGCGTTGTCATTCCAAACTGTGAATTCAGCGGCACGTTCAGCGGCTTTTTCACCTGCAAGGCGACCAAATACAACTAACTCAGCAAGTGAGTTTGAACCTAGACGGTTTGCACCGTGAAGACCAACAGAAGAACATTCACCAACAGCAAATAGACCTTTGATGTTTGTTTCGTTGTTCTTATCCGTTTCAATACCACCCATGGTGTAGTGAACAGTAGGACGAATTGGAATTGGCTCTTTTGCAGGGTCAACGTTAACGTAGGCTTTTGATAGCTCACAGATAAACGGTAGACGCTCATTTAGGTACTCTTCACCTAGGTGACGAAGATCCAAATGCACTACATCACCAAGAGGGTGCTTGATAGTGTTGCCTTTTTGCTGCTCATGCCAGAACGCTTGAGAAACTTTGTCACGAGGACCTAGTTCCATGTATTTGTTCTTTGGCTCACCGATAGGAGTTTCTGGACCCATACCGTAATCTTGTAGGTAACGGTAACCATTTTTATTTACCATGATACCGCCTTCACCACGACAACCTTCAGTCATCAAGATGCCAGTACCTGGTAAACCTGTTGGGTGATATTGTACGAATTCCATATCACGCAGAGGTACACCGTGACGGAATGCCATTGCCATACCATCACCAGTAACGATACCGCCATTGGTATTACAGTGGTAAACACGACCTGCGCCACCCGTTGCAAGTACAACTGATTTTGCTTTAATACAGATAAGTTCGCCTTCAGCCATATGAATAGCAATCAGACCTTGAACTTGACCATCTTCAACTAAAATATCAACAACAAAATACTCGTCGTAACGATTGATTTGAGGGTACTTCATTGAAGTTTGGAATAGAGTATGAAGCATGTGGAAGCCCGTTTTATCGGCAGCAAACCACGTACGTTCAACTTTCATACCACCAAAACGGCGAACATTCACTTCGCCATTTTCTTTACGGCTCCAAGGACAACCCCATTGTTCTAGTTGAGTCATCTCGCGGTATGCATTTTTTACAAAGTATTCAACAACATCCTGTTCACACAGCCAATCACCACCGCCAACAGTATCGTTGAAGTGATTGTCTAGTGTATCTTCTTCCTTGGTCACGGCAGCGGAACCACCTTCTGCAGCCACTGTATGTGAACGCATTGGGTATACTTTTGAAATCAGAGCAATTTCTAGCTCTGGGTTAGCTTCTGCAGCTGCAATGGCTGTACGTAGGCCTGCACCGCCCGCGCCGATTACTGCGATATCTGTGGTTATAGTTTTCACAGTTATCCTCCGGGATAAAAGATAAAAAATTAAACTAATCACTTGATTGTGACTAATTATGAGAATCTAGCCTGCTCATATGACAAAAAAGAGCAAATAGTAACTGAAAAATTCTGTTACCTATTCTATGTGAGCTTTTGTAATAAAAATTGATATGGATAAAGTTTTGTAGAGCAAGTACCACTAATGGGGCAGTTTATTGCGGATAGTGTGATCTCTATCAACTAGTTAAAGCTGTTAATATTCTCTACTATTTGTATGTAAGTTGTTGCTTTATATATGATAATGATTCTTATCGGACCTGTATCCCTTTGATGGTTAAGGGTATTTTTGAAGTTAAAAAATAGGTAACCTTAAAATGGGTTATCAGGTATTATTTTGGATAAGTTTTTCTAATGTGTAAAATTATGACTAGTCAATATTGGATGCCTAGCGCATCAATTGAACAATTACAGCAACGCGCTGATATTCTTGCTTCGATTCGTTTGTTTTTTTCTGAGCGAAAAGTGATGGAAGTAGATACACCAGCGATGAGTCATGCGACTGTGACGGACGTGCATCTTCATACTTTCCAAACGGATTTTGTTGGACCGGGTTATGCTGATGGTGCTCATTTGTATTTTATGACCAGTCCCGAGTTTCATATGAAGCGATTATTGGCGGCTGGAAGTGGTGCGATTTACCAAATTAATAAGGCATTTCGTAATGAAGAAGCAGGGCGTTTTCATAACCCTGAATTTACGATGTTGGAATGGTATCGACCAAGCTTCGATCATCATCAATTGATGGATGAAATGAATGAACTGCTGATACTAGTGCTACAGTGTGGTGATTCCGAGAGAATGACATATCAAGACGCGTTTATTAAGGTGCTTGGTATTTGTCCATTAGAGGCTTCTATGGATGAATTAAGAGCGGTTGCAGCTCCGTTGGGGCTATCAGATATAGCGGACATCGAAGAAGATAGAGATACATTACTGCAATTGTTATTCAGTATGGGTGTAGAAGAGAAGATTGGTTTAGACGTTCCTGCTTTTGTTTATGATTTTCCAGCGTCTCAAGCAGCTCTTGCTAAGATTAATCCGACGGACTCGCGAGTAGCTGAGCGTTTTGAGGTGTACTTTAAAGGTATTGAGCTAGCGAACGGCTTTCATGAGTTAGATAATGCCAAGGAACAACTTGCCCGTTTTGAAGAAGACAATGCGAAACGTAAGTCAATGGGCTTAATTGAACAGCCTATCGATTATCATTTGATTGCGGCATTAGAAGCTGGTTTTCCTGATTGTGCGGGCGTTGCTCTCGGTATTGACCGTTTGATCATGTTGGCAATGGGAGAAAAGCACATCGATCAAGTTATGGCTTTTCCTTTTGATAGAGCTTAGCAATAACTAAAAAAATAGCGAACACAAGGTTCGCTATTTAATGATTTCTTAATGGAATTAATTATTTTGCGATATGAGCAAATGGAGTACCCATTCGAGTTGGAGCTCCGTTTTCCATTGAGGCATCAAACTTCACTGAGTTTGGTGCAAATAGGTTAATAACGGTTGAGCCTAATTTAAAACGACCCATTTCTTCGCCTTTCTTAAAGCAAATCATATCATCGCCAGAAAGTGGGTAATGCCACGTTTTAACCGCAGGGCCAGTAGGTGGAGTCACCGTATCAGCCCATGTAGTTTCAATACTACCAACGATAGTTGCACCAACAAGAACTTGAGCCATTGGGCCAAATTCAGTATCAAAAATACAGACAACACGTTCATTACGAGCGAATAGATTTGGTACGTTTTCTGCAGTTAATGGATTTACAGAGAAGAGGTCGCCAGGAACGTAAATCATTTTACGTAATGTCGCATCGCATGGCATGTGAACTCGATGATAATCACGTGGTGATAAATACAGAGTAGCAAATTCGCCGCCCATGAATTCATCAGCTAATTCAGCATCGCCACCAAGTAACTCTTGAGCAGAATATACATGACCTTTAGCTTGAACTAGTTGACCATCAGTAATTGGACCAAATTGACTTACGCAAGCATCCGCGGGATGGGAGATCACATTATCATTGTCATCAATTGGGCGTGCGCCATCTTCTAATTCACGAACAGAGAAGTTGTTGAATGTAGAATATGCTGCAGGATCTGGGTTTTTAGCTTCGCTCATTTCAACTTTATATTGTTTGATGAACCACTTTATTACCGCTGTTGTTAACCAACCCATTTTTGCTGATGCTAATTTGCCAGCCAAACGAGTAAGTGCATGTTTTGGGGTTAAATATTGTAACCCAATTTTTAAATTATCTGACACGTTCTTTGCCTACTAGTTATCAATAATAGTGGATATTACCACATCTTTACTTTGTTATTAATCGGCTTTTCTGCTGCGAGAAAATTGGCGATTAGCCTTATTCTCTGACATGCTTTCAATGATTCGATGGTAGCTATCAAAACGAAGTTTGGCAATTTTACCATTCGATACGGCTTCTTGAAGGATACAACCAGGATCATCTTTATGTGTACAATCTCTAAATTTACAGCCGCCGATGAAGTCTTTAAACTCGACAAATGACTCAGTAACTTCTTCTTTTTCTAAATGCCATAGACCAAACTCACGAACACCAGGAGAATCAATAAGATCGCCACCGTGAGGGAAGTGGTATAAACGGGCGGCAGTTGTGGTGTGCTGACCAAGACCTGAGTTTTCAGATACTGCACCTTCCATAATTTCAAGCTCAGGCATCAATGCATTTACTAAGCTTGATTTACCTACGCCAGATTGACCAACAAAGATATTGATATGATCTTTTAACTCAGCTTCTAATTCTTCGATGCCATAACCTGATTCTTTACTGACAAATTTTACCTTATAGCCAATATCTTCATATAGACTTAAAATTTGTCTAACATCGATAAATTCTTTGTCTGATAACAAATCGACTTTGTTTAATACGATTAATGGTTTTATCTGTAAAGTCTCTGAGGCAATAAGATAGCGGTCAATAATGTTCAGTGACAGTTCTGGAAGGATAGATGAGACGATGACCATTTGATCAACGTTGGCTGCAACCGGTTTAATGCCATCGTAATAATCAGGTCGAGTTAACATTGATGTTCGTGGTTGAACTGCTTCCACAACACCAGATATACCTGCAAGTACTTCTGTACCTGGACGCCAAATAACACGATCACCAGATACTAAGCTTTCAATACCTCGACGTAAGTTACAGCGATGTATTTCTTTGCTCTCTGGATCTTCGATATCCGCATGTTGACCAAAGCGAGTAATTACTAACCCTTCTTTAGCAGCTTCTAATGAGGATTCATCCCACTCAACGGTGGTCTTTATTTTTTCTATACGTTTATTTTGATTAGAACGTACTCGGCGAACTTGGCCTTTAGTTAACTTTGTCTTTTTTGCCACGAAATGATTTCACTTGTAGGTTGGCTTTCAGTTTTATGTTGAAAGATAAATCGGCCCGAGTATCATACCCTTTTTAGTTACAAAATAGGCAACTCTCTATGGCAATTAATGATCAAAACCTGATTTGGGTTGATTTGGAGATGACAGGATTGGATCCTGAAACTCATAAAATCATCGAAATCGCATCCATTGTAACTGATGCTCAGCTAAATATTTTAGCAGAAGGGCCTGTTATTGCTATTCATCAGTCAGAAGAAGAGTTGGCTAAGATGGATGATTGGTGTACAAATACACATACCAATAGTGGACTGGTCGCTCGTGTACAAGTGAGTGAACATACTGAAACGACCGCGATAGAAGAGACAATCGCTTTTCTTGAAAAGTGGGTACCAAAAGGTATTTCCCCAATTTGTGGTAATAGCATTGGTCAAGATCGTCGCTTCTTATATAAGCATATGCCGACATTAGAAGAGTATTTTCACTATCGTTGTGTTGATGTGAGTACAATTAAAGAGCTGACTCGTCGTTGGAAACCGGAAGTACTTGATGGTTTTGAAAAAACAGGAACACATTTAGCATTGGATGATATTAGAGAATCCATTGCTGAATTACAGTATTACCGTAAAAACATATTCACAATTTAATAAATTTGATTATTTGTTGAGCGAAAGCTGCGGATTTTAAAGAATTTTCGTTTTTTTTTCAAAATCCGCTTGCATCATCACGTTTTACTCGTATAATTCGCAGCCTCTGAACGAGGAGCTACTCCTTATCAGAATGCGACACTAGCTCAGCTGGTAGAGCGCAACCTTGCCAAGGTTGAGGTCACGAGTTCGAGCCTCGTGTGTCGCTCCAAAAAATTAAAACGTATTGTTCAATGTAATTGAATGATAGGATAAAGTTTCATTGTACTTAACAATGCATCCGGACGCGGGATGGAGCAGTTTGGTAGCTCGTCGGGCTCATAACCCGAAGGTCGTAGGTTCAAATCCTGCTCCCGCAACCACATTTAGATTGAATGCTTTATAGCGTTGATCATGCGACACTAGCTCAGCTGGTAGAGCGCAACCTTGCCAAGGTTGAGGTCACGAGTTCGAGCCTCGTGTGTCGCTCCAATTTCTTTTTAGTACTTAATGAAGTACTTCTCGAAAATTGAAATTGGTTTATAGTTTCATTGTCTTAAACAATGCGCATCCGGACGCGGGATGGAGCAGTTTGGTAGCTCGTCGGGCTCATAACCCGAAGGTCGTAGGTTCAAATCCTGCTCCCGCAACCACATTTAGATTGAATGCTTTATAGCGTTGATCATGCGACACTAGCTCAGCTGGTAGAGCGCAACCTTGCCAAGGTTGAGGTCACGAGTTCGAGCCTCGTGTGTCGCTCCATTTTCTCTTTAAGAGCCTTATAGGTTCTTCTCGAAAAGAGATATTGGATAATAAGTTCCCATTGTACTTTGAACAATGGCATCCGGACGCGGGATGGAGCAGTTTGGTAGCTCGTCGGGCTCATAACCCGAAGGTCGTAGGTTCAAATCCTGCTCCCGCAACCACATTTAGATTGAATGCTTTTATAGCGTTGATCATGCGACACTAGCTCAGCTGGTAGAGCGCAACCTTGCCAAGGTTGAGGTCACGAGTTCGAGCCTCGTGTGTCGCTCCAATTTCTTTTTAGTACTTAATGAAGTACTTCTGAAAATTGAAATTGGTTTATAGTTTCATTGTCTTAAACAATGCATCCGGACGCGGGATGGAGCAGTTTGGTAGCTCGTCGGGCTCATAACCCGAAGGTCGTAGGTTCAAATCCTGCTCCCGCAACCACATTTAGATTGAATGCTTTATAGCGTTGATCATGCGACACTAGCTCAGCTGGTAGAGCGCAACCTTGCCAAGGTTGAGGTCACGAGTTCGAGCCTCGTGTGTCGCTCCATTTTCTCTCTTGAAGAGTAAGATGGTTTATAGTCTCATTGTCTTAAACAATGCATCCGGACGCGGGATGGAGCAGTTTGGTAGCTCGTCGGGCTCATAACCCGAAGGTCGTAGGTTCAAATCCTGCTCCCGCAACCACATTTAGATTGAATGCTTTATAGCGTTGATCATGCGACACTAGCTCAGCTGGTAGAGCGCAACCTTGCCAAGGTTGAGGTCACGAGTTCGAGCCTCGTGTGTCGCTCCAATTTCTTTTTAGTACTTAATGAAGTACTTCTCGAAAATTGAAATTGGTTTATAGTCTCATTGTCTTAAACAATGCATCCGGACGCGGGATGGAGCAGTTTGGTAGCTCGTCGGGCTCATAACCCGAAGGTCGTAGGTTCAAATCCTGCTCCCGCAACCACATTTAGATTGAATGCTTTAATAAGCGTTGATCATGCGACACTAGCTCAGCTGGTAGAGCGCAACCTTGCCAAGGTTGAGGTCACGAGTTCGAGCCTCGTGTGTCGCTCCAAACAAAATAAAAGCGCTGAATTATATTCAGCGCTTTTATTTTCTTTAAAATTAATGCTGTGAAGCATTAACCCCACGTAAAAATCCTGTTCTTTAGAATATTCTGATTCATACCTAATCAACGAATCAAACAGTCTATTATATATCTGTATTTATTGTATTTTTTAACGAAATATAACAGCAGAGGGTTAGTTATATCTATTAATTACCATATAACTAACACACTTATCCACACCGATATAATTGTGGATAACTCTGTTAGTTATTTAATATTGACAGAATAAAAAAAGTAAGTAATAAAGATCTTATTGGTATTTATAGATCGAAAAAAAACACATTAGCTATATCTTGTTGATATTTATGTTCTTTTATTAGCCTATGCATTTTTTTTAATGATTTAAAAGATCTTTTTGCTTGACTTCTTTGATCCTGGTCATATTCCCGTCTTGTGTTTAACTTTTCTATTTTTTGTATTGTTTACCCTTCAAAATAATGTTTTCCACATTCTTAATAGCTAAATATGCCTGTGGTTAATTTATCTGACTATTTCTAATCGTAGTGCCGCTAATTAGATACACACAGATTAAGCATCTCGTGGTAGCCCTTTTTCTATAATTCGAATCAAACGTTGCTCTTTTCTGTTTTTATTTATAGGCCTAGAGTTTTGTTGCTCTATAGCCCAAAGAATATGAATATCTAAGTTATTATCTAATCCAAGTCGATCACGTAAGGATAAAACAATATCCTTAGAGTGTGGGGCGTTTCCCATAGCGATTGCGATATTACGCAACCATTGAAGATGACCAATGCGACGAATTGCTGAGCCTTCCATATTTTTTAAAAAGGTAGCTTCATCCCATGCAAAAAGAGAGAGTAAGTTAGCGTTGTCTAGAGACTCTCTACGATGAAAGTCGCTTTGTTGTGTTATATCTGCCTCACGGTTCCAAGGGCAAACGAGTTGGCAATCATCACAACCATAAATTCGATTTCCCATTAATGAACGAAACTCTTCAGGAATAACGTCGCTGTTTTCGATGGTTAAGTAAGAAATACAACGACGGGCGTCAATGACTCCATTTTCTAATATTGCATTCGTTGGGCATGACGTGACACAGGCGGTACATTTACCACATTGGTTCTCAACAGGGGAATCAACCGGTAATGGGATATCAACTAAAAGTTCACCTAAGAAAAACCAAGACCCCGCATCTTTATCAAGTAGCAGTGAGTGTTTGCCTGTCCAACCAAGCCCTGCTTTTTCTGCTAAAGGTCGCTCTAATATCGGGGCTGAATCTACAAAAGGGCGATAACCAAGTTGTTCTACCTCGGCTTCGATTTTTTGACCTAGTTTTTTGAGTTGGTTTCGGATCAGTTTGTGGTAATCACGACCGAGCGCATATCGACTGATATAAGCTTGTGTAGGGTCGCTTAAATTACTTGCAAAACCAGCTTGAGGAGGTAAATAATCCATACGGGCACTGATGACTCTAATTGTGCCAGGGTGAAGTTCATTAGGTCTTGCTCTCATGACGCCATGACGAGCCATCCAGTCCATCGAACCATGGTAACCAGCATCAAGCCATTGCTCTAAAGCCGCTTCATGCTGAGATAAATCGACATCACAAATTCCGACCTTCTGAAAGCCGAGTTCTTGTGCCCAAAGTTTGATGTTAGTAGCGAGTGCTTGATAGTCAATTTTCACAGAGAGATTACATTTTTTTATTACAGTATGATAAGTAAAAGTTTATCATATAGGATTGATAAGACGTACTTCGATGCAATGAAAAGACATTGAATTAACGCAACTCATGGTTACTTGTGTCTAACTATTTCACATATAAATTGTGAATTTGATACCAAGTCCACCAATTTAGACAATTAAAATAGTGAAATTAGTGAATAATGGAACGCTTTGAATTTAATTTAGCTACTGAAGACGACACGGTTGAATTTGGTAGACAGCTCTCTCAAGCTTGTACTCAACAAACCACCATCTATTTACATGGTGATCTTGGTGCGGGTAAAACAACCTTTAGCCGAGGCTTTATTCGTTCATTAGGTCATGTTGGTAATGTAAAAAGCCCAACATATACCCTAGTTGAACCTTATGAATTGGATAAATGGCAAGTGTATCACTTTGATCTGTATCGTTTGGCTGATCCTGAAGAGCTAGAGTTTATGGGGATCCGTGATTATTTTACTGATGATGCAATTTGTTTAGTTGAGTGGCCAGAGAGAGGGGAAACCCCCACTACCTAGTCCCGATATTGATATTGAACTTCGCTATGATGGTGAAGCTCGTCATGTTGTGATTACTGGCAATAATGAATATGGATGTAGTTTAGTGCAGCGGTTGGATTTGTGTTAATCGGTAAATATTTTCGAGTTATTTGGTATACGCTATTTGTTGTTTTATCAGCAAGTAGCTTTTTTGTATCTGCTAATACCCTAGAGGGAATTCGAGTTTGGCCATCGCCAGATGAAACTCGTATTGTTATAGATCTAAATTCTGAAGCAAACTATAGCTATTTTACGCTTAGTAGTCCTTATCGTTTAGTGGTTGATCTTAAAAATACCAATGTGAAAGCAAAGCTGCCGTTAACGGTCAGTGACAGTAAGGTTTTGTCAAAAATACGCAAAAGCTCTGCACCATCAAAAGGAACGACTCGACTTGTTTTTGAATTGAAGCATTCGGTTACGGCTGAGGTATTTAAATTATCACCGACCCCCGGTGGCCAGTACGGGCATCGTCTAGTGATGGATTTACCTCACTCTTCAACTTCGAAATCTACACCAACTCAGAGTAGACCAACGACACCCTCAAAACCTGTAATTAACTCTAATTCGAATCATATTATAGGTAACGGTGAAATAATTATTGCTATTGATGCTGGGCATGGCGGTGAAGATCCTGGTTCAATTGGTCCAACAAGAAAATATGAGAAGCACGCTACTCTCGCTATTTCTAAAAAAGTAGTCGCATTAATCAATGCTCAGCTAGGTATGAGAGCAGTAATGACTCGTAGTGGTGATTACTTTGTTAACTTAAATAAACGAACTGATATTGCGAGAAAAAATAAATCTCACCTATTGGTGTCTATTCACGCTGATAGTTTCCGCTCTCCTAAACCAAGAGGTGGTTCTGTTTTTGTGCTTAATACGCGCCGAGCAAATACTGAAATTGGTCGTTGGGTAGAAAAACATGAGAAACAATCTGAACTGTTAGGCGGTGCAGGTGATGTATTAGCTAAGAATAGTAATGATAGAAATGTTAGCCAAACATTGTTGGATTTACAGTTTAGTCATTCTCAAAAAGAGGGCTATAAATTAGCAACAGACGTTTTATCTGAAATGGGTAAAGTGATTAAGCTACATAAAAAAGAACCTGTGAACGCGAGCTTAGCGGTATTGAAATCACCAGATATTCCATCAATATTAATTGAAACTGGTTTTATTTCTAACCCAATAGAAGAGAAGCAACTGTTCCAACGTGGCCATCAGGATAAAATTTCTCGTGCTATCTCAAAAGCAGTTATTCGTTATCTTAATGATAATCCACCACAAGGAACGCTATTAGCAGCAAAGCAGCAACAGAGAAAACATAAAGTAAACCCTGGTGAATCACTTTCTTTAATTGCCAAAAAGTACGGTACTACTGCTGCAAAAATTAAGAGTGAAAATAAACTGAAAAGTACTAGTTTAGCTATTGGCCAGATTTTACTTATTCCTGGAAATCGCCCAGTTTATGTTGCACCAAAGACGAAACCTAGCGCTAAAAAGACATCTAGCTCTCAATCGACACGAGTTACGATTACCCATAAGGTTCGCTCTGGTGAATATTTAGGTAAAATAGCGGCTAAATATAAAGTATCAACCAGTAGTATTCGTTCGTTAAATAAATTGAAATCGGATACTTTATTCGTTGGCCAAAAATTGAAAGTAAGTATTGTCGCTCCAGTAAAGAAACATACGGTGAAACGTGGTGAGTTCTTAGGTAAAATTGCAACTAAATACGGAGTATCTGTATCTAGTATCAGAGCTGTTAATAAGCTGCGTTCTGATAAATTAGCTGTAGGACAGGTGCTTATTATTCCAAATAAATAATAAGGAAAAGGCATGCCTATTCAAATCTTACCAGCTCGATTAGCCAACCAAATTGCGGCGGGTGAGGTTGTAGAACGCCCAGCTTCTGTTGTAAAAGAGTTAGTTGAAAATAGTATCGATGCGGGGGCGACTCGCATCGATATTGATATAGAAAAAGGTGGTAGTAAGTTAATTCGTATCCGTGATAACGGTTTTGGTATTGCAAAAGATGAATTAACTCTCGCCTTAAGCCGTCATGCCACCTCTAAAATAACCACTCTTGATGATCTAGAAGCTATTGTTAGTCTTGGCTTTCGTGGTGAAGCGCTTGCCTCGATCAGTTCGGTTTCACGCTTAACATTAACCTCTCGAACGGTAGCTCAAGAAGAAGCCTGGTCAGCCTATGCTGAAGGTCGAGATATGGATGTAAAGCTAAAACCTGCAGCGCATCCTATTGGTACAACAATAGATGTGGTTGATCTCTTCTTTAATACTCCTGCTCGTCGAAAGTTTCTTCGTACTGATAAAACAGAATTCACCCATATTGATGAGTTATTAAAGCGAATAGCCTTGAGTCGATTGGATATTACGATCAATCTGCGTCATAACGGCAAATCAATTCGTCAATATCGTGCTGCCCAAACTAAAATTCAAGTTGAAAAGCGTCTTGCTGCTGTCTGTGGTTCTAATTTTCTACAGCATGCATTAGAGGTTGAACTAGAGCATGGTGATCTTAAATTTCACGGTTGGATTTCTGCACCAGAAGGAGCCCGTGCGCAAGGTGATATTCAATATTGCTATGTGAATGGTCGTATGATGAAAGATAAGTTAATTAATCATGCGATTAGACAAGGCTATGAAACTTCTTTGTTAGCGAATCAATATGCGGCGTATATCTTATTTATTGAAATAAATCCGCACGATGTTGATGTAAATGTGCACCCTGCAAAACATGAAGTGCGTTTTCATCAAGCTCGTTTAGTGCATGATTTTATCTATCAAGCCATTTATGGTGCGCTACAGCAAAGTGCACTATTGTCAAAAGCTCAGGTTGATGGACAAACAGGGGAGTTTATTGAAGATAAAGAAGCGTATTTTCCTCCTATGAAAGAATATGTTCGCCAACCGAATCAAAATGATTATCAACAGCAAGAATATCAACAAGAGCATTCTTTAATAGGTGCAGACTCTAAAGCAGAACAGCTAAAAAATGCGGTAGATTCGACTCCTGATTATCCAAATAAAGCAGCTTCTGATTCTTGGCCTTCAAGCTCGTTATCCTCGAGAGGAGCATCTGGTTCTGCAGCGCGAATTGCTAATAGGGCTCACACATTTAATAGTGAAAAGCCTTCCTCAAAAGAGCTGAATAACTATCAAGCATTGCTAAAAACCTCTGATGACGAGAGGGTTTCTGTAAATCATCAAATTAATGAAATGCATGTTAGTAGTCCTGTTCAATCTACTTTGATAGAAAAATGTAAATCTATTCCAACACCGCTCGTAAGAAATAATCAACCTCAACCTTTAGGGAAGGTGTTAGGTATTGTCGAAAAGGTTTTTTCTTTATTGCAGCATCAAGAACAATTACAACTGTTGGATTTACGTTATGCTGAGTTTGTAAAAAGTTATGGTCAACTTAATAGTGTGCATATTGAGCCACTGAGAGCACAACCATTATTGATCCCTCTTTCTGTTGGTATTGAAGAAACTATTTGTAATAAAGTATTGAGTTATACTTCAGTATTAAAACCTCTTGGAATTGATTTAAAAGTAAAAAATAATACTAACGTGATCATTATGGCGGTTTGTCAGCCAATCAGGCAGCAGAATTTACAACAATTGATACCGAATCTGTTAAGGTATCTGGATAGCATTAATCCATCTCTTGAACAGGTGATAATTTGGCTTTCTCATCAAATTCAGCATGAAGAAGCCAGTTATAGTACCGCTCAAGCGATACAGTTAGTGATGGAATTAGAGCAATTATGGGGTTCAAACTTATCCCAATTTAATAATAAATTGCTTAAAAACATCGATCTTACTCAAGTGATACAAGCATTTAGTCATGAATAAAGCATTACCTCAAGCCATCTTTTTGATGGGACCAACAGCGTCAGGAAAGACAAATTTAGCCATTGAATTACGAAAACGTTTTCCTGTAGAGTTGATAAGCGTAGACTCAGCCCTTATCTATAAGGGAATGGATATTGGTACAGCAAAACCAAACGAAGATGAACTTTTACAGGCTCCTCATCGTCTTATTAATATTCTAGATCCGGCGGAAAGCTATTCAGTGGCTGAATTTCGCCGTGATGCACTGAAAGAAATGGAAGACATTGTTGCTCAAGGAAAGATACCTTTATTAGTCGGTGGTACAATGTTGTACTACAAAGCACTACTTGAAGGCCTTTCGCCATTACCAGCAGCGGATGCTGACATTAGAGCTCAAATTGAGCAAGAAGCGGAGAATCTTGGATGGGAGGCTATGCATGATCAATTAAAACAAATTGACCCTGTATCAGCTGAGAGAATTCATCCAAATGATCCACAACGACTTTCCCGAGCGTTGGAAGTATTTCGAATTTCGGGTAAAACATTAACAGAATTAACCCAGATTAAAGGTGAGCCTCTACCTTATGAAGTGCATCAATTTGCAATAGCACCGAAAGAGAGAGCGGAAATTCACCGTCGTATTGAACTGCGTTTTGAATATATGATGAAGGATGGTTTTGAAGCAGAAGCTCGTGCATTGTATGAGCGTGATGATCTTCATGCTGACCTTCCTTCTATTCGTTGCGTAGGTTATCGACAAATGTGGGACTATTTTGATGGGGAGGGCACGTTAGATGATGCGGTTTTCCGTGGAGTGTGTGCGACTCGTCAATTGGCCAAGCGACAAATTACCTGGCTACGTAGCTGGAAAGAACTAACTTGGCTGGATAGTGATGACATTGATGGTGCCCTACTAACGATCTCAGATCGTTTAGAGAGAAAATAAGCACAAAAACGTATCAATGTTGTTTAACTTCAGAGCATTTAGTCATAAGCTAAAGACTAATAGCTAAATAAAATTACAATTACAAACCAAAAAGGAACAAAAAATGGCTAAAGGGCAATCGTTGCAAGACCCATTTTTGAATGCGCTGCGTCGTGAAAGGATTCCAGTGTCTATCTATTTAGTAAATGGGATTAAATTACAGGGACAAATCGAATCATTTGATCAATTTGTTATCCTATTGAAGAACACAGTAAACCAGATGGTATATAAACATGCGATCTCTACTGTAGTTCCTGCTCGTGCTGTAAGCCATCACACTGCAAGTGATCGACCACAAGGCGAGCGTCCACAAGAAAAAACAGAAGATTAGTTCTATTCTATCTGAATAGACAATCGACTAAGGAGTTAATGCTTGTTTGACCGTTATGAATCCGGTGAACAGGCGATTCTTGTGCATATTAGTTTTACTTATGAAGGGGATGTTGAAGATCTCGACGAATGTAAAATGTTGGTATCTTCTGCGGGGGTAAACACATTAGGTGTTGTGACGGGTACCCGTCAATCTCCGCTCCCTAAATATTATGTAGGTGAGGGTAAGGCACTAGAAATTGCCGAAGCAGTTCGAGCTAAGAATGCCGATATAGTGATTTTTAATCATGCGCTTTCTCCTGCTCAAGAACGAAATTTAGAACAATTATGTCAATGTCGAGTAATAGACCGTACTGGGTTAATACTGGATATATTTGCTCAACGCGCACGAACCTATGAAGGTAAATTGCAAGTTGAGTTAGCACAATTACGTCATATATCTACTCGATTGATCCGAGGTTGGACACATCTTGAACGCCAAAAAGGTGGAATAGGTTTACGTGGCCCCGGTGAAACTCAATTGGAAACTGATAGACGATTATTGCGAGATCGTATCAAAGCAATTTTGCGTCGATTGGGTAAAGTTGCAAAACAGCGTGAACAAGGCCGTCGAGCCAGGATCAGAGCTGAAATCCCAACCGTTTCGTTAGTCGGATACACCAACGCAGGGAAATCTACGTTATTTAACCGAATTACTGAAGCAGGGGTTTATGCCGCTGATCAATTGTTTGCCACGCTTGATCCAACGCTCCGTAAGATTGAAGTTGTAGATGTTGGTACTTCAATACTTGCTGATACCGTCGGTTTTATCCGTCATTTACCTCATGATCTTGTTGCTGCCTTTAAAGCGACATTACAAGAAACGCAAGAAGCTAATATCTTGTTACATGTTGTTGATGCCAGTGATGAGCGTTTTCGTGAGAATATTGAAGCAGTAGATATTGTTCTTGAAGAGATTGATGCCCATGAGGTGCCTTATCTTCTCGTAATGAATAAGATTGATAACTTAGAAGATCAACAACCACGAATTGAACGTGATGAGGAAGGGGTTCCTCAGTGTGTTTGGGTTTCAGCAATGGAAGGCCAAGGCATTGATTTACTTTTTCAAGCATTAACGGAACGATTAGCAGGGCAAATGGTAGAGCATACATTGTTACTACCACCTGAGTCGGTTGGGCGTTTTAGAAGTAAATTCTTTCAAATGCATAGCATTATAAAAGAAGAATATCAGGATGATGGCAGCTTGTTGATTGATATACGTATGCAGCAAGTTGATTGGTCTAAGTTAGAAAAACGTGAAGAGACTCCATTAAGTAATTTTATTATTACTAATGAGAGTTCACAGAATTCTTTATCTTCATAATTACTTTGGAGTTTTCTAATGGCGTGGAATGAGCCTGGAAATAACAACAATAACGACAACAATAAGAGTGGCGGTGGCGATAATAAAGACCCTTGGGGTAATAAAAATCGTGGCGGTCGTGATCAAGGTCCACCAGATCTTGATGAAGTATTTAACAAGCTAAGTCAAAAACTGAGCGGTAAGTTTGGTGGTGGCAACAAAGGCGGAAATAATAAAGGTGGTAGCGGTTTACCTTCATTTGGTAATGGCGGCGCAATTGGCTTAGGTCTTATTGCTGTAGTGGCTATTGGTATTTGGGTATTCTCTGGCTTCTATACTATTGGTGAAAGTGACCGAGGTGTAGTATTACGCTTTGGTCAATACGATCGTATGGTTGACCCAGGTCTAAACTGGAAGCCAACCTTTATTGATCAAGTGACGCCAGTTAACATTCAAGCAATTCGTTCATTAAACTCAAAAGGCTTAATGCTAACGAAAGATGAAAACGTAGTTACTGTTGAGATGGGTGTTCAGTACCGTGTTGCTGATGCTCATAAATACTTATACACCGTAGTCAATGCTGATGACAGCTTACGTCAAGCGACGGATTCTGCACTTCGTGCTGTAATTGGTGATGCGAAAATGGATGATATCTTGACCAGTGGTCGTCAAGTGATCCGTCAACGTACTCAAGAAACTCTGAATCGTATTACTGATAAGTATGATATGGGGTTAATTGTTGTTGATGTCAACTTCCAACTAGCTCGCCCACCAGAACAAGTGAAAGCGTCATTCGATGATGCGATTGCTGCTCGAGAAGATGAAGAGCGTTTCATTCGTGAAGCGGAAGCCTACAGCAATGATATTCTACCCAAAGCAACAGGTCGTGCTGAGCGTTTGAAGAAAGAAGCTCAAGGTTATACAGAGCGTACAGTAAACGAAGCGATAGGTCAGATTGCACAGTTTGAAAAGCTATTGCCTGAATATAATAGAGCGCCTGAAGTTACTCGTACTCGTCTGTACCTAGATACAATGGAACGAGTATACAGTAATACAAGTAAGGTCCTGATTGATTCTGAATCAAATGGTAACTTGTTATATCTTCCATTAGATAAAATCACAGGTAATCAACAAGGTTCAGTGCAGTCAGCTCCTCAAACATCAACATCATCATCTAAAAATTATGATTTTGAGTTAGAGAAGAATGGACAACCAGAATCATCGACTAATACAACTGGTCGTAACTCAACTCGTGAAGGGAGATATTAATCATGCGTAAGTTAATGATCCCAACGCTTATCGTTGTTATCGCTATTTTCTTAATGTCACTGTTTGTGATCCCAGAAGGCGAGCGCGGTATTGTTACTCGATTTGGTCGTTTAATTAAAGACAATAACGAAATTACACGTATTTATGAACCTGGCTTGCACTTTAAAATGCCAATGTTCGATCGTGTTAATACGTTAGATGCTCGTATTCAAACTATGGATGATCAATCAGACCGTTTTGTAACATCAGAGAAAAAAGACGTTATCATCGATTCATACGTTAAATGGAAGATCAAAGACTTTGGTCAATTCTACTTAGCGACTGGTGGTGGTAATATCTTAACGGCAGAGTCTTTATTACAACGTCGTGTATCTGATGGTTTACGAGCTGAGATTGGTAGTAAAACGGTGAAAGAGATCGTTTCTGAGAAGCGTGAACAAGTCATGGCAACTGTACTTCTTGATTCTCAAGAAGGTACGGGTGATTTAGGTATTGAAGTAATTGATTTACGAATCAAGAAAATCAACCTACCAGAAGAGATTTCTGAATCGATTTACCGTCGTATGCGTGCAGAGCGTGAAGCAGTTGCTCGTAAACTACGTTCTCAAGGTCGTGAAAAAGCAGAAGTTATTCGTGCTCAATCAGAACTTGAAGTAGCAACAATCATTGCAGAAGCAGATAAAACAGCACAGATTACTCGTGGTGATGCGGATGCAAAAGTAGCAAAACTGTATGCTGATACGTTTAATAAAGAACCTGAGTTCTTTGGGTTTATTCGTTCTTTACGTGCATATGAAAAATCATTTAATAGTAAGAATGACATCTTAGTACTTGATCCTAAGACTGACTTCTTTAAATACATGAATGATCCAATGGGTGGGAAGTAAGTCTAGTTTTAGACTTTAGTTCACTCTAATTTAAACAAGGTCCTTCGGGGCCTTGTTTTGTTTCTGCTAGATAACTATTAAAAGGGTAAGTGATGAGTAATGCAGTATGGTTAGCTATTGGTGGTGTACTTATCGTTGAAGGTCTAGGCCCTTTAATTGCTCCAAATGGCTGGCGTAACATGGTCGCTCAATTGAGTGAACAACCGGATAATACCTTGCGTCGTATTGGTGGATGCTTGGTTGTTGCCGGTGTCGTTATTTGTAGTGTGATGCTTTGAATTTTGAGCCAAATGGATAATGGTAAACTTGCTTTTTATCTAATTAGAAAAAGAAATAGTAAGTTACGATATATTGATAGTGCTTTGATAGTGAAAATGAGATTTCGATTAAAAATACCTGAAAGATTTTTCTATCAGTGCTAGAATCCATTTTTAACTAACAAGCAGACTTGGAAAGATGGGAAATAACGTTGTCGTTCTGGGCACCCAATGGGGTGACGAAGGTAAAGGTAAAATCGTAGATCTTTTAACTGAAGATGCAAAGTATGTAGTTCGCTATCAAGGCGGTCACAATGCAGGCCACACTCTAGTTATCGACGGTCAAAAAACCGTTCTACACTTAATTCCATCAGGTATTTTACGTGATAATGTTGAATGCATTATCGGTAATGGCGTAGTGCTTTCACCTGATGCTTTACTAAAAGAAATGGCGCCACTTGAAGCGCGTGGTATTCCAGTTCGTGAACGCCTATTCATTTCTGAAGCTTGTCCTCTAATTCTTCCTTATCACGTAGCGCTAGACCAAGCGCGTGAAATCGCACGTGGTAATAAAGCAATTGGTACAACTGGTCGTGGTATCGGTCCTGCGTACGAAGATAAAGTATCTCGTCGTGGCCTACGTGTTGGCGATCTGTTTGATAAAGTTGCTTTTGCTGAGAAACTAAAAGAAGTAATGGAATACCATAACTTTGCATTAGTTAACTACTACAAAGTAGACGCTGTAAGCTATGAAGAAGTACTTGAGCAAGCAATGAGCTATGCTGACCTACTTACTTCAATGGTTATTGACGTTACTGATACTCTTGATGCTGCACGTAAGCGCGGTGACAAGATCATGTTTGAAGGTGCTCAAGGTACGCTTCTAGACATTGACCACGGTACTTACCCTTATGTAACGTCTTCTAACACTACTGCTGGTGGTGTTGCTGCTGGTTCTGGTTTTGGTCCACGTCACTTAGGTTACATTCTAGGTATTACCAAAGCATACTGTACTCGTGTTGGTTCAGGTCCATTCCCTACAGAGCTATATGACGGTCTAGAAAAACAAGACCCAGTTGGTAAGCACTTAGGCGATGTTGGTCATGAATTTGGCGCAACAACAGGCCGTTTACGCCGTACTGGTTGGTTCGATGCCGTTGCTATGCGCCGTGCAATTCAAATCAACTCACTATCTGGTATCTGTCTAACTAAATTAGACGTATTAGATGGCCTAAAAGAACTAAAAATCTGTACTGGTTACAAGATGAATAACGGTTCTGTACTAGAAGTTTCTCCAATGGCTGCTGAGGCATTTGAAGAAGCAACGCCAGTATACGAAACTATGCCTGGTTGGTCTGAAAATACATTTGGTGCGAAAACAATTGAAGAGCTTCCACAAGCAGCTCTAGATTACGTTAAGCGTATCGAAGAATTAACAGGCGTGCCTATTGATATTATCTCTACTGGTCCTGACCGTAACGAGACAATCATCAAAGTACACCCATTCCAAGCTTAATCGCTTAGAGAATGAAGAAAAACCAGCTCATGTAGCTGGTTTTTTTGTACCTAAATTTTGAGGCTTTGAGCTTCCAATTCATATTTCCATCAATTATTTGATCAACGATTAATCAATGGCTTATAAAGTATGGGCAAAAAATTGCCACTTAGGGCAAATTTTGTCTAAAGATATTGCCGCTTACGTCGATATAATGATTACAGTTATAAAGAGTTGATGAATTATGAAACTACGAAATCTCGTAGCGGCTTGCATGGTAGCATTAGTGCCTATGCATGCCTCTAGTGAAGAGATCGGGGAGCCGATCCCTATTTATACCGAAAACCAACTATTTCGGCTGTTTGAGACTAATTCACACTTAACTCGTGTGAAGAAAGTGGATAATTGTCAGTTAGTTGAAGATATTGTTGCCCGTGCAACCAAGATTGATTCACCTGCGTATGAATTTCTTTATGGAGATATGTTAGCGTGGGGGGTGTGTGTTGATCGTGATGTAGATCTTGGTTTGTATTATATGGAAAATGCCGCGAGGCAAGGCTTACCTGCCGCATTAGAGCAAATTGGTCGATATTATGCCAAGGGTACATTAGTGCAGCAAGATAGAGAGCGAGCGATCCCATACTTGCGTGAAGCCGCCGCGATGGGGAACGTAAACGCTCGGATCCATTTAGCTGAACTGCTCTTAAGTGATTACGGTAGCCCGTTAGACTATGAAGATGCCTATCGATGGCTATATAACACAGTTACAGCAGATGGACGAAAACATAAACGTATTGCTAATCTTCGGAATGGATTAGAAATGCGTATGCCTGGCAATGTGATTGCGAGAGCAAAAAGAAGAGATACCTTCTGGTAAAACCTAAGTTTTAGTATTTAACTATTTTTTGTTAGATATGTAATTTCATCAGCTCTAAAAAACGGCCAGTGATAAATTATCACTGGCCGTTTTTGCATTTTAGTTTATATAAATCTATAGAACTTTATGAGGGCCAAAACACTCATAATGAATACGATCCTCAGTGACACCCAGTTCAATCAATTGTTTCGCGACATGTTGCATGAAGCCAACAGGACCACAGAAGTAGTAGTGGCCATTATCAGAGACGATCTCTTCTTTAACCTCAGTTAAATTAATTAAACCGTTAAACTGGAAGTCTTGATTTAGCGTATCTGTTTCCTGTGCTTGGTTATACCAAGTATAGGCAGAGATATGCTCATGCTTCTCAGCTAAAGCAGAAATGTGTTGTTTAAATGCATGTTGAGAGCCATTTTCCGTTGCGTGTAACCACGTTACTTTTTCTTCATGTTGGGTAAGTGTTTCTAGCATAGAAAGAGTCGGAGTTAAGCCAACACCAGCAGAAATAAGCGTAACAGGTGTTGATGTTTCAACTTCTAAGAAGAAATCTCCAGCAGGTGCTGTTAGGTTTACCTTATCGCCAATACTGAGTGAGGCGTGTAGATAATTTGATGCTTTACCGCCTTCTTCTCGTTTTACTGAAATGCGATATGTTTTTTCTTGAGGCGCAGAAGATAAACTGTATTGGCGAACTTCTTGGTTTTCAAACTCTTCAGGATTTAAGTAAATACCAATGTACTGGCCTGGTTTAAAATGTGAAACAGATTGATCATCTGTCGGCATAAAAGTGAAACTAGTGATGTGTTCACTCTCTTTTTCTTTTGCGATTAATTCGAATTCGCGTAATCCACGCCAGCCACCATTTAATTGGTCATTTTCTTGGTAGATTTGCTCTTCACGCTGAATAAATACGTTAGCAAGAATGCCGTAAGCTTCAGCCCATGCATCTAATACTTCTTGGCCTGGAGAAAACATCTCATCAAGCGTTGCAATTAGGTGACCGCCAACAATATTGTATTGCTCAGCTGTGATCATAAAGCTGGTGTGTTTATGTGCTATTTTTTCAACTGCAGGCAGTAAAACTGCTAGGTTTTCAATATTACCCGCATAAGCACAGATCGCATTAAATAACGCTTCACGTTGATCGCCGTTACGTTGGTTGCTCATATTGAAAATATCTTTTAACTCAGGATTGTGAGTAAACATACGATCATAAAAATGAGCGGTTAATGCAGGACCAGTTTCAGCCAGTAATGGAATGGTTGATTTGATGATATCGATAGTGTTTTTGTTGAGCATAGTAGTTACCTTTAAAGGTGTATTTATTATATATGTTATAAGTTGTATCTAAAATATATCTTTTAGTCAAGAGAAGAATTACAATGAAAAAGAGACTAAGGAGAGGATATGCAGCTTACAAACTTTACTGACTTTGGCTTGAGAGCCTTGATATACCTAGCTTCATTGCCTAAGGATGAATTAACAAGTATTACTATTGTGACCGAAACATTTGATGTTTCGCGCAATCACATGGTGAAAATAATAAATAAATTGGGGCAAGAAGGATACGTAAAAACCGTTCGAGGAAAGAATGGGGGAATTTGCTTAGGTAGGCCTGCTCAGCAGATTATTATCGGTGATGTCATTCGTTCTATTGAGCCATTACAAGTGGTTAATTGCGCACCTGATTTCTGTCATATAACATCCGCGTGTCGATTGAAGAGTGCACTGGCGAAAGCCAAGCAAGCATTTTTGGATGAGTTAGATAATTATACAATTCAGGATATGCTTACAGATAACAGCGAATTACTGATTTTGTTAAAGCGAGTTTAAGCTTGTAATTCCAGATCCTTTCCTATCTGTTGTTTCTATACTCAGGTACAATTACCTTATTATCTCCTCCGACTAAGCAGGTCAGCCTATGTCTAAGATTATTCAAAACGATCCTTTCAAAGATCGAGAAGCAGAAAAATACGAGAATCCAATTCCAAGCCGTGAGTTCATTCTTGAATTTTTCCAAAAAGCAGAAGCGCCTTTAAATCGTAATGACTTATTCGAAGCCCTAGGTTTATCTGGTGAAGATAACTATGAAGGCTTACGTCGTCGTTTAAGAGCGATGGAGCGTGACGGACAATTAGTCTTTACACGTCGCCAGTGTTACGCATTACCAGAGCGAATTGAAGTATTAAAAGGTGTTGTACTTGGACACCGTGATGGATTCGGTTGGATCCGTCCTGAAGGTAGCGTTGGTAAAGACAACGATGTGCTTTTACCTTTCCACCAAATGAAGAAGCTCATTCATGGTGATGTGATACTCGCTCAGCCAACGGGTACAGATAAACGAGGCCGTAAAGAGGGTCGTGTAGTACGTGTATTAGAACCTCACAATGACGGAATTGTTGGCCGATTCTTTATTGAAGATGGTCAAGGTTTTGTTGTACCTGATGATTCACGTATTAACCAAGATATCTTTATTCCTAATGAGCACAAAATGGGTGCTCGTATGGGTAATGTCGTTGTGATTAATATTACTGATCGTGGTGGCCGTGCTCGTGGTATGTCTGGTCAGGTTATTGAAGTTCTTGGTGAGAATATGGCGCCAGGAATGGAGATCGATATTGCACTGCGTACTCACAATATTCCTCATGTATGGCCTACAGCGGTTGAAAAACAAGTTGAAGGCTTAGCAGAAGAAGTACCAGAAGAAGCAAAAGAAGGCCGTGTTGATCTTCGTGAATTACCACTAGTCACTATTGACGGTGAAGATGCACGAGATTTCGATGATGCGGTATTCTGCCAAGCGAAAGCTTCTGGTGGCTGGCGTCTATGGGTAGCGATTGCCGATGTAAGTTATTACGTTCGCCCAGATAACGCATTAGATAAAGAAGCGATTCAACGTGGTAACTCGGTTTACTTTCCTGCGCAAGTCGTTCCAATGTTGCCAGAAGTATTATCGAATGGTTTGTGCTCATTGAACCCACAAGTCGATCGTTTATGTATGGTGTGTGAGATGACTATCTCTGCGTCAGGTAAACTGTCAGGCTTTAAACATTATGAAGCGGTGATGAACTCACACGCACGACTTACGTACAATAAAGTAAGTGATATTCTTGATGGAAATGAAGAGCTAACTCAACGTTATGAGCCATTAGTTCCGCATCTTAAAGAATTACACAACATGTATCAGGTGCTGAAAACAGCGCGTGAAGCACGTGGTGCGATTGAATTTGAAACCATAGAAACCAAGTTTATTTTTAATGCTGATCGTAAGATTGATCGTATTGAACCTGTTATTCGTAATGACGCACATAAAATCATCGAAGAGTGTATGATTCTGGCGAACATCGCTTCTGCTTCTTTTGTAGAAAAAGCCAAAGAGCCTGCGCTGTACCGTGTGCATGAGTCTCCAGGTGAAGAACGTCTGCAAGGTTTCCGTGATTTCTTAGGTGAGCTTGGTTTAAGCTTATCTGGTGGATTAACACCATCACCAACAGATTATGGTCAATTGGTGCATTTGATTGCCGATCGCCCTGACAAAGAATTAATTCAAACTATGCTGCTGCGTTCAATGAAGCAAGCAGTATACAACGCAGATAATCAAGGCCACTTTGGTCTAGCATTGAAGCGTTATGCGCACTTTACGTCGCCAATTCGTCGTTACCCAGATCTACTGTTACACCGTGCAATTAAATATTTAATTGCCAAAGAGAAAGGCCAAAACAACGACCGTTGGACCCCAACAGGTGGTTACCATTATTCATTCGATGATATGGATGTATTTGGTGAGCAATGTTCAATGACAGAGCGTAGAGCGGATGATGCGACACGTGATGTTGCTGATTGGTTGAAGTGTGAATACATGCAAGATCATATCGGTGAAGAACTAGAAGGTGTGATTGCGAATGTCACCGGCTTCGGTTTCTTTGTTCGATTAAATGATTTGCATATTGATGGTTTAGTTCATATTTCATCGTTAGCAAATGATTACTATCAGTTTGATGCTGCAGGTCAACGCTTAACGGGTGAAAGCTCGGGTCAAATCTTCCGTTTGGGTGATCAAGTTACAGTTAAAGTTCTTGCCGTTAATTTAGATGATCGAAACATTGACTTTGAATGCACGACCTCAATGCGTAAAGCGCGTGGTCAAGGTAAAACTGCCAAAGACAATGCGAAGAAAGCGTGATGATAAAAAAGCGCCTCGTCGTGACCCAAATTTTAAACCAAAGGCAAAAGGTGATAAATCTGAGCCAAAAGGTCGTGGTCAATTAGGTGATCGTAAGTCCAAAGGTAAGGGCAAAGTGAAATCAAAAGCTCAAGCCATGGTTGAACCTACGAAACGCCCAGATGGTTCTGCTGAAGAGGTTAAGGCAAAAAGAAAGCCAAAACCAAAGCACAAGAAAAAAGTGCGCGCACGAAAGCCTAAACCAAAAGCAGAATAAGCAATCCTTCGATAATGAGGTAAACTTGCCTCATTAGAACCACTAATTTGTAATAGAAAGAAGCGATAACATGAGTAATGAATTTCTTTTTGGTATCCACGCAACCAAAGCAGTACTAGAGCGTGACCCTGCCCGTTTTATTGAAATATTTGTACTAAAAGGCCGTGAAGACGATCGTTTATTACCTATTATCAAAGAGTTGACTGATCTTGGATTTAAAATCCAAGAGTTACCACGTAAAACGTTGGATGACAAAGCAAATGGTGCTAATCACCAAGGTATTATTGCTCGTGTTACTCCTGCTAAGCAGTTAAATGAACATGATTTAGATGACATCATTAACAAGACTGAGAACCCATTGTTCTTAGTGCTTGATGGTGTTACTGATCCTCATAATCTTGGTGCTTGTCTGCGTAATGCTGATGGTGCTGGTGTCGCGGCGGTTATCGTACCTAAAGATAAATCGGCATCAATGACGGCGACAGTAAGCAAAGTGGCTTGCGGTGCAGCTGAAGTTGTTCCTTTGGTTCGTGTAACTAACTTAGCTCGTACTATGCGCGCATTACAAGAGAAAGGTGTATGGTTCGTTGGTACTGCTGGTGAAGCGACGCATGATGTTTATCAAGCTAAATTAACAGGCCCGTTAGCGATTGTTATGGGTGCGGAAGGTGACGGTATGCGTCGCTTAACTCGCGAGACTTGTGATGACTTGATTAAAATCCCTATGGCAGGTTCTGTAAGCAGCTTAAATGTTTCTGTAGCCTCAGGTGTCTGTTTATTTGAAGCGGTACGTCAACGTTCGTTATAAAGCTTAAATAGTCTATAAAACAAGTGGCTAAGAGTGAAGGTAGTGAGTATTTCATTGCCTTCTTTTTTTTTACTGAATCAAAGAAAATATTTTTGTGATTTAGGTATCTTTTTCTTGCCAATAACGCTGTTTTTCTATACTATCCGCCGTTCTTAATTCTCAGTCTTATTTTTAGTTCCTTGCTTCCCTTGGATGACTGAGCCAATCGTGGAAGCTGAATAATCCGTAAGGAGCAACCAATGCGTCATTATGAAATCGTATTCATGGTGCATCCTGATCAAAGCGAGCAAGTTGCTGGCATGATCGAGCGTTACACTGGTTCAATCACAGAAGCTGGTGGTACTATCCACCGTCTAGAAGATTGGGGTCGTCGTCAAATGGCTTACCCAATCAACAAACTGCATAAAGCACACTACGTTCTTATGAACGTTGAGTCTGAGCAGTCTGTAATTGATGAACTAGAAACTGCATTCCGTTACAACGATGCTGTTCTACGTAACATGATCATGCGTACTAAAGCTGCGATCACTGAGCCATCAGTAATGATGAAAGCTAAAGAAGAGCGTTCTGCTAAGCGTGAAGACGCTGCACCACGCGCTGAAGAAGCTGCTGCTGAGTAATTGATTTGATGACCAATCGATTGGAGTTGAGCGGTATTATCGCTAAGGCTCCGGTTCGAAGTCTAAGTCCTGCGGGCATACCTCATTGTCATTTTGTCATTGAGCATCGTTCGATTAAACAGGAAGCTGGCTTATCACGTGAAGTCTATTGCAGAATGAACGTGGTAGTTAGTGGACAAGGGTCTCAAGCTTTAACTGCAAACTTGGCTCAAAGCAGTAACGTTACGGTAGGTGGTTTTATCACTTATCAGACAGGCCGAAATGGCGTGGCGAGAGTAGTGTTACATGCTGAGCATATTAAATTAATTTAGATCTGGAGATAGCCCATGGCTCGTTTCTTCCGTCGTCGTAAATTCTGCCGTTTTACAGCAGAAGGCGTACAAGAGATTGACTACAAAGACGTAGCAACTCTAAAAAACTACATCACTGAAGCTGGTAAAATCGTACCTAGCCGTATCACTGGTACTCGTGCTAAATACCAACGTCAGCTAGCTCGCGCTATCAAGCGTTCTCGTTACCTTGCACTTCTACCGTACACAGATAAGCATCTGTAAGTCGATAGCGGTTTAATAAGTTTATAGAGGACTAAGATAATGCAAGTTATTCTACTTGATAAAATCGGTAACCTAGGTAGCCTTGGCGACCAAGTTAACGTTAAAGCTGGTTACGCACGTAACTTCCTTATCCCACAAGGTAAGGTTGTTATGGCAACTAAAGCTAACGTAGAGATGTTTGAAACTCGTCGTGCTGAACTAGAAGCTAACGTTGCTAAGCAACTAGCTGCTGCAGAAGCTCGCGCTGAGTCTGTTAACGCTCTAGAAGTTACTATCGCATCAAAATCTGGTGACGAAGGTAAACTATTCGGTTCAATCGGTAATCGTGACATCGCTGACGCTGCTACAGCTGCTGGCGTTGCAATCGCGAAAAGCGAAGTTCGTCTTCCTGAAGGCGCTCTACGTACTACTGGTTCTTTCGAAGTTAGCATCCAACTTCACTCTGAAGTATTTGCTACATTGAAATTAGAAGTTGTTGCTGCTGAGTAATCAATAGCCAACTAATAATTTAAACGTCAGCCTAGTGCTGGCGTTTTTTTTATCTATCAATTATCTTGCTTAACTCCCTTCTTTTTCATATTCTTTATTTCATCTTGAAAATAACTCAATAGCTACTTGAGAAAAATTCATAATCAGCCTCTTGACTTTGAACTCCATAACATACATTCTGTAGACATATAGACGTCTAAATGATGTCGCCACGGATGATATATTTTGTAATGCCACATTTTTGCATTACAACAGGGAGAGCAAGACATGGCCTATTCACACGCAAGCCACTTAGAGTCACTAAATCAAAATATTGCTGAACTAGATGGCAGTATTAATGTTTCTTTTGAATTTTTTCCACCAAGTTCAGAAAAAATGGAAGAAACACTGTGGAACTCTATTCACCGCTTAAAAACACTGAAACCAAAATTTGTATCGGTAACTTACGGTGCTAACTCTGGCGAGCGTGACCGCACTCACTCAATCATTAAAGAAATTAAAGAACAAACAGGTCTGGTTGCAGCCCCGCATTTAACCTGTATTGATGCAAGCCGCTCAGAGCTTGTAGATATTGCTAATGATTATTGGGCAAATGGTATTAAAGATATCGTGGCTTTACGTGGTGATATTCCAGCAGGAGGTGGTGTACCTGAAATGTATGCATCAGATTTGGTTGAATTGTTGAAATCTCAACATGACTTTGATATTTCAGTAGCGGCATTTCCTGAAGTTCACCCTGAAGCAAAAAGTGCACAAGCTGATTTGTTAAACCTAAAACGTAAAGTGGATGCGGGTGCGAATCGTGCTATTACTCAATTCTTCTTTGATGTAGAAAGTTACCTTCGTTTTCGTGACCGCTGTGTCTCTGCTGGTATTGATGTTGAGATCATTCCAGGTATTTTACCCGTTTCAAACTTCAAACAAGCTTCTCGCTTTGCCAAAATGAACAATGTGAAGATCCCAGGTTGGATGGCACAGCAGTTTGAAGGCTTGGATGATGATCCAGTGACTCGTCAAATGGTAGGTGCGAGCCATGCGATTGATATGACGCGTATCTTAAG
>NZ_JBREXA010000004.1:0-36199 GCF_052920805.1 Aliivibrio wodanis
ATTAGTAGGAAAGTCGATTAGCGAAAATAACTTAAGAGCATTGCGTAAGCTTTTTTTAGCAGAAGTCATTCGAGAGGGAAAAACTATCTCTTCGGTTGACCCTGATATGGTGCTCTTAGCGGGTGATAGATTACTGTTTTGTGGTGATATTGAAAGTGTCACTACACTACAAGAAATTAATGGCTTAACGCTTTTTGGTCAGCATCATTTAAATGGTCAAAATTTAATAGAAGTCATCGTGAGTCAATCCGCGTCTATTCGTGGAAAAAGTATTAAGTCTTCTAAATTTAGAGACCGTTTTGATGCCGTGGTTGTCGCTATTCGACGAGGTCATGAACGTCTTGAAGGAGGTTTAGGAAAAATTGAACTACAGGCTGGTGATACGTTAGTTCTAGTGCCAGGAAAAGATTTTGAACAGAGTAAGCAACAGCTAAAACGTGAATTTGTCATTATTAGTGAACTCGACTCTGCAGCAAAATTGGATGGTGATAAAAGTGCCTTGGTTTTATTGGGTTTTGCTGGTGTTATTGCTGCGGAATTACTGAATATATTTCCGATAATCAAAGGCTTGTCGGTTTATCTCTTAGCGTTATTAGCGCTCGGCGTGATTAATATTGGAGAGCTACGTCGACGTTTTCCTATTGATATTGTCGTTATCGTTGGAGCGGCACTTTCGATTGCTCAATTAATGTTGTCATCAGGTTTATCTGTACAACTTGGTAATATGTTTATGGAGTTATTTAATGGTTGGGGAGTGATGGGTGCCTTGATCGCCGTTTATCTGATTACTTTAGTATTAACAGAATTGATCACTAATAACGCGGCAGCAGCCTTGGCGTTTCCTATTGGCTACAGCATGGCGTTAGGCTATGGGGTTGATCCTATGCCTTTTATTATGGCGGTATTATTTGGAGCCAGTGCCAGTTTTATTTCTCCTTATGGATATCAAACCAATTTATTAGTATTTAGTGTGGGTAACTACACGCTGCTTGATTACGTAAAAGTGGGATTACCGATGTCGATTATTTATTCGGTGTTAGTACTTACGTTAATCCCTTATTTTTTCCCATTTTAATTCAAGGATGAAACATGACAGTCAAAGACGTTGTGAAAGATGAAAATATTGTTTGGCACCAGCATTCTGTAACTAAAGAAACGCGCTCTAAATTGAAAAAACAGAAGTCAGCAGTACTTTGGTTTACTGGGTTGTCAGGCGCAGGAAAATCAACTATCGCTGGGGCGTTAGAGATTAAATTAGCTGAACTTGGTTACCATACTTACCTATTAGATGGGGATAATGTTCGTCACGGTTTGTGCCAGGACTTAGGCTTTTCGGATCATGATAGGCAAGAAAATATCAGACGTATCGGAGAGCTTTCAAAGTTGATGGCAGATGCAGGGTTAATTGTATTGAGTGCATTTATTTCGCCTCATAGAGCAGAGCGTCAAATGGTGCGAGAGTTATTACCAGAAGGCGAGTTTTTAGAAGTCTTTGTGAATACTTCTCTAGATGAATGTGAAAAAAGAGATCCTAAAGGCTTATATAAAAAAGCACGAGCAGGAGAGATAAAACACTTCACAGGAATTGATTCAGAATACCAATCCCCGGTAAACCCTGAGATTGATTTACCTGCCGGAAGTGAATCTATTGATGTGTTAGTTGAACAGTGTTTAGGTGAGTTAAGAGATCGAGAGATAATTTAAATTGCTTTGAAGCTCGTAATAATAAGCGCCCAGGAGGTCATTTTTCTGGGCGTTTGTATTTTTATGCGGTGATAGAAATACTTTTTTTTGCATCAGTTTCTACAATAAATTTCTGACTGAGTAAACTGATCAAGTTGTCATAATAACTATCGTTAGATTTATTCCCCAGTAATTTACATAGCTCTGCACCTGTTGGACTAAAGCGATAATAGATAAGGCGAGAGCTTTTCTGCATAGGTTTTATTGCTAGGCTTTTCCCTTGATACTGTAATGGCAAAGCGGGTTCAAATTCTATTTCACCTGACTCTAGCTCTGTTCCAAGTAATAAGCCTAAATCTATTAAGAGCAGTAAGCTTGAATAAGGGAGTTTATAATTGCCTAAATGTACTAGTTGTGGGCCCTCTGTTTTATATAGATTAAATAGGGTCCCAGCGCACTTATAACCAAGCAATAATTTTTTACTATTGTCTTGTCCAAAACTACAAGCCAGTGATGCTGCGCGTTGAAATGTTTGCGCCTCGCGTTGCGTCATGTCTTTTAATACTTTTAAGGCTTTCATAGATGTAGAGCCTGGGGTGATTACTTCTTGTTTGAAAATTTGGCTCCATAGACGTTGCATTGAGGGATCGTGGATGTCTTTAGCCATTTCAAAGAAACGATGAAGCCAATCTGGATCAGGGTCACCTGCGGTTTCATCTTTACAGTAGTCGTGAGCAAACTTGATGATCTGTTCTAAATTTTGCTGTTGTTGCTCTCGTAATAATTTTTCTCTGTATAGTGCGCGCTTTAACAGAGTTTCTTCAGGCTTTTGAGCTTGCAGTTTTGCTCCTAAACCTTGCTTAACTGCGATTTCTTTTAGGCGCCGAACGCTACTCACAACATAATGTTCTTTTTTATGAGTGTCATCTTCAATGATGATGCCTTGCTGTGTATCCATAAGTGCACCTAATTTCGTGGTTTTTCTACGTAATAAATAGATTATCTAATTAGACATATTGGTATAACTAATCTTTTATAGTATCGGTATTAGAAAGTAAAAACTTTAACCTTAAAACAAGAATTAAGAAATAATTAGAAAAAGACAGGGCTTAAATGATAAGTTTTTGTTAAAATAAATCGTTTAATTGTTTTCTTAGGGAAGAGGTAATGAAAGGCTTAAATATTAAAAATGTACTTATCAGTATTACGTTAGTAGGAGTTTATGCAAGTACACTGGTTTATTTATCTAATTATATTTAATTATTTAAAATAAACCAGTGATTTAAGTATGTTAATTATTCATCATCATATTCTTCTAAGCGAACCCCTTCAATGAGATATCCAGTTTCTGCAAGCTCACTATTGATGGTTTCTGTTTTTAGCTTTCCTACGATATAAATAACATCCCATAGCTGCTGTATTGGGGCACCTTTTTCAAACTTTACATAGATGATTTGGTTTGGTGGTGGTGGTGGAACGTGAATACAAGCACCAAAGTAAGGCACTAGCAAAAACTCGGTGATCATGTGGTCATCACCTTCTAGTGGAATAACAAAACCTGGAATTTTTACCATGCTGCCATTCAATTCTTGTCGAACTCCGCCAACAATAGATTGTTGCATTTTCGTACCATTATGATTGACCTGTGGCATACCTACCGCATCAAATTGATTTCTTTCTTTCTCGGGAACTAAATCAATCCAATCGAGTTTTAATACTTCATTACTAAAAGCGCTGAAGGGCAAAAGTAATAATAAGCAGAGTAAGAATTTATTTTTCATGTTTATCCTTAAAGTCTAATTGTCATACCATCACTCAATGAGTGTCGATACGCTTGAATGGCTGGAATAACCCCGATAATAAAACCAGAGCATAGAATAAGCGCTAATAGTTTTAATTCGTATAAGCTTGGTAATGTAAGCTCAATGGCAATACCATAATATTGTTGAATTATGGGCTGTAATAGAGATAGAGATAGATATAAACCCAATAGGCCTATAATGATCCCAAAGGTTGTTATTACGACGGCTTCACTAATAAGTAGTGCGAAAATGTGTTTCGGTTGAGCTCCCATTGATCTTAGGATGGCCATTTCTCGTCGTCTTTCTTGTAAGCTGGTTAATAAGCTGGTGAGCATTCCCATTAAGCCTGCAATAACAACAAAAACAGAGACGGCCAATAAAGCTTGTTCTGCCATCGACATCATTCCCCATAATTCATGCAATGCGATACCAGGAAGAATGGCGCTTAGCGGTTCTTTATTATAATCATTAATATATCGTTGTAGCGCAAAGGTTTGAATTTTTGAGTTAAGCCCTAGCATGAACGCGGTAATTGCTTGAGGTTCAAATTGATGTTGTTCCAATATTTCCGCATCTGGTGTACCTCCTAAATGAGCACCACTTTCCCAACCAACATGTATCGCTTCGATTGCACCTAAAGATACATGCAAGGTTTTATCTACTGGGGTTCCGGTTGGTGCTAAAATACCAGTAACGGTAAAGGGTAAATTATCATGACGAGTAAAGGACTTATCACTAATTCCATGAGCGATAACTAATTTATCACCTAGTTTGTAGCTCAGTTTATTTGCTACATCGGCACCGAGTACGACATCAAATAAGTGTGAAAATGGTTTACCTTCTTTAAAGGTTAATGGTTGTTTTTTTCCGTATTGATAAAAACGAAAATAATCTTGATTAGTTCCCATGACTCTAAAGCCTTTATGGGAATCACCTAGAGAGATTGGAATTGACCATTTTACTGATTTTTGATTGCTGATCTCTTGATAGCTTTTCCAGTCAATATTGTTGGTGGCATTACCAATGCGAAAAACAGAATAAAGCAGTAGGTTAACCTGACCTGAACGGGCACCAACAATTAAGTCGGTATTAGAAATAGTATTGGCAAAGCTTGTCTTTGCTTGTGTTCTAATTCGTTCAACTCCCATTAATAGCATGACAGAAATAGCGATAGTTAATACCGTTAATACGACAGTAGTTTTTCGGTTTCTTAGGCTTTTCCATGCTAATTGAGCAATACCAATCACAGCGTATCTCCTGCATTATTTAATGTTCTTAAATCAATACAACGATCAAAAAGAGACTCCAAACTTGGGTCATGACTAACAAAAAGTAATCCTGCGCCACTGCTTTCACATTCTTCCATTAAGAGTTGAATAAAAGCAAAGCGAGTTTCGTGATCTAATGCTGAGGTAGGTTCGTCAGCAATGATCAGTTTAGGTTTACCAATGAATGCTCTTGCTGCTGCGACTCGCTGTTGTTGACCGATACTTAAGTCAGTAATTGGTTTACTAAAGTGAGAACTTGGCAATTGAAGTTGATTTAGTAGACGCTCAGCTTCTTTTATTAGATCTTGTTTTGAGAGTTCTTTTTTTGATGAGAACTGGTATGGCAAAATAACATTATCAATAACGGAAAGATAAGGCAGTAAATTAAATTGCTGAAAAATATAACCAATATTATCTGCTCTAAATCGGTCTCGTTGATTTGAGGTCAATTGATTGATGTCAGTACCATTAATACTCACCGTTCCTTTGGTAGGGGATAAGATCCCAGTAAGGAGGCTAAGTAGAGTTGATTTACCACTGCCACTTGGGCCTTTGATAAATACCTTGGTTCCTTGTTGTTGCAGATAACTTGGAATATCAAGCGTTCGCTCTGTTTGATTTGGCCAGCAAAAAGTGAGGTTTGATAATTCAATAATATTCATAAAAATTATGACGGCGTTGCCACCGTCATACCTAAATTATAGAGCTAGAACTGCTTTTTTAGCGGTTAACGTTGCTGCTTTCTGTCCTGAGTTACCTAGATACTGAACTGTCATTTTTTGCGTGTGAGAAAATACACTAAACCACTGTGTTTCTATTTGATTTAATTCCGACATTGTTTCGCAATGATATTCATATTGAGCAGTAAATTCACCATGTTCACCTTGATGTTCTTCATGGTGAGAATCATCATCATGATGGTCATGGTCATGGTCATGGTCATGGTCATGGTCATCGTGGTCTTCGCTTTTCATATTATGAGAAACATGTATATCCGAAATTTCACAGTTGGCAGACTCTGGTAGAGAGAAAATTGCATTTGGCGTTTTTAGTTTAGCAATAGCTTGCTCTAATAACTGTTCTTGTTCTTTGTTTTTAGGAGTGTGTTCAAACCCTACAACATCAGAGCCAGGAGCGGTGATTTCAAAAAGTAAATGTTCGCCATCTTGAGCTATATTGGTTTCAACTACACCATGAACGTGTGCGTCGTGTTGGCGATGCTCTGAGTGTTCAGAATGATCAGAATGATCGTGTCCATCATGATCGCCATGATGATCAGCGGCATAAGTCATTAGTGGTACTGAAAATAATGTAGTAGAGATGATTAGTCGTAGTGCATTTTTTTTATTACAGATAAGCATGAGTGCTTCCTATTATCTAAGAGTTATAAATGTGATGTAATTTATTAATGTTAGACGATAGAAAAAGGAGGTGCTCGAGAGTGAACGGTAATCGAAAACGGAGAGCTATTTTCTACAGCAGAGAATTCAAAATGAATAATAGGTTGAGGAATAATAGAGGGGGAGCTGACATGAATAACAAGGCCAGAGCCAATAGAATGAAATAATTGGCAGTTGTGGTGTTCATGATGCTGTATGTTGGAATCAATTTGGTGATAAGCAACCAAGACACTAAATAGCGCTAGAGTAATTGCTAAACTCCAATTTAACCAACGCTGTTTAGTAAAAAAGTACGATTGCATTGTACCACCCTAAAGAAATTTGAGTGGTAAATGTAATAATATAACAATTTATAAGCAAGCCATTTATTTATAGCTGAGCCTGAATTAAGCTAATAACTTGTTCTATTTCGTCAGAAGATAGTTTGCCTTCTTTTACAAAAAGTACATTCCCTTTTTTATCCTGAACAATGATAGCAGAGCTTTCAGGTTGAAGATCCCAAGCTGTGGCTACCTTGCCATTTTCATCAAGAACCATCGATGACCATGAAAATTCTTTTTTACTTTCTTCAGCCGAAGATTTTACAAACCCACCAGTTCCCCAAATAGAATCGTCTTGATTAATTATTGTTGTAGTTTGATATTTTGATTCAGGGAACTTTTCTAGGGTAATAGCACTCATAAGATCAGCGTTCATTGCTTTAGCACCACTTCGACCAGCAATGGCCTGTAATACTCGAACTTTCCCTTTTAATTGTTCACTGTTCCAATTTTGGTATACAGCAGAATCGTTGGCATAAGTAATTTCACCGTATTGTTCAACAGATACTGAAGGTACATTTTGGTTTAATGAAATATTGTGAGCAAAAGAAAGTGATGGTAACAGGAGTGTGCTAAGAGCGAGTAGTTTTACTGTTTTCATTTTTATTATCCTTGGAAATGAGTGTTTGTAGTGTAGTGCAGAGACCAAGAAAAAGCGATTCGACCAGTTATAGCTGAATCATTATTAAGTTAAGTTTCTTACTTTTTCTTAATAGAAAATTAAGTACCCAACTTGCTGTATGTTGTATTGCATTCTATAATGTTACTTAAATGTTTCAGAGAGCGTCGTTTTTAGATAAGACATTGTTGTTTATATGCAGGATGTTTTGATGGACTACTAATGAAAACCTTATTATGGATTATTGAGGTAAGAGCTATGTTTAGAAATTTTAAAGCTTATCGCCCACTGCAGGTGGCACGTTTCGTAAAAACTTTATTTAAAGGGAATTTATATATTGAAGGTGTAGGTTCATTTGAGTTTGATGGTGGAAAAATACTGATGCCAAAACAAGAAAATAGAAGAATGCTATCAGTGATGAGTGAAGTAAATCAACATATTCGTCAGTTATCCATTATGCCAGCCTAAATGAAAGAGGTGCTCATTACGAGCACCTCTTTGCTATATGAAACAGACCCCTGTTCCTCCTAATCCACAATACCCATCAGGGTTTTTTGCTAAATATTGTTGATGGTATTCTTCTGCAAAATAGAAAGGTGGTGCTGATACAATGTCGGTGGTAATCAAACGAGTGATGCCTTGTTTACTTAAAGCTTCTTGGTATTGTTGTTGTGTCTTTTGAGCTATCAATTGTTGTTTATTTGAGTTTGTATAAATTACCGATCTATATTGAGTGCCTATATCATTACCTTGACGCATGCCTTGAGTTGGATCGTGCTGTTGCCAAAAAGAGTGTAATAATGCTTCCAAAGATATAACCTTAGGATTGTAAACAATTTTTACGACTTCAGCGTGTCCTGTCGTTCCTGTACAAACTTCTTTATATTTAGGGTCTATTGTTGTACCGCCACTGTAGCCAACCGCTGTGGAGTATACTCCGGATAACTGCCAGAAAAGGCGCTCAGCTCCCCAAAAACATCCCATTCCTAAATAAATCACTTCATGATTTTGAGGGCAGGTTTCTATATTCACTTGAGAGACAAAATGTGGAGGTAAAGGTATTATATTGGTTTTATTCATGATCATGTCGCATCCTTCAACTGAATCATATGGAAGATTTTTCTCTTGTGCTACTCTACAAACCGAGTAAATTACAATTACATAAAATGCATGATTGAATCAATAGAATAATTATTAATATGACAAAGAAGTTATCCCTTTTTATTACCTCTTGCTTGTTTATTGCTTCACCTTATGTGCTAGCTGAGACGGAATTGAGTATTGAGGGTTTAGATGGACCTTTATTGAGCAATGTAGAAGCCTATACCTCAAACATTCCAGAAGAGGATTATTCGACTTCTCTTCGCTTTCAATCTCGCCTTGAAGAAAATGTTATTAATGCCTTAAAAGCCCTTGGTTATTACGAACCAGTCGTCACTTTTTCTATTGATGGAGAAGCTGATGACAATGAACTGATTATGACAGTAAAACCGGGTAAGCCTGTTTATATTTATCTCAGTGATATCGTGGTTACAGGGGATGCTAAAAAAGATATTGACTTTATAGCAGCGATTGAAAAATCAGGTTTAAATCTAGGTGAAGTTATTGACCATGGAAAATACGCCAGTTTAAAAGCGACCTTGCAAAATTTAGCTTTGAGAAAAGGGTACTTCGATGGGGAGTTTGTCACTAGCCGTTTAGAGGTAGCCCCTGGTAGGCGTCAAGCAATGATACGTTTACATTATAATAGCGGTAATCGTTATCATTTTGGAGTTACAACTATCAATGGTAGCCAAATTGAAGAAGTCAGAGTTCGAGCTATCATTCCTTTTAAAAAAGGCGATCCTTATTTAGCAAGTCAAGTCGGGCTTTTAAATCAATCCTTATCGAATACTGAGTGGTTTTCTTCTGTTTATGTTGAACCAGATCTTGATGCTATCGGTTCTACCCAGTTATTACCTATGACGGTTCACCTCTCTCCACAAGTAAGAAATCAATTAGAAACAAGTCTTGGTTATGCAACAGATGTTGGTGTTCGAGGTAAAGTTCGCTGGAAAAAACCGTGGCTTAACGATGCTGGCCATAGTTTAGATACTGCACTGCAAGTGTCTAAACCAGAACAAGAAGCAACAGTCTCTTATAAAATTCCATTAAAGCAAGTGTTAAACGATTATTACATTGTTAAGTATGGTTTAAAGAATATCGATAACCGAAATACTGATAGTTTAGAGTCTAATTTAGCCTTTGAAAGGCATTGGATTTTTGACTCAGGTTGGCATAGAACAATTTATACGCGTTTTCTTTATGAAGAGTTTACTCAAGGTATTCAAGATGGAACTGCCTTTTTAGTATTACCTGGTGTTTCATTTGCCAAAAGCCGTTCTCGTGGTGGCACTATGCCTATGTGGGGAGATAAAAAGTCTTTTACGATTGAAGCGACAGATCAA
This sequence comes from Aliivibrio wodanis, assembly GCF_052920805.1. Taxonomy (NCBI): domain Bacteria; kingdom Pseudomonadati; phylum Pseudomonadota; class Gammaproteobacteria; order Vibrionales; family Vibrionaceae; genus Aliivibrio; species Aliivibrio wodanis. The sequence continues at coordinate 9,540 of NZ_JBREXA010000004.1, forward strand.
AGCTTATCTTCTGATGCAAGATTACTAAGGGTACAGGCACAAGGAGCGATAGTTCGGAGTCTTGGACAAAATCATCGAGGTGTTGCTCGAAGTGATATGGGAGCAATGTACACCGATAATTTTTATAAGTTGCCGCCCTCAATACGATTTTTTGCTGGGGGAGATAACAGTATTCGTGGCTATGGTTATGAAGAAATATCACCTAAAGATGAAAGTGGTTTCTTGACTGGTGGTCAATACATGGCAACTGCAAGTTTAGAGTATCAATACAGAGTTGTGGGTAATTGGTGGATTGCGACTTTTGTTGACTATGGTGATTCTTGGATTTCTACACCTGATTGGAAAAGAGGAGCAGGTATTGGTGTTCGATGGGCTTCACCTGTAGGGCCTGTACGTCTTGATTTTGCTTGGGGCTTTGATGCGAATCCTGGTGACGAATTTAAAGTCCATTTTACATTGGGTCCAGAAGTATGAGTTCCATAGAAAAAGAAATTGCTTTGCAAGAAATACAACAAGTAAAGAAGAGTAAATTTAGCCGTCACTGTTTGTGTTTAGCTTTCTTCCTACCAATAACAATTCTCGTGATTATGCTGTTTATTGGAGCGTTAGTCTTTACCAATTCAGGGTTGAAATTAGCCTTGTGGGGAGTTGAAAAAGCCATCCCAGCACTACAGATTGAAAATGCAGAAGGCAGCTTAATTCCTGCATTTACCTTATCTGGTATCCACTATAGAAATGATGAGTTGTTAAAAATAGATGCTAATAAATTGCATTTTTCTTTTACTGCTAAATGTTTATTAGAACCATCATTATGCATTAATGACATTACTATTAATGGATTAAGACTCGACCTCCCTAAGATCCCCAAAAGTACAGAAAAACCCAAAGAAGCACCAGTTGAACAAAAACTCCTTTCAATCCCTATTCCAATAAATATCGACAGTATCAATATTAATGATCTTGATATTAATATATTGGGGAATAAGGTACGTTGGAAATCGTTTAACACTGGTCTTCGACTTTATCAAAGTGATTTGACACTGACACCATTATCATGGGAAACGATCACTGTTGAATTAGCACAATCTGAGAAAGAAGGAAAAAAGGTAGAGCCTCATGCAAATCAAACATCCTCTGTAATTGAACTTCCATCTATTTATATACCTCTGAATATCTCCGTTGAAAAATTTTCGCTGAGTGATTTTACGTTAAAGCAAGAAACCCCTGTAATTATTAATCAGTTGAACTTTACAGCAACAGCAAAAGAGTATGACGTTGGAGTAACTGATTTTTATTTAGACATCCCTGAAGCGAATATCAATCTAGATACAAAAATAACACTCACCGATGATTATCCGTTATTTATTGATGCTTTATTTAAGGTAAAGAAAACTGAATTAAAAGGTCATAATTTAAAATTAAATGCTACAGGTAGTGTGGCAGACTTAAAAGCCTCATTACAATTGAGTGGTGGCTTAAAGGCTTATATAAAGGCTCATGTTCAACCATTAAAAAAAGAGCTTCCTTTTGATATTCAACTTTCGAAAGGAAAACTTTATTGGCCGTTGCAAGGAAAAAAAGAGGTAACGACTCAGCTTATATTATTGAATGTGAAAGGTGATTTAAATCGATACCACTTTTCAACTAAAGCTAATGTTGAAGGCGTAGATATCCCAACAACAAAAATTGACTTAAAAGGAAAAGGTAGTTTAGAAGAGATAGAGCTATCTAAACTGCTAGTAAACACCTTAGGAGGAACTGTTTCTGGTACCGCTGGAGCTAGTTGGGCATCATTGGTTGATTGGAAAGCAGATATACGACTACAAAATATCCAGCCAGGACTTCAATGGAGTGAGGCTGAAGGTAATGTTAGTGGTGAATTATCAACTACGGGGTATTTAACTCAACAGGGAGGCTGGATTGTTGAGTTTCCTAAGGTTGATATTAATGGCATATTCAGAGAATACCCATTGGATATAAAAGGTGCGTTAAAAGCTCAAGATGTAAATGGCTCAGGAATGGTTAATTTAAATATACCTCAACTAGCACTGCAACATGGTAATAATGGTATTGCAGTATCTGGGGCCTTAGATAAAGAGTGGGATCTCAATATAGATGTTAATTTCCCTGAGTTGTCTGATTCTGTTCCTAATTTGTATGGAAAGCTAACAGGAAGAGTAGAGTTAGAGGGTAAGTTTGCTGAACCAACAATTAATCTTAATCTGGATGCTCTAGGACTTGAATGGCAAAAAGAAGTTAAATTAGAGAAAGCTTCAATTAAAGGTTATGTAAGTCCAATTCCTGAGATTGATGCCAATTTAAAGATTGAATTGTTAAATGGACAATACCAAAAGCAAGTATTACATAAACTGTTAGTCAAATTTTATGGTGAAGAAAAAGAGCACCAATTACATATAGACTTGGATACAGACACTATTGACTCTCATCTTGTATTCAAAGGTGCATTAGATCGAACAACAAGTTGGATTGGAGAGCTTAGTGAAGCCGATGTTATTACAGACATAGGGCCTTGGAAGTTAAATAAACAAGCAGAGCTATCTTATAATATTCAAACACAACAAGCATTTATTCAAGCGCATTGTTGGAGTCAAGAAGATGGAGCATCAGTTTGTCTTAATAAGGACTTAACAGCAGGTAAAGAAGGAGCTGTTGATTTAAGTATTAAGCAGTTCCAGTTTCAGAAATTAGCAGCTTTTTTACCTGAGGAAACCCAAATATACGGTGAGATTAATGTGGATGTCTTTGCTGACTGGTTTGAAAACTCATCGCCTCATGTGAAAGCCTCTATTATCTTACCAAAAGGTAAAATAGAACAGATAATGGAAGATACCATCACTGTAGGTTGGGATGAGATAACTGTAAATGCAGAGATGAAGAATGATCAATTAACCTCTAATTGGGCTGTAATGCTAACCAATAATGGTCAATTAAAGGGAGAAATGAATATTGACCAACTTACAGGTAAGAAGACCTTAACGGGGTTCTCTGAGATAGAGCAATTGTCTTTATCTATGCTTAAACCATTATTGGGTGAATACAGTGAACTAGATGCGTTAATCAAATCACGTATTAATATATCTGGCCCAATTGAGCACCCTAAAATGTTAGGGGCAATTACTATAGATAATATAAAGATGAAAGGAGATGTATCTCCGGTTGATATTAACCAAGGTAATATAAATATTCAATTCTCAGGTTATGACGCAGTACTAACGTCATTGATTACAACTCCTGATGGTGAGCTTAATATAGATGGTACAGGAGAATGGTCTAACTTAGATAATTGGAAGGTCGGTCTAGATGTATCGGGGCAAGAGTTACCAGTTAATGTTCCACCAATGGTGAAACTGAAAGTAAAGCCCGACTTACAAATCAGAATAATTCCAACCCTTGCTAAAATTAGTGGTTCTATAGGTATTCCATGGGGAAGGATAGTAGTTAAAAACCTTCCAGAAAGTGCCATTGGTGTATCTTCTGATGAAGTACTTCTGACTGATAATTTAAAGCCTATAGATACAACGACCCCATTACCAATGAGAGTTGAGACGGATATTATTATTAGCATTGGTGATGACGTGTTGTTATCTGCTTTTGGTTTAGAGGGAGGGTTAATTGGTAAGCTAAATATCACGCAAAAGGATAAAGCTCCTTTCATTAATGGTGAAGTCAATATAAAGGAGGGAACCTATCGTTCTTTCGGCCAAGACTTACAAATACAAAAAGGTAAGATTTTATTTAATGGTCCTGCTGATCAACCTTATGTAGCAATAGAGGCTATTCGAAATCCAGAAAATACTCGTGACGATGTTATTGCAGGAATACGAGTTAATGGCTCTGCAGATACACCAACCGTTGAAATATTTTCTTCACCAAGTATGCCACAAGCTAATGCATTGTCTTATTTATTGAGAGGGCAGGATATTGATGCTGAATCTGGTGGTAATGCTATGACAACAACGTTAATTGGTTTAAGCATTGCTAAAAGCGGTAAGATTGTTGGAGAAATAGGGCAAGCGTTTGGCGTTCAAGATCTTCAGCTTGATACTGCAGGTTCCGGTGAGGAATCACAAGTTACAATAAGTGGTTATATTGCACCTGGTCTACAAGTTAAATATGGTGTTGGCATATTTAACTCTGTTGGTGAGTTTACTTTAAGATATCGAATGATGAGTAATTTCTATATAGAGGTGATATCAAGTTTAGAGAGTGCTGTAGATATTATTTATCAATTTGAATTTGACTAAATACTTTGAATTGTGGGTAACTGTGTTGATAACCTGTATTGTAGCTAAGGGTAAAAAAAGATAAGTTTCCTTTTGTATAAATGCTCAACAAACAGTAAGTAAATATAGAAAAATGAGCATTTAATACTTGCTAATATAAGCTGTGTCCCTATAATGCATCCTCACTGACACGGAGCGCTCAACGTAGAGCAGCAAAGGGTTGGTTGAAAAAACGGTTTTAAAATTAAAATAAAAAAAAGTGTTTGACACTTAAGTTTAATTGGATAAAATAACCGTCCTCTTCACTGAAAGGCTTAAGTGCTTCGAAAGTAGAAGAAATGCTCTTTAACAATTTAACCAAATCAATCTGTGTGGGCACTTGTGAGTTGATAATCACTACTTTGCTTTTACTTTTCGAAGTGAATTCAAACAAAAATAATCAATGAACTGAGTGACTACACAAAATTACTTTTATGTAAGAAATCAGTATTAATCATTGAGCCGGTTTTGTTTCTGCCCTCTTTTAACTAAGAAGACAGAGCAACCAAAAAACTTTAATTGAAGAGTTTGATCATGGCTCAGATTGAACGCTGGCGGCAGGCCTAACACATGCAAGTCGAGCGGTAACAGGAATTAGCTTGCTAATTTGCTGACGAGCGGCGGACGGGTGAGTAATGCCTGGGAATATGCCTTAGTGTGGGGGATAACTATTGGAAACGATAGCTAATACCGCATAATGTCTTCGGACCAAAGAGGGGGATCTTCGGACCTCTCGCGCTAAGATTAGCCCAGGTGAGATTAGCTTGTTGGTGAGGTAAGAGCTCACCAAGGCGACGATCTCTAGCTGGTCTGAGAGGATGATCAGCCACACTGGAACTGAGACACGGTCCAGACTCCTACGGGAGGCAGCAGTGGGGAATATTGCACAATGGGCGAAAGCCTGATGCAGCCATGCCGCGTGTATGAAGAAGGCCTTCGGGTTGTAAAGTACTTTCAGTCGTGAGGAAGGGTGTGTAGTTAATAGCTGCATATCTTGACGTTAGCGACAGAAGAAGCACCGGCTAACTCCGTGCCAGCAGCCGCGGTAATACGGAGGGTGCGAGCGTTAATCGGAATTACTGGGCGTAAAGCGCATGCAGGTGGTTTGTTAAGTCAGATGTGAAAGCCCGGGGCTCAACCTCGGAACCGCATTTGAAACTGGCAAACTAGAGTGCTGTAGAGGGGGGTAGAATTTCAGGTGTAGCGGTGAAATGCGTAGAGATCTGAAGGAATACCAGTGGCGAAGGCGGCCCCCTGGACAGACACTGACACTCAGATGCGAAAGCGTGGGGAGCAAACAGGATTAGATACCCTGGTAGTCCACGCCGTAAACGATGTCTACTTGGAGGTTGTGGCCTTGAGCCGTGGCTTTCGGAGCTAACGCGTTAAGTAGACCGCCTGGGGAGTACGGTCGCAAGATTAAAACTCAAATGAATTGACGGGGGCCCGCACAAGCGGTGGAGCATGTGGTTTAATTCGATGCAACGCGAAGAACCTTACCTACTCTTGACATCCAGAGAATTCGCTAGAGATAGCTTAGTGCCTTCGGGAACTCTGAGACAGGTGCTGCATGGCTGTCGTCAGCTCGTGTTGTGAAATGTTGGGTTAAGTCCCGCAACGAGCGCAACCCTTATCCTTGTTTGCCAGCGCGTAATGGTGGGAACTCCAGGGAGACTGCCGGTGATAAACCGGAGGAAGGTGGGGACGACGTCAAGTCATCATGGCCCTTACGAGTAGGGCTACACACGTGCTACAATGGCGCATACAGAGGGCTGCAAGCTAGCGATAGTGAGCGAATCCCAAAAAGTGCGTCGTAGTCCGGATCGGAGTCTGCAACTCGACTCCGTGAAGTCGGAATCGCTAGTAATCGTGAATCAGAATGTCACGGTGAATACGTTCCCGGGCCTTGTACACACCGCCCGTCACACCATGGGAGTGGGCTGCAAAAGAAGTGGGTAGTTTAACCTTCGGGAGGACGCTCACCACTTTGTGGTTCATGACTGGGGTGAAGTCGTAACAAGGTAGCCCTAGGGGAACCTGGGGCTGGATCACCTCCTTAAACGATAGATTGCAATTTATGAGTGTTCACACAGATTGATTAGGTTAAAAAATTAAAGAGACGTTATGTGGGGCTATAGCTCAGCTGGGAGAGCGCTTCGCTGGCAGCGAAGAGGTCTGCGGTTCGATCCCGCATAGCTCCACCATTTTTAAGTATTCTCTTTGAGAGTCTTTAAAAATGGTTTCGACACCTTTTATTAGGTTGAAAAACAATTGCTCTTTAACAATTTGGAAAGCTGACTGATTTAAATAACTTACGAGTTATTCAAATCAAAATTTAAAAGTTCTTAATATCTTTTGTTTATCTTAGATAAACAAATTAAAAACACATTCAAGTGTTCTTGTATTTTGAATCCGGCGAAAAACCAGAACTCGCAATGACGAGTTCAACCTTGGTTGTTTATGCCATACGAAACCTCTTGGGGTTGTATGGTTAAGTGACTAAGCGTACACGGTGGATGCCTTGGCAGTCAGAGGCGATGAAAGACGTATTAACTTGCGATAAGCCCAGATTAGGTAGTAAAAACCTTTTGAGTCTGGGATTTCTGAATGGGGAAACCCACTAGCATAAGCTAGTATCGCTGCGTGAATACATAGCGCAGCGAAGCAAACCGGGAGAACTGAAACATCTAAGTACCCCGAGGAAGAGAAATCAACCGAGATCCCGAAAGTAGCGGCGAGCGAAATTGGGTTAGCCCTTAAGCTTTTAATGAGACAGGTGAAGCCTCTGGAAAGTGGCGCGATACAAGGTGATAGCCCTGTAACCGACATCTCATCATCAGTGAAAACGAGTAAGGCGGGACACGTGATATCCTGTCTGAATATGGGGGGACCATCCTCCAAGGCTAAATACTACTGACTGACCGATAGTGAACCAGTACCGTGAGGGAAAGGCGAAAAGAACCCCTGTGAGGGGAGTGAAATAGAACCTGAAACCGTGTACGTACAAGCAGTAGGAGCATACTTGTTATGTGACTGCGTACCTTTTGTATAATGGGTCAGCGACTTATATTCAGTGGCAAGGTTAACCGTTTAGGGGAGCCGTAGGGAAACCGAGTCTTAACTGGGCGTTCAGTCTCTGGATATAGACCCGAAACCAAGTGATCTAGCCATGGGCAGGTTGAAGATTGAGTAACATCAATTGGAGGACCGAACCGACTAATGTTGAAAAATTAGCGGATGACTTGTGGCTAGGGGTGAAAGGCCAATCAAACTTGGAGATAGCTGGTTCTCCCCGAAATCTATTTAGGTAGAGCCTCGGACGAATACTACTGGGGGTAGAGCACTGTTAAGGCTAGGGGGTCATCCCGACTTACCAACCCTTTGCAAACTCCGAATACCAGTAAGTACTATCCGGGAGACACACGGCGGGTGCTAACGTCCGTCGTGGAGAGGGAAACAACCCAGACCGCCAGCTAAGGTCCCAAAGTTATAGCTAAGTGGGAAACGATGTGGGAAGGCTCAGACAGCCAGGATGTTGGCTTAGAAGCAGCCATCATTTAAAGAAAGCGTAATAGCTCACTGGTCGAGTCGGCCTGCGCGGAAGATGTAACGGGGCTAAGCTATACACCGAAGCTGCGGCAATGCAATTTATTGTGTTGGGTAGGGGAGCGTTCTGTAAGCCGTCGAAGGTGTGCTGTAAGGCATGCTGGAGGTATCAGAAGTGCGAATGCTGACATGAGTAACGATAAAGGGGGTGAAAAACCCCCTCGCCGGAAGACCAAGGGTTCCTGTCCAACGTTAATCGGGGCAGGGTAAGTCGACCCCTAAGGCGAGGCTGAAAAGCGTAGTCGATGGGAAACGGGTTAATATTCCCGTACTTCTTATAATTGCGATGGGGGGACGGAGAAGGCTAGGTGGGCTTGGCGACGGTCGTCCAAGTTCAAGTGCGTAGGCTAAGAGTTTAGGTAAATCCGGACTCTTGTTAGGCTGAGACACGATGTCGAGCATCTACGGATGTGAAGCCATTGATGCCATGCTTCCAGGAAAAGCCTCTAAGCTTCAGATTATAAGAAATCGTACCCCAAACCGACACAGGTGGTCGAGTAGAGAATACTAAGGCGCTTGAGAGAACTCGGGTGAAGGAACTAGGCAAAATGGTACCGTAACTTCGGGAGAAGGTACGCTCCTAGCGGTGATGAGACTTGCTCTCTAAGCTGCCGGGAGTCGCAGATACCAGGTGGCTGCAACTGTTTATTAAAAACATAGCACTGTGCTAAATCGTAAGATGACGTATACGGTGTGACGCCTGCCCGGTGCTTGAAGGTTAATTGATGGGGTTAGACTTCGGTCGAAGCTCTTGATCGAAGCCCAAGTAAACGGCGGCCGTAACTATAACGGTCCTAAGGTAGCGAAATTCCTTGTCGGGTAAGTTCCGACCTGCACGAATGGCGTAATGATGGCCACGCTGTCTCCACCCGAGACTCAGTGAAATTGAAATCGCTGTGAAGATGCAGTGTACCCGCGGCTAGACGGAAAGACCCCGTGAACCTTTACTACAGCTTGGCACTGAACATTGACCCTACATGTGTAGGATAGGTGGGAGCCTTTGAAACCAGTACGCTAGTATTGGTGGAGGCAATCTTGAAATACCACCCTTGTATGCTTGATGTTCTAACGTTGGCCCCTTATCGGGGTTGCGGACAGTGCCTGGTGGGTAGTTTGACTGGGGCGGTCTCCTCCCAAAGAGTAACGGAGGAGCACGAAGGTGGGCTAAACACGGTTGGACATCGTGTGGTTAGTGCAATGGCATAAGCCCGCTTGACTGCGAGAATGACAATTCGAGCAGGTACGAAAGTAGGTCATAGTGATCCGGTGGTTCTGAATGGAAGGGCCATCGCTCAACGGATAAAAGGTACTCCGGGGATAACAGGCTGATACCGCCCAAGAGTTCATATCGACGGCGGTGTTTGGCACCTCGATGTCGGCTCATCACATCCTGGGGCTGAAGTCGGTCCCAAGGGTATGGCTGTTCGCCATTTAAAGTGGTACGCGAGCTGGGTTTAGAACGTCGTGAGACAGTTCGGTCCCTATCTGCCGTGGGCGTTGGATGATTGAAAGGGGCTGCTCCTAGTACGAGAGGACCGGAGTGGACGAACCTCTGGTGTTCGGGTTGTTACGCCAGTAGCATTGCCCGGTAGCTAAGTTCGGGATCGATAAACGCTGAAAGCATCTAAGCGTGAAGCGAGCCTTGAGATGAGTCATCCCTGATACTATACGTATCCTAAAGGGTTGTTGGAGACTACGACGTAGATAGGCAGGGTGTGTAAGTGCTGCGAGGCATTGAGCTAACCTGTACTAATTGCCCGTGAGGCTTAACCATACAACACCCAAGGGGTTTTGAACGGATTTAAAGTTGCAAGAAACAGATTGAATGTGATTAAGAACAACTCTTTATATAGAGAAACGGCTTTCCAGATTATTATTTATCTCTTAGTGAGGTAGATAGAAAGAATTTGCTTGGCGACCATAGCGTTATGGACCCACCTGATCCCATGCCGAACTCAGAAGTGAAACGTAATAGCGCCGATGGTAGTGTGGGGTTTCCCCATGTGAGAGTAGGACATCGCCAGGCTTGAATTTGAATAAGTGCCCGTTCAATAGAACGGGCTTTTATTTCGCTCCCAGATTGTCACTGTGAGCCAAGTCAACATAACGTTTTTAAGTCTTTCATAAATAAATGAAAAAGTTGAAAATATTATCTTGACTTTCAAATCAGAAAGCGTATTATACGCAGCCTGAAGCGACGAAGCGGTAACGCTAAGTGGTTGAAAGACAAGCTCTTTAACAATTTAACCAAATCAATCTGTGTGGGCACTTGTGAGTTGATAATCACTAGTTTGCTTTTACTTTTCGAAGTGAATTCAAACAAAAATAATCAATGAACTGAGTGACTACACAAAATTACTTTTATGTAAGAAATCAGTATTAATCATTGAGCCGGTTTTGTTTCTGCTGAAACAAACCAAAAAACTTTAATTGAAGAGTTTGATCATGGCTCAGATTGAACGCTGGCGGCAGGCCTAACACATGCAAGTCGAGCGGTAACAGAAATTAGCTTGCTAATTTGCTGACGAGCGGCGGACGGGTGAGTAATGCCTGGGAATATGCCTTAGTGTGGGGGATAACTATTGGAAACGATAGCTAATACCGCATAATGTCTTCGGACCAAAGAGGGGGATCTTCGGACCTCTCGCGCTAAGATTAGCCCAGGTGAGATTAGCTTGTTGGTGAGGTAAGAGCTCACCAAGGCGACGATCTCTAGCTGGTCTGAGAGGATGATCAGCCACACTGGAACTGAGACACGGTCCAGACTCCTACGGGAGGCAGCAGTGGGGAATATTGCACAATGGGCGAAAGCCTGATGCAGCCATGCCGCGTGTATGAAGAAGGCCTTCGGGTTGTAAAGTACTTTCAGTCGTGAGGAAGGGTGTGTAGTTAATAGCTGCACATCTTGACGTTAGCGACAGAAGAAGCACCGGCTAACTCCGTGCCAGCAGCCGCGGTAATACGGAGGGTGCGAGCGTTAATCGGAATTACTGGGCGTAAAGCGCATGCAGGTGGTTTGTTAAGTCAGATGTGAAAGCCCGGGGCTCAACCTCGGAACCGCATTTGAAACTGGGCAAACTAGAGTGCTGTAGAGGGGGGTAGAATTTCAGGTGTAGCGGTGAAATGCGTAGAGATCTGAAGGAATACCAGTGGCGAAGGCGGCCCCCTGGACAGACACTGACACTCAGATGCGAAAGCGTGGGGAGCAAACAGGATTAGATACCCTGGTAGTCCACGCCGTAAACGATGTCTACTTGGAGGTTGTGGCCTTGAGCCGTGGCTTTCGGAGCTAACGCGTTAAGTAGACCGCCTGGGGAGTACGGTCGCAAGATTAAAACTCAAATGAATTGACGGGGGCCCGCACAAGCGGTGGAGCATGTGGTTTAATTCGATGCAACGCGAAGAACCTTACCTACTCTTGACATCCAGAGAATTCGCTAGAGATAGCTTAGTGCCTTCGGGAACTCTGAGACAGGTGCTGCATGGCTGTCGTCAGCTCGTGTTGTGAAATGTTGGGTTAAGTCCCGCAACGAGCGCAACCCTTATCCTTGTTTGCCAGCACGTAATGGTGGGAACTCCAGGGAGACTGCCGGTGATAAACCGGAGGAAGGTGGGGACGACGTCAAGTCATCATGGCCCTTACGAGTAGGGCTACACACGTGCTACAATGGCGCATACAGAGGGCTGCAAGCTAGCGATAGTGAGCGAATCCCAAAAAGTGCGTCGTAGTCCGGATCGGAGTCTGCAACTCGACTCCGTGAAGTCGGAATCGCTAGTAATCGTGAATCAGAATGTCACGGTGAATACGTTCCCGGGCCTTGTACACACCGCCCGTCACACCATGGGAGTGGGCTGCAAAAGAAGTGGGTAGTTTAACCTTCGGGAGGACGCTCACCACTTTGTGGTTCATGACTGGGGTGAAGTCGTAACAAGGTAGCCCTAGGGGAACCTGGGGCTGGATCACCTCCTTAAACGATAGATTACGATTTATGAGTGTTCACACAGATTGATTAGGTTTTAATAAGTTGAAGTGACAGAGCTTTAATTAATGATTTCGATTATTGATTAAAGCTTTTTGCTTTAAGCTCTTTAACAATTTGGAAAGCTGACTGATTTAAATAACTTACGAGTTATTCAAATCAAAATTTAAAAGTTCTTAATATCTTTTGTTTATCTTAGATAAACAAATTAAAAACACATTCAAGTGTTCTTGTATTTTGAATCCGGCGAAAAACCAGAACTCGCAATGACGAGTTCAACCTTGGTTGTTTATGCCATACGAAACCTCTTGGGGTTGTATGGTTAAGTGACTAAGCGTACACGGTGGATGCCTTGGCAGTCAGAGGCGATGAAAGACGTATTAACTTGCGATAAGCCCAGATTAGGTAGTAAAAACCTTTTGAGTCTGGGATTTCTGAATGGGGAAACCCACTAGCATAAGCTAGTATCGCTGCGTGAATACATAGCGCAGCGAAGCAAACCGGGAGAACTGAAACATCTAAGTACCCCGAGGAAGAGAAATCAACCGAGATCCCGAAAGTAGCGGCGAGCGAAATTGGGTTAGCCCTTAAGCTTTTAATGAGACAGGTGAAGCCTCTGGAAAGTGGCGCGATACAAGGTGATAGCCCTGTAACCGACATCTCATCATCAGTGAAAACGAGTAAGGCGGGACACGTGATATCCTGTCTGAATATGGGGGGACCATCCTCCAAGGCTAAATACTACTGACTGACCGATAGTGAACCAGTACCGTGAGGGAAAGGCGAAAAGAACCCCTGTGAGGGGAGTGAAATAGAACCTGAAACCGTGTACGTACAAGCAGTAGGAGCATACTTGTTATGTGACTGCGTACCTTTTGTATAATGGGTCAGCGACTTATATTCAGTGGCAAGGTTAACCGTTTAGGGGAGCCGTAGGGAAACCGAGTCTTAACTGGGCGTTCAGTCTCTGGATATAGACCCGAAACCAAGTGATCTAGCCATGGGCAGGTTGAAGATTGAGTAACATCAATTGGAGGACCGAACCGACTAATGTTGAAAAATTAGCGGATGACTTGTGGCTAGGGGTGAAAGGCCAATCAAACTTGGAGATAGCTGGTTCTCCCCGAAATCTATTTAGGTAGAGCCTCGGACGAATACTACTGGGGGTAGAGCACTGTTAAGGCTAGGGGGTCATCCCGACTTACCAACCCTTTGCAAACTCCGAATACCAGTAAGTACTATCCGGGAGACACACGGCGGGTGCTAACGTCCGTCGTGGAGAGGGAAACAACCCAGACCGCCAGCTAAGGTCCCAAAGTTATAGCTAAGTGGGAAACGATGTGGGAAGGCTCAGACAGCCAGGATGTTGGCTTAGAAGCAGCCATCATTTAAAGAAAGCGTAATAGCTCACTGGTCGAGTCGGCCTGCGCGGAAGATGTAACGGGGCTAAGCTATACACCGAAGCTGCGGCAATGCAATTTATTGTGTTGGGTAGGGGAGCGTTCTGTAAGCCGTCGAAGGTGTGCTGTAAGGCATGCTGGAGGTATCAGAAGTGCGAATGCTGACATGAGTAACGATAAAGGGGGTGAAAAACCCCCTCGCCGGAAGACCAAGGGTTCCTGTCCAACGTTAATCGGGGCAGGGTAAGTCGACCCCTAAGGCGAGGCTGAAAAGCGTAGTCGATGGGAAACGGGTTAATATTCCCGTACTTCTTATAATTGCGATGGGGGGACGGAGAAGGCTAGGTGGGCTTGGCGACGGTCGTCCAAGTTCAAGTGCGTAGGCTAAGAGTTTAGGTAAATCCGGACTCTTGTTAGGCTGAGACACGATGTCGAGCATCTACGGATGTGAAGCCATTGATGCCATGCTTCCAGGAAAAGCCTCTAAGCTTCAGATTATAAGAAATCGTACCCCAAACCGACACAGGTGGTCGAGTAGAGAATACTAAGGCGCTTGAGAGAACTCGGGTGAAGGAACTAGGCAAAATGGTACCGTAACTTCGGGAGAAGGTACGCTCCTAGCGGTGATGAGACTTGCTCTCTAAGCTGCCGGGAGTCGCAGATACCAGGTGGCTGCAACTGTTTATTAAAAACATAGCACTGTGCTAAATCGTAAGATGACGTATACGGTGTGACGCCTGCCCGGTGCTTGAAGGTTAATTGATGGGGTTAGACTTCGGTCGAAGCTCTTGATCGAAGCCCAAGTAAACGGCGGCCGTAACTATAACGGTCCTAAGGTAGCGAAATTCCTTGTCGGGTAAGTTCCGACCTGCACGAATGGCGTAATGATGGCCACGCTGTCTCCACCCGAGACTCAGTGAAATTGAAATCGCTGTGAAGATGCAGTGTACCCGCGGCTAGACGGAAAGACCCCGTGAACCTTTACTACAGCTTGGCACTGAACATTGACCCTACATGTGTAGGATAGGTGGGAGCCTTTGAAACCAGTACGCTAGTATTGGTGGAGGCAATCTTGAAATACCACCCTTGTATGCTTGATGTTCTAACGTTGGCCCCTTATCGGGGTTGCGGACAGTGCCTGGTGGGTAGTTTGACTGGGGCGGTCTCCTCCCAAAGAGTAACGGAGGAGCACGAAGGTGGGCTAAACACGGTTGGACATCGTGTGGTTAGTGCAATGGCATAAGCCCGCTTGACTGCGAGAATGACAATTCGAGCAGGTACGAAAGTAGGTCATAGTGATCCGGTGGTTCTGAATGGAAGGGCCATCGCTCAACGGATAAAAGGTACTCCGGGGATAACAGGCTGATACCGCCCAAGAGTTCATATCGACGGCGGTGTTTGGCACCTCGATGTCGGCTCATCACATCCTGGGGCTGAAGTCGGTCCCAAGGGTATGGCTGTTCGCCATTTAAAGTGGTACGCGAGCTGGGTTTAGAACGTCGTGAGACAGTTCGGTCCCTATCTGCCGTGGGCGTTGGATGATTGAAAGGGGCTGCTCCTAGTACGAGAGGACCGGAGTGGACGAACCTCTGGTGTTCGGGTTGTTACGCCAGTAGCATTGCCCGGTAGCTAAGTTCGGGATCGATAAACGCTGAAAGCATCTAAGCGTGAAGCGAGCCTTGAGATGAGTCATCCCTGATACTATACGTATCCTAAAGGGTTGTTGGAGACTACGACGTAGATAGGCAGGGTGTGTAAGTGCTGCGAGGCATTGAGCTAACCTGTACTAATTGCCCGTGAGGCTTAACCATACAACACCCAAGGGGTTTTGAACGGATTTAAAGTTGCAAGAAACAGATTGAATGTGATTAAGAACAACTCTTTATATAGAGAAACGGCTTTCCAGATTATTATTTATCTCTTAGTGAGGTAGATAGAAAGAATTTGCTTGGCGACCATAGCGTTATGGACCCACCTGATCCCATGCCGAACTCAGAAGTGAAACGTAATAGCGCCGATGGTAGTGTGGGGTTTCCCCATGTGAGAGTAGGACATCGCCAGGCTTGAATTTGAATAAGTGCCCGTTCAATAGAACGGGCTTTTATTTCGCTCCCAGATTGTCACTGTGAGCCAAGTCAACATAACGTTTTTAAGTCTTTCATAAATAAATGAAAAAGTTGAAAATATTATCTTGACTTTCAAATCAGAAAGCGTATTATACGCAGCCTGAAGCGACGAAGCGGTAACGCTAAGTGGTTGAAAGACAAGCTCTTTAACAATTTAACCAAATCAATCTGTGTGGGCACTTGTGAGTTGATAATCACTAGTTTGCTTTTACTTTTCGAAGTGAATTCAAACAAAAATAATCAATGAACTGAGTGACTACACAAAATTACTTTTATGTAAGAAATCAGTATTAATCATTGAGCCGGTTTTGTTTCTGCTGAAACAAACCAAAAAACTTTAATTGAAGAGTTTGATCATGGCTCAGATTGAACGCTGGCGGCAGGCCTAACACATGCAAGTCGAGCGGTAACAGAAATTAGCTTGCTAATTTGCTGACGAGCGGCGGACGGGTGAGTAATGCCTGGGAATATGCCTTAGTGTGGGGGATAACTATTGGAAACGATAGCTAATACCGCATAATGTCTTCGGACCAAAGAGGGGGATCTTCGGACCTCTCGCGCTAAGATTAGCCCAGGTGAGATTAGCTTGTTGGTGAGGTAAGAGCTCACCAAGGCGACGATCTCTAGCTGGTCTGAGAGGATGATCAGCCACACTGGAACTGAGACACGGTCCAGACTCCTACGGGAGGCAGCAGTGGGGAATATTGCACAATGGGCGAAAGCCTGATGCAGCCATGCCGCGTGTATGAAGAAGGCCTTCGGGTTGTAAAGTACTTTCAGTCGTGAGGAAGGGTGTGTAGTTAATAGCTGCACATCTTGACGTTAGCGACAGAAGAAGCACCGGCTAACTCCGTGCCAGCAGCCGCGGTAATACGGAGGGTGCGAGCGTTAATCGGAATTACTGGGCGTAAAGCGCATGCAGGTGGTTTGTTAAGTCAGATGTGAAAGCCCGGGGCTCAACCTCGGAACCGCATTTGAAACTGGCAAACTAGAGTGCTGTAGAGGGGGGTAGAATTTCAGGTGTAGCGGTGAAATGCGTAGAGATCTGAAGGAATACCAGTGGCGAAGGCGGCCCCCTGGACAGACACTGACACTCAGATGCGAAAGCGTGGGGAGCAAACAGGATTAGATACCCTGGTAGTCCACGCCGTAAACGATGTCTACTTGGAGGTTGTGGCCTTGAGCCGTGGCTTTCGGAGCTAACGCGTTAAGTAGACCGCCTGGGGAGTACGGTCGCAAGATTAAAACTCAAATGAATTGACGGGGGCCCGCACAAGCGGTGGAGCATGTGGTTTAATTCGATGCAACGCGAAGAACCTTACCTACTCTTGACATCCAGAGAATTCGCTAGAGATAGCTTAGTGCCTTCGGGAACTCTGAGACAGGTGCTGCATGGCTGTCGTCAGCTCGTGTTGTGAAATGTTGGGTTAAGTCCCGCAACGAGCGCAACCCTTATCCTTGTTTGCCAGCACGTAATGGTGGGAACTCCAGGGAGACTGCCGGTGATAAACCGGAGGAAGGTGGGGACGACGTCAAGTCATCATGGCCCTTACGAGTAGGGCTACACACGTGCTACAATGGCGCATACAGAGGGCTGCAAGCTAGCGATAGTGAGCGAATCCCAAAAAGTGCGTCGTAGTCCGGATCGGAGTCTGCAACTCGACTCCGTGAAGTCGGAATCGCTAGTAATCGTGAATCAGAATGTCACGGTGAATACGTTCCCGGGCCTTGTACACACCGCCCGTCACACCATGGGAGTGGGCTGCAAAAGAAGTGGGTAGTTTAACCTTCGGGAGGACGCTCACCACTTTGTGGTTCATGACTGGGGTGAAGTCGTAACAAGGTAGCCCTAGGGGAACCTGGGGCTGGATCACCTCCTTAAACGATAGATTACGATTTATGAGTGTTCACACAGATTGATTAGGTTTTAATAAGTTGAAGTGACAGAGCTTTAATTAATGATTTCGATTATTGATTAAAGCTTTTTGCTTTAAGCTCTTTAACAATTTGGAAAGCTGACTGATTTAAATAACTTACGAGTTATTCAAATCAAAATTTAAAAGTTCTTAATATCTTTTGTTTATCTTAGATAAACAAATTAAAAACACATTCAAGTGTTCTTGTATTTTGAATCCGGCGAAAAACCAGAACTCGCAATGACGAGTTCAACCTTGGTTGTTTATGCCATACGAAACCTCTTGGGGTTGTATGGTTAAGTGACTAAGCGTACACGGTGGATGCCTTGGCAGTCAGAGGCGATGAAAGACGTATTAACTTGCGATAAGCCCAGATTAGGTAGTAAAAACCTTTTGAGTCTGGGATTTCTGAATGGGGAAACCCACTAGCATAAGCTAGTATCGCTGCGTGAATACATAGCGCAGCGAAGCAAACCGGGAGAACTGAAACATCTAAGTACCCCGAGGAAGAGAAATCAACCGAGATCCCGAAAGTAGCGGCGAGCGAAATTGGGTTAGCCCTTAAGCTTTTAATGAGACAGGTGAAGCCTCTGGAAAGTGGCGCGATACAAGGTGATAGCCCTGTAACCGACATCTCATCATCAGTGAAAACGAGTAAGGCGGGACACGTGATATCCTGTCTGAATATGGGGGGACCATCCTCCAAGGCTAAATACTACTGACTGACCGATAGTGAACCAGTACCGTGAGGGAAAGGCGAAAAGAACCCCTGTGAGGGGAGTGAAATAGAACCTGAAACCGTGTACGTACAAGCAGTAGGAGCATACTTGTTATGTGACTGCGTACCTTTTGTATAATGGGTCAGCGACTTATATTCAGTGGCAAGGTTAACCGTTTAGGGGAGCCGTAGGGAAACCGAGTCTTAACTGGGCGTTCAGTCTCTGGATATAGACCCGAAACCAAGTGATCTAGCCATGGGCAGGTTGAAGATTGAGTAACATCAATTGGAGGACCGAACCGACTAATGTTGAAAAATTAGCGGATGACTTGTGGCTAGGGGTGAAAGGCCAATCAAACTTGGAGATAGCTGGTTCTCCCCGAAATCTATTTAGGTAGAGCCTCGGACGAATACTACTGGGGGTAGAGCACTGTTAAGGCTAGGGGGTCATCCCGACTTACCAACCCTTTGCAAACTCCGAATACCAGTAAGTACTATCCGGGAGACACACGGCGGGTGCTAACGTCCGTCGTGGAGAGGGAAACAACCCAGACCGCCAGCTAAGGTCCCAAAGTTATAGCTAAGTGGGAAACGATGTGGGAAGGCTCAGACAGCCAGGATGTTGGCTTAGAAGCAGCCATCATTTAAAGAAAGCGTAATAGCTCACTGGTCGAGTCGGCCTGCGCGGAAGATGTAACGGGGCTAAGCTATACACCGAAGCTGCGGCAATGCAATTTATTGTGTTGGGTAGGGGAGCGTTCTGTAAGCCGTCGAAGGTGTGCTGTAAGGCATGCTGGAGGTATCAGAAGTGCGAATGCTGACATGAGTAACGATAAAGGGGGTGAAAAACCCCCTCGCCGGAAGACCAAGGGTTCCTGTCCAACGTTAATCGGGGCAGGGTAAGTCGACCCCTAAGGCGAGGCTGAAAAGCGTAGTCGATGGGAAACGGGTTAATATTCCCGTACTTCTTATAATTGCGATGGGGGGACGGAGAAGGCTAGGTGGGCTTGGCGACGGTCGTCCAAGTTCAAGTGCGTAGGCTAAGAGTTTAGGTAAATCCGGACTCTTGTTAGGCTGAGACACGATGTCGAGCATCTACGGATGTGAAGCCATTGATGCCATGCTTCCAGGAAAAGCCTCTAAGCTTCAGATTATAAGAAATCGTACCCCAAACCGACACAGGTGGTCGAGTAGAGAATACTAAGGCGCTTGAGAGAACTCGGGTGAAGGAACTAGGCAAAATGGTACCGTAACTTCGGGAGAAGGTACGCTCCTAGCGGTGATGAGACTTGCTCTCTAAGCTGCCGGGAGTCGCAGATACCAGGTGGCTGCAACTGTTTATTAAAAACATAGCACTGTGCTAAATCGTAAGATGACGTATACGGTGTGACGCCTGCCCGGTGCTTGAAGGTTAATTGATGGGGTTAGACTTCGGTCGAAGCTCTTGATCGAAGCCCAAGTAAACGGCGGCCGTAACTATAACGGTCCTAAGGTAGCGAAATTCCTTGTCGGGTAAGTTCCGACCTGCACGAATGGCGTAATGATGGCCACGCTGTCTCCACCCGAGACTCAGTGAAATTGAAATCGCTGTGAAGATGCAGTGTACCCGCGGCTAGACGGAAAGACCCCGTGAACCTTTACTACAGCTTGGCACTGAACATTGACCCTACATGTGTAGGATAGGTGGGAGCCTTTGAAACCAGTACGCTAGTATTGGTGGAGGCAATCTTGAAATACCACCCTTGTATGCTTGATGTTCTAACGTTGGCCCCTTATCGGGGTTGCGGACAGTGCCTGGTGGGTAGTTTGACTGGGGCGGTCTCCTCCCAAAGAGTAACGGAGGAGCACGAAGGTGGGCTAAACACGGTTGGACATCGTGTGGTTAGTGCAATGGCATAAGCCCGCTTGACTGCGAGAATGACAATTCGAGCAGGTACGAAAGTAGGTCATAGTGATCCGGTGGTTCTGAATGGAAGGGCCATCGCTCAACGGATAAAAGGTACTCCGGGGATAACAGGCTGATACCGCCCAAGAGTTCATATCGACGGCGGTGTTTGGCACCTCGATGTCGGCTCATCACATCCTGGGGCTGAAGTCGGTCCCAAGGGTATGGCTGTTCGCCATTTAAAGTGGTACGCGAGCTGGGTTTAGAACGTCGTGAGACAGTTCGGTCCCTATCTGCCGTGGGCGTTGGATGATTGAAAGGGGCTGCTCCTAGTACGAGAGGACCGGAGTGGACGAACCTCTGGTGTTCGGGTTGTTACGCCAGTAGCATTGCCCGGTAGCTAAGTTCGGGATCGATAAACGCTGAAAGCATCTAAGCGTGAAGCGAGCCTTGAGATGAGTCATCCCTGATACTATACGTATCCTAAAGGGTTGTTGGAGACTACGACGTAGATAGGCAGGGTGTGTAAGTGCTGCGAGGCATTGAGCTAACCTGTACTAATTGCCCGTGAGGCTTAACCATACAACACCCAAGGGGTTTTGAACGGATTTAAAGTTGCAAGAAACAGATTGAATGTGATTAAGAACAACTCTTTATATAGAGAAACGGCTTTCCAGATTATTATTTATCTCTTAGTGAGGTAGATAGAAAGAATTTGCTTGGCGACCATAGCGTTATGGACCCACCTGATCCCATGCCGAACTCAGAAGTGAAACGTAATAGCGCCGATGGTAGTGTGGGGTTTCCCCATGTGAGAGTAGGACATCGCCAGGCTTGAATTTGAATAAGTGCCCGTTCAATAGAACGGGCTTTTATTTCGCTCCCAGATTGTCACTGTGAGCCAAGTCAACATAACGTTTTTAAGTCTTTCATAAATAAATGAAAAAGTTGAAAATATTATCTTGACTTTCAAATCAGAAAGCGTATTATACGCAGCCTGAAGCGACGAAGCGGTAACGCTAAGTGGTTGAAAGACAAGCTCTTTAACAATTTAACCAAATCAATCTGTGTGGGCACTTGTGAGTTGATAATCACTAGTTTGCTTTTACTTTTCGAAGTGAATTCAAACAAAAATAATCAATGAACTGAGTGACTACACAAAATTACTTTTATGTAAGAAATCAGTATTAATCATTGAGCCGGTTTTGTTTCTGCTGAAACAAACCAAAAAACTTTAATTGAAGAGTTTGATCATGGCTCAGATTGAACGCTGGCGGCAGGCCTAACACATGCAAGTCGAGCGGTAACAGAAATTAGCTTGCTAATTTGCTGACGAGCGGCGGACGGGTGAGTAATGCCTGGGAATATGCCTTAGTGTGGGGGATAACTATTGGAAACGATAGCTAATACCGCATAATGTCTTCGGACCAAAGAGGGGGATCTTCGGACCTCTCGCGCTAAGATTAGCCCAGGTGAGATTAGCTTGTTGGTGAGGTAAGAGCTCACCAAGGCGACGATCTCTAGCTGGTCTGAGAGGATGATCAGCCACACTGGAACTGAGACACGGTCCAGACTCCTACGGGAGGCAGCAGTGGGGAATATTGCACA
Source organism: Aliivibrio wodanis (assembly GCF_052920805.1). Classification (NCBI taxonomy): domain Bacteria; kingdom Pseudomonadati; phylum Pseudomonadota; class Gammaproteobacteria; order Vibrionales; family Vibrionaceae; genus Aliivibrio; species Aliivibrio wodanis. The sequence continues at coordinate 31,062 of NZ_JBREXA010000004.1, forward strand.
ATGGGCGAAAGCCTGATGCAGCCATGCCGCGTGTATGAAGAAGGCCTTCGGGTTGTAAAGTACTTTCAGTCGTGAGGAAGGGTGTGTAGTTAATAGCTGCACATCTTGACGTTAGCGACAGAAGAAGCACCGGCTAACTCCGTGCCAGCAGCCGCGGTAATACGGAGGGTGCGAGCGTTAATCGGAATTACTGGGCGTAAAGCGCATGCAGGTGGTTTGTTAAGTCAGATGTGAAAGCCCGGGGCTCAACCTCGGAACCGCATTTGAAACTGGCAAACTAGAGTGCTGTAGAGGGGGGTAGAATTTCAGGTGTAGCGGTGAAATGCGTAGAGATCTGAAGGAATACCAGTGGCGAAGGCGGCCCCCTGGACAGACACTGACACTCAGATGCGAAAGCGTGGGGAGCAAACAGGATTAGATACCCTGGTAGTCCACGCCGTAAACGATGTCTACTTGGAGGTTGTGGCCTTGAGCCGTGGCTTTCGGAGCTAACGCGTTAAGTAGACCGCCTGGGGAGTACGGTCGCAAGATTAAAACTCAAATGAATTGACGGGGGCCCGCACAAGCGGTGGAGCATGTGGTTTAATTCGATGCAACGCGAAGAACCTTACCTACTCTTGACATCCAGAGAATTCGCTAGAGATAGCTTAGTGCCTTCGGGAACTCTGAGACAGGTGCTGCATGGCTGTCGTCAGCTCGTGTTGTGAAATGTTGGGTTAAGTCCCGCAACGAGCGCAACCCTTATCCTTGTTTGCCAGCACGTAATGGTGGGAACTCCAGGGAGACTGCCGGTGATAAACCGGAGGAAGGTGGGGACGACGTCAAGTCATCATGGCCCTTACGAGTAGGGCTACACACGTGCTACAATGGCGCATACAGAGGGCTGCAAGCTAGCGATAGTGAGCGAATCCCAAAAAGTGCGTCGTAGTCCGGATCGGAGTCTGCAACTCGACTCCGTGAAGTCGGAATCGCTAGTAATCGTGAATCAGAATGTCACGGTGAATACGTTCCCGGGCCTTGTACACACCGCCCGTCACACCATGGGAGTGGGCTGCAAAAGAAGTGGGTAGTTTAACCTTCGGGAGGACGCTCACCACTTTGTGGTTCATGACTGGGGTGAAGTCGTAACAAGGTAGCCCTAGGGGAACCTGGGGCTGGATCACCTCCTTAAACGATAGATTACGATTTATGAGTGTTCACACAGATTGATTAGGTTTTAATAAGTTGAAGTGACAGAGCTTTAATTAATGATTTCGATTATTGATTAAAGCTTTTTGCTTTAAGCTCTTTAACAATTTGGAAAGCTGACTGATTTAAATAACTTACGAGTTATTCAAATCAAAATTTAAAAGTTCTTAATATCTTTTGTTTATCTTAGATAAACAAATTAAAAACACATTCAAGTGTTCTTGTATTTTGAATCCGGCGAAAAACCAGAACTCGCAATGACGAGTTCAACCTTGGTTGTTTATGCCATACGAAACCTCTTGGGGTTGTATGGTTAAGTGACTAAGCGTACACGGTGGATGCCTTGGCAGTCAGAGGCGATGAAAGACGTATTAACTTGCGATAAGCCCAGATTAGGTAGTAAAAACCTTTTGAGTCTGGGATTTCTGAATGGGGAAACCCACTAGCATAAGCTAGTATCGCTGCGTGAATACATAGCGCAGCGAAGCAAACCGGGAGAACTGAAACATCTAAGTACCCCGAGGAAGAGAAATCAACCGAGATCCCGAAAGTAGCGGCGAGCGAAATTGGGTTAGCCCTTAAGCTTTTAATGAGACAGGTGAAGCCTCTGGAAAGTGGCGCGATACAAGGTGATAGCCCTGTAACCGACATCTCATCATCAGTGAAAACGAGTAAGGCGGGACACGTGATATCCTGTCTGAATATGGGGGGACCATCCTCCAAGGCTAAATACTACTGACTGACCGATAGTGAACCAGTACCGTGAGGGAAAGGCGAAAAGAACCCCTGTGAGGGGAGTGAAATAGAACCTGAAACCGTGTACGTACAAGCAGTAGGAGCATACTTGTTATGTGACTGCGTACCTTTTGTATAATGGGTCAGCGACTTATATTCAGTGGCAAGGTTAACCGTTTAGGGGAGCCGTAGGGAAACCGAGTCTTAACTGGGCGTTCAGTCTCTGGATATAGACCCGAAACCAAGTGATCTAGCCATGGGCAGGTTGAAGATTGAGTAACATCAATTGGAGGACCGAACCGACTAATGTTGAAAAATTAGCGGATGACTTGTGGCTAGGGGTGAAAGGCCAATCAAACTTGGAGATAGCTGGTTCTCCCCGAAATCTATTTAGGTAGAGCCTCGGACGAATACTACTGGGGGTAGAGCACTGTTAAGGCTAGGGGGTCATCCCGACTTACCAACCCTTTGCAAACTCCGAATACCAGTAAGTACTATCCGGGAGACACACGGCGGGTGCTAACGTCCGTCGTGGAGAGGGAAACAACCCAGACCGCCAGCTAAGGTCCCAAAGTTATAGCTAAGTGGGAAACGATGTGGGAAGGCTCAGACAGCCAGGATGTTGGCTTAGAAGCAGCCATCATTTAAAGAAAGCGTAATAGCTCACTGGTCGAGTCGGCCTGCGCGGAAGATGTAACGGGGCTAAGCTATACACCGAAGCTGCGGCAATGCAATTTATTGTGTTGGGTAGGGGAGCGTTCTGTAAGCCGTCGAAGGTGTGCTGTAAGGCATGCTGGAGGTATCAGAAGTGCGAATGCTGACATGAGTAACGATAAAGGGGGTGAAAAACCCCCTCGCCGGAAGACCAAGGGTTCCTGTCCAACGTTAATCGGGGCAGGGTAAGTCGACCCCTAAGGCGAGGCTGAAAAGCGTAGTCGATGGGAAACGGGTTAATATTCCCGTACTTCTTATAATTGCGATGGGGGGACGGAGAAGGCTAGGTGGGCTTGGCGACGGTCGTCCAAGTTCAAGTGCGTAGGCTAAGAGTTTAGGTAAATCCGGACTCTTGTTAGGCTGAGACACGATGTCGAGCATCTACGGATGTGAAGCCATTGATGCCATGCTTCCAGGAAAAGCCTCTAAGCTTCAGATTATAAGAAATCGTACCCCAAACCGACACAGGTGGTCGAGTAGAGAATACTAAGGCGCTTGAGAGAACTCGGGTGAAGGAACTAGGCAAAATGGTACCGTAACTTCGGGAGAAGGTACGCTCCTAGCGGTGATGAGACTTGCTCTCTAAGCTGCCGGGAGTCGCAGATACCAGGTGGCTGCAACTGTTTATTAAAAACATAGCACTGTGCTAAATCGTAAGATGACGTATACGGTGTGACGCCTGCCCGGTGCTTGAAGGTTAATTGATGGGGTTAGACTTCGGTCGAAGCTCTTGATCGAAGCCCAAGTAAACGGCGGCCGTAACTATAACGGTCCTAAGGTAGCGAAATTCCTTGTCGGGTAAGTTCCGACCTGCACGAATGGCGTAATGATGGCCACGCTGTCTCCACCCGAGACTCAGTGAAATTGAAATCGCTGTGAAGATGCAGTGTACCCGCGGCTAGACGGAAAGACCCCGTGAACCTTTACTACAGCTTGGCACTGAACATTGACCCTACATGTGTAGGATAGGTGGGAGCCTTTGAAACCAGTACGCTAGTATTGGTGGAGGCAATCTTGAAATACCACCCTTGTATGCTTGATGTTCTAACGTTGGCCCCTTATCGGGGTTGCGGACAGTGCCTGGTGGGTAGTTTGACTGGGGCGGTCTCCTCCCAAAGAGTAACGGAGGAGCACGAAGGTGGGCTAAACACGGTTGGACATCGTGTGGTTAGTGCAATGGCATAAGCCCGCTTGACTGCGAGAATGACAATTCGAGCAGGTACGAAAGTAGGTCATAGTGATCCGGTGGTTCTGAATGGAAGGGCCATCGCTCAACGGATAAAAGGTACTCCGGGGATAACAGGCTGATACCGCCCAAGAGTTCATATCGACGGCGGTGTTTGGCACCTCGATGTCGGCTCATCACATCCTGGGGCTGAAGTCGGTCCCAAGGGTATGGCTGTTCGCCATTTAAAAGTGGTACGCGAGCTGGGTTTAGAACGTCGTGAGACAGTTCGGTCCCTATCTGCCGTGGGCGTTGGATGATTGAAAGGGGCTGCTCCTAGTACGAGAGGACCGGAGTGGACGAACCTCTGGTGTTCGGGTTGTTACGCCAGTAGCATTGCCCGGTAGCTAAGTTCGGGATCGATAAACGCTGAAAGCATCTAAGCGTGAAGCGAGCCTTGAGATGAGTCATCCCTGATACTATACGTATCCTAAAGGGTTGTTGGAGACTACGACGTAGATAGGCAGGGTGTGTAAGTGCTGCGAGGCATTGAGCTAACCTGTACTAATTGCCCGTGAGGCTTAACCATACAACACCCAAGGGGTTTTGAACGGATTTAAAGTTGCAAGAAACAGATTGAATGTGATTAAGAACAACTCTTTATATAGAGAAACGGCTTTCCAGATTATTATTTATCTCTTAGTGAGGTAGATAGAAAGAATTTGCTTGGCGACCATAGCGTTATGGACCCACCTGATCCCATGCCGAACTCAGAAGTGAAACGTAATAGCGCCGATGGTAGTGTGGGGTTTCCCCATGTGAGAGTAGGACATCGCCAGGCTTGAATTTGAATAAGTGCCCGTTCAATAGAACGGGCTTTTATTTCGCTCCCAGATTGTCACTGTGAGCCAAGTCAACATAACGTTTTTAAGTCTTTCATAAATAAATGAAAAAGTTGAAAATATTATCTTGACTTTCAAATCAGAAAGCGTATTATACGCAGCCTGAAGCGACGAAGCGGTAACGCTAAGTGGTTGAAAGACAAGCTCTTTAACAATTTAACCAAATCAATCTGTGTGGGCACTTGTGAGTTGATAATCACTAGTTTGCTTTTACTTTTCGAAGTGAATTCAAACAAAAATAATCAATGAACTGAGTGACTACACAAAATTACTTTTATGTAAGAAATCAGTATTAATCATTGAGCCGGTTTTGTTTCTGCTGAAACAAACCAAAAAACTTTAATTGAAGAGTTTGATCATGGCTCAGATTGAACGCTGGCGGCAGGCCTAACACATGCAAGTCGAGCGGTAACAGAAATTAGCTTGCTAATTTG
>NZ_JBREXA010000005.1:0-36257 GCF_052920805.1 Aliivibrio wodanis
CCCCTGGACAGACACTGACACTCAGATGCGAAAGCGTGGGGAGCAAACAGGATTAGATACCCTGGTAGTCCACGCCGTAAACGATGTCTACTTGGAGGTTGTGGCCTTGAGCCGTGGCTTTCGGAGCTAACGCGTTAAGTAGACCGCCTGGGGAGTACGGTCGCAAGATTAAAACTCAAATGAATTGACGGGGGCCCGCACAAGCGGTGGAGCATGTGGTTTAATTCGATGCAACGCGAAGAACCTTACCTACTCTTGACATCCAGAGAATTCGCTAGAGATAGCTTAGTGCCTTCGGGAACTCTGAGACAGGTGCTGCATGGCTGTCGTCAGCTCGTGTTGTGAAATGTTGGGTTAAGTCCCGCAACGAGCGCAACCCTTATCCTTGTTTGCCAGCACGTAATGGTGGGAACTCCAGGGAGACTGCCGGTGATAAACCGGAGGAAGGTGGGGACGACGTCAAGTCATCATGGCCCTTACGAGTAGGGCTACACACGTGCTACAATGGCGCATACAGAGGGCTGCAAGCTAGCGATAGTGAGCGAATCCCAAAAAGTGCGTCGTAGTCCGGATCGGAGTCTGCAACTCGACTCCGTGAAGTCGGAATCGCTAGTAATCGTGAATCAGAATGTCACGGTGAATACGTTCCCGGGCCTTGTACACACCGCCCGTCACACCATGGGAGTGGGCTGCAAAAGAAGTGGGTAGTTTAACCTTCGGGAGGACGCTCACCACTTTGTGGTTCATGACTGGGGTGAAGTCGTAACAAGGTAGCCCTAGGGGAACCTGGGGCTGGATCACCTCCTTAAACGATAGATTACGATTTATGAGTGTTCACACAGATTGATTAGGTTTTAATAAGTTGAAGTGACAGAGCTTTAATTAATGATTTCGATTATTGATTAAAGCTTTTTGCTTTAAGCTCTTTAACAATTTGGAAAGCTGACTGATTTAAATAACTTACGAGTTATTCAAATCAAAATTTAAAAGTTCTTAATATCTTTTGTTTATCTTAGATAAACAAATTAAAAACACATTCAAGTGTTCTTGTATTTTGAATCCGGCGAAAAACCAGAACTCGCAATGACGAGTTCAACCTTGGTTGTTTATGCCATACGAAACCTCTTGGGGTTGTATGGTTAAGTGACTAAGCGTACACGGTGGATGCCTTGGCAGTCAGAGGCGATGAAAGACGTATTAACTTGCGATAAGCCCAGATTAGGTAGTAAAAACCTTTTGAGTCTGGGATTTCTGAATGGGGAAACCCACTAGCATAAGCTAGTATCGCTGCGTGAATACATAGCGCAGCGAAGCAAACCGGGAGAACTGAAACATCTAAGTACCCCGAGGAAGAGAAATCAACCGAGATCCCGAAAGTAGCGGCGAGCGAAATTGGGTTAGCCCTTAAGCTTTTAATGAGACAGGTGAAGCCTCTGGAAAGTGGCGCGATACAAGGTGATAGCCCTGTAACCGACATCTCATCATCAGTGAAAACGAGTAAGGCGGGACACGTGATATCCTGTCTGAATATGGGGGGACCATCCTCCAAGGCTAAATACTACTGACTGACCGATAGTGAACCAGTACCGTGAGGGAAAGGCGAAAAGAACCCCTGTGAGGGGAGTGAAATAGAACCTGAAACCGTGTACGTACAAGCAGTAGGAGCATACTTGTTATGTGACTGCGTACCTTTTGTATAATGGGTCAGCGACTTATATTCAGTGGCAAGGTTAACCGTTTAGGGGAGCCGTAGGGAAACCGAGTCTTAACTGGGCGTTCAGTCTCTGGATATAGACCCGAAACCAAGTGATCTAGCCATGGGCAGGTTGAAGATTGAGTAACATCAATTGGAGGACCGAACCGACTAATGTTGAAAAATTAGCGGATGACTTGTGGCTAGGGGTGAAAGGCCAATCAAACTTGGAGATAGCTGGTTCTCCCCGAAATCTATTTAGGTAGAGCCTCGGACGAATACTACTGGGGGTAGAGCACTGTTAAGGCTAGGGGGTCATCCCGACTTACCAACCCTTTGCAAACTCCGAATACCAGTAAGTACTATCCGGGAGACACACGGCGGGTGCTAACGTCCGTCGTGGAGAGGGAAACAACCCAGACCGCCAGCTAAGGTCCCAAAGTTATAGCTAAGTGGGAAACGATGTGGGAAGGCTCAGACAGCCAGGATGTTGGCTTAGAAGCAGCCATCATTTAAAGAAAGCGTAATAGCTCACTGGTCGAGTCGGCCTGCGCGGAAGATGTAACGGGGCTAAGCTATACACCGAAGCTGCGGCAATGCAATTTATTGTGTTGGGTAGGGGAGCGTTCTGTAAGCCGTCGAAGGTGTGCTGTAAGGCATGCTGGAGGTATCAGAAGTGCGAATGCTGACATGAGTAACGATAAAGGGGGTGAAAAACCCCCTCGCCGGAAGACCAAGGGTTCCTGTCCAACGTTAATCGGGGCAGGGTAAGTCGACCCCTAAGGCGAGGCTGAAAAGCGTAGTCGATGGGAAACGGGTTAATATTCCCGTACTTCTTATAATTGCGATGGGGGGACGGAGAAGGCTAGGTGGGCTTGGCGACGGTCGTCCAAGTTCAAGTGCGTAGGCTAAGAGTTTAGGTAAATCCGGACTCTTGTTAGGCTGAGACACGATGTCGAGCATCTACGGATGTGAAGCCATTGATGCCATGCTTCCAGGAAAAGCCTCTAAGCTTCAGATTATAAGAAATCGTACCCCAAACCGACACAGGTGGTCGAGTAGAGAATACTAAGGCGCTTGAGAGAACTCGGGTGAAGGAACTAGGCAAAATGGTACCGTAACTTCGGGAGAAGGTACGCTCCTAGCGGTGATGAGACTTGCTCTCTAAGCTGCCGGGAGTCGCAGATACCAGGTGGCTGCAACTGTTTATTAAAAACATAGCACTGTGCTAAATCGTAAGATGACGTATACGGTGTGACGCCTGCCCGGTGCTTGAAGGTTAATTGATGGGGTTAGACTTCGGTCGAAGCTCTTGATCGAAGCCCAAGTAAACGGCGGCCGTAACTATAACGGTCCTAAGGTAGCGAAATTCCTTGTCGGGTAAGTTCCGACCTGCACGAATGGCGTAATGATGGCCACGCTGTCTCCACCCGAGACTCAGTGAAATTGAAATCGCTGTGAAGATGCAGTGTACCCGCGGCTAGACGGAAAGACCCCGTGAACCTTTACTACAGCTTGGCACTGAACATTGACCCTACATGTGTAGGATAGGTGGGAGCCTTTGAAACCAGTACGCTAGTATTGGTGGAGGCAATCTTGAAATACCACCCTTGTATGCTTGATGTTCTAACGTTGGCCCCTTATCGGGGTTGCGGACAGTGCCTGGTGGGTAGTTTGACTGGGGCGGTCTCCTCCCAAAGAGTAACGGAGGAGCACGAAGGTGGGCTAAACACGGTTGGACATCGTGTGGTTAGTGCAATGGCATAAGCCCGCTTGACTGCGAGAATGACAATTCGAGCAGGTACGAAAGTAGGTCATAGTGATCCGGTGGTTCTGAATGGAAGGGCCATCGCTCAACGGATAAAAGGTACTCCGGGGATAACAGGCTGATACCGCCCAAGAGTTCATATCGACGGCGGTGTTTGGCACCTCGATGTCGGCTCATCACATCCTGGGGCTGAAGTCGGTCCCAAGGGTATGGCTGTTCGCCATTTAAAGTGGTACGCGAGCTGGGTTTAGAACGTCGTGAGACAGTTCGGTCCCTATCTGCCGTGGGCGTTGGATGATTGAAAGGGGCTGCTCCTAGTACGAGAGGACCGGAGTGGACGAACCTCTGGTGTTCGGGTTGTTACGCCAGTAGCATTGCCCGGTAGCTAAGTTCGGGATCGATAAACGCTGAAAGCATCTAAGCGTGAAGCGAGCCTTGAGATGAGTCATCCCTGATACTATACGTATCCTAAAGGGTTGTTGGAGACTACGACGTAGATAGGCAGGGTGTGTAAGTGCTGCGAGGCATTGAGCTAACCTGTACTAATTGCCCGTGAGGCTTAACCATACAACACCCAAGGGGTTTTGAACGGATTTAAAGTTGCAAGAAACAGATTGAATGTGATTAAGAACAACTCTTTATATAGAGAAACGGCTTTCCAGATTATTATTTATCTCTTAGTGAGGTAGATAGAAAGAATTTGCTTGGCGACCATAGCGTTATGGACCCACCTGATCCCATGCCGAACTCAGAAGTGAAACGTAATAGCGCCGATGGTAGTGTGGGGTTTCCCCATGTGAGAGTAGGACATCGCCAGGCTTGAATTTGAATAAGTGCCCGTTCAATAGAACGGGCTTTTATTTCGCTCCCAGATTGTCACTGTGAGCCAAGTCAACATAACGTTTTTAAGTCTTTCATAAATAAATGAAAAAGTTGAAAATATTATCTTGACTTTCAAATCAGAAAGCGTATTATACGCAGCCTGAAGCGACGAAGCGGTAACGCTAAGTGGTTGAAAGACAAGCTCTTTAACAATTTAACCAAATCAATCTGTGTGGGCACTTGTGAGTTGATAATCACTAGTTTGCTTTTACTTTTCGAAGTGAATTCAAACAAAAATAATCAATGAACTGAGTGACTACACAAAATTACTTTTATGTAAGAAATCAGTATTAATCATTGAGCCGGTTTTGTTTCTGCTGAAACAAACCAAAAAACTTTAATTGAAGAGTTTGATCATGGCTCAGATTGAACGCTGGCGGCAGGCCTAACACATGCAAGTCGAGCGGTAACAGAAATTAGCTTGCTAATTTGCTGACGAGCGGCGGACGGGTGAGTAATGCCTGGGAATATGCCTTAGTGTGGGGGATAACTATTGGAAACGATAGCTAATACCGCATAATGTCTTCGGACCAAAGAGGGGGATCTTCGGACCTCTCGCGCTAAGATTAGCCCAGGTGAGATTAGCTTGTTGGTGAGGTAAGAGCTCACCAAGGCGACGATCTCTAGCTGGTCTGAGAGGATGATCAGCCACACTGGAACTGAGACACGGTCCAGACTCCTACGGGAGGCAGCAGTGGGGAATATTGCACAATGGGCGAAAGCCTGATGCAGCCATGCCGCGTGTATGAAGAAGGCCTTCGGGTTGTAAAGTACTTTCAGTCGTGAGGAAGGGTGTGTAGTTAATAGCTGCACATCTTGACGTTAGCGACAGAAGAAGCACCGGCTAACTCCGTGCCAGCAGCCGCGGTAATACGGAGGGTGCGAGCGTTAATCGGAATTACTGGGCGTAAAGCGCATGCAGGTGGTTTGTTAAGTCAGATGTGAAAGCCCGGGGCTCAACCTCGGAACCGCATTTGAAACTGGCAAACTAGAGTGCTGTAGAGGGGGGTAGAATTTCAGGTGTAGCGGTGAAATGCGTAGAGATCTGAAGGAATACCAGTGGCGAAGGCGGCCCCCTGGACAGACACTGACACTCAGATGCGAAAGCGTGGGGAGCAAACAGGATTAGATACCCTGGTAGTCCACGCCGTAAACGATGTCTACTTGGAGGTTGTGGCCTTGAGCCGTGGCTTTCGGAGCTAACGCGTTAAGTAGACCGCCTGGGGAGTACGGTCGCAAGATTAAAACTCAAATGAATTGACGGGGGCCCGCACAAGCGGTGGAGCATGTGGTTTAATTCGATGCAACGCGAAGAACCTTACCTACTCTTGACATCCAGAGAATTCGCTAGAGATAGCTTAGTGCCTTCGGGAACTCTGAGACAGGTGCTGCATGGCTGTCGTCAGCTCGTGTTGTGAAATGTTGGGTTAAGTCCCGCAACGAGCGCAACCCTTATCCTTGTTTGCCAGCACGTAATGGTGGGAACTCCAGGGAGACTGCCGGTGATAAACCGGAGGAAGGTGGGGACGACGTCAAGTCATCATGGCCCTTACGAGTAGGGCTACACACGTGCTACAATGGCGCATACAGAGGGCTGCAAGCTAGCGATAGTGAGCGAATCCCAAAAAGTGCGTCGTAGTCCGGATCGGAGTCTGCAACTCGACTCCGTGAAGTCGGAATCGCTAGTAATCGTGAATCAGAATGTCACGGTGAATACGTTCCCGGGCCTTGTACACACCGCCCGTCACACCATGGGAGTGGGCTGCAAAAGAAGTGGGTAGTTTAACCTTCGGGAGGACGCTCACCACTTTGTGGTTCATGACTGGGGTGAAGTCGTAACAAGGTAGCCCTAGGGGAACCTGGGGCTGGATCACCTCCTTAAACGATAGATTACGATTTATGAGTGTTCACACAGATTGATTAGGTTTTAATAAGTTGAAGTGACAGAGCTTTAATTAATGATTTCGATTATTGATTAAAGCTTTTTGCTTTAAGCTCTTTAACAATTTGGAAAGCTGACTGATTTAAATAACTTACGAGTTATTCAAATCAAAATTTAAAAGTTCTTAATATCTTTTGTTTATCTTAGATAAACAAATTAAAAACACATTCAAGTGTTCTTGTATTTTGAATCCGGCGAAAAACCAGAACTCGCAATGACGAGTTCAACCTTGGTTGTTTATGCCATACGAAACCTCTTGGGGTTGTATGGTTAAGTGACTAAGCGTACACGGTGGATGCCTTGGCAGTCAGAGGCGATGAAAGACGTATTAACTTGCGATAAGCCCAGATTAGGTAGTAAAAACCTTTTGAGTCTGGGATTTCTGAATGGGGAAACCCACTAGCATAAGCTAGTATCGCTGCGTGAATACATAGCGCAGCGAAGCAAACCGGGAGAACTGAAACATCTAAGTACCCCGAGGAAGAGAAATCAACCGAGATCCCGAAAGTAGCGGCGAGCGAAATTGGGTTAGCCCTTAAGCTTTTAATGAGACAGGTGAAGCCTCTGGAAAGTGGCGCGATACAAGGTGATAGCCCTGTAACCGACATCTCATCATCAGTGAAAACGAGTAAGGCGGGACACGTGATATCCTGTCTGAATATGGGGGGACCATCCTCCAAGGCTAAATACTACTGACTGACCGATAGTGAACCAGTACCGTGAGGGAAAGGCGAAAAGAACCCCTGTGAGGGGAGTGAAATAGAACCTGAAACCGTGTACGTACAAGCAGTAGGAGCATACTTGTTATGTGACTGCGTACCTTTTGTATAATGGGTCAGCGACTTATATTCAGTGGCAAGGTTAACCGTTTAGGGGAGCCGTAGGGAAACCGAGTCTTAACTGGGCGTTCAGTCTCTGGATATAGACCCGAAACCAAGTGATCTAGCCATGGGCAGGTTGAAGATTGAGTAACATCAATTGGAGGACCGAACCGACTAATGTTGAAAAATTAGCGGATGACTTGTGGCTAGGGGTGAAAGGCCAATCAAACTTGGAGATAGCTGGTTCTCCCCGAAATCTATTTAGGTAGAGCCTCGGACGAATACTACTGGGGGTAGAGCACTGTTAAGGCTAGGGGGTCATCCCGACTTACCAACCCTTTGCAAACTCCGAATACCAGTAAGTACTATCCGGGAGACACACGGCGGGTGCTAACGTCCGTCGTGGAGAGGGAAACAACCCAGACCGCCAGCTAAGGTCCCAAAGTTATAGCTAAGTGGGAAACGATGTGGGAAGGCTCAGACAGCCAGGATGTTGGCTTAGAAGCAGCCATCATTTAAAGAAAGCGTAATAGCTCACTGGTCGAGTCGGCCTGCGCGGAAGATGTAACGGGGCTAAGCTATACACCGAAGCTGCGGCAATGCAATTTATTGTGTTGGGTAGGGGAGCGTTCTGTAAGCCGTCGAAGGTGTGCTGTAAGGCATGCTGGAGGTATCAGAAGTGCGAATGCTGACATGAGTAACGATAAAGGGGGTGAAAAACCCCCTCGCCGGAAGACCAAGGGTTCCTGTCCAACGTTAATCGGGGCAGGGTAAGTCGACCCCTAAGGCGAGGCTGAAAAGCGTAGTCGATGGGAAACGGGTTAATATTCCCGTACTTCTTATAATTGCGATGGGGGGACGGAGAAGGCTAGGTGGGCTTGGCGACGGTCGTCCAAAGTTCAAGTGCGTAGGCTAAGAGTTTAGGTAAATCCGGACTCTTGTTAGGCTGAGACACGATGTCGAGCATCTACGGATGTGAAGCCATTGATGCCATGCTTCCAGGAAAAGCCTCTAAGCTTCAGATTATAAGAAATCGTACCCCAAACCGACACAGGTGGTCGAGTAGAGAATACTAAGGCGCTTGAGAGAACTCGGGTGAAGGAACTAGGCAAAATGGTACCGTAACTTCGGGAGAAGGTACGCTCCTAGCGGTGATGAGACTTGCTCTCTAAGCTGCCGGGAGTCGCAGATACCAGGTGGCTGCAACTGTTTATTAAAAACATAGCACTGTGCTAAATCGTAAGATGACGTATACGGTGTGACGCCTGCCCGGTGCTTGAAGGTTAATTGATGGGGTTAGACTTCGGTCGAAGCTCTTGATCGAAGCCCAAGTAAACGGCGGCCGTAACTATAACGGTCCTAAGGTAGCGAAATTCCTTGTCGGGTAAGTTCCGACCTGCACGAATGGCGTAATGATGGCCACGCTGTCTCCACCCGAGACTCAGTGAAATTGAAATCGCTGTGAAGATGCAGTGTACCCGCGGCTAGACGGAAAGACCCCGTGAACCTTTACTACAGCTTGGCACTGAACATTGACCCTACATGTGTAGGATAGGTGGGAGCCTTTGAAACCAGTACGCTAGTATTGGTGGAGGCAATCTTGAAATACCACCCTTGTATGCTTGATGTTCTAACGTTGGCCCCTTATCGGGGTTGCGGACAGTGCCTGGTGGGTAGTTTGACTGGGGCGGTCTCCTCCCAAAGAGTAACGGAGGAGCACGAAGGTGGGCTAAACACGGTTGGACATCGTGTGGTTAGTGCAATGGCATAAGCCCGCTTGACTGCGAGAATGACAATTCGAGCAGGTACGAAAGTAGGTCATAGTGATCCGGTGGTTCTGAATGGAAGGGCCATCGCTCAACGGATAAAAGGTACTCCGGGGATAACAGGCTGATACCGCCCAAGAGTTCATATCGACGGCGGTGTTTGGCACCTCGATGTCGGCTCATCACATCCTGGGGCTGAAGTCGGTCCCAAGGGTATGGCTGTTCGCCATTTAAAGTGGTACGCGAGCTGGGTTTAGAACGTCGTGAGACAGTTCGGTCCCTATCTGCCGTGGGCGTTGGATGATTGAAAGGGGCTGCTCCTAGTACGAGAGGACCGGAGTGGACGAACCTCTGGTGTTCGGGTTGTTACGCCAGTAGCATTGCCCGGTAGCTAAGTTCGGGATCGATAAACGCTGAAAGCATCTAAGCGTGAAGCGAGCCTTGAGATGAGTCATCCCTGATACTATACGTATCCTAAAGGGTTGTTGGAGACTACGACGTAGATAGGCAGGGTGTGTAAGTGCTGCGAGGCATTGAGCTAACCTGTACTAATTGCCCGTGAGGCTTAACCATACAACACCCAAGGGGTTTTGAACGGATTTAAAGTTGCAAGAAACAGATTGAATGTGATTAAGAACAACTCTTTATATAGAGAAACGGCTTTCCAGATTATTATTTATCTCTTAGTGAGGTAGATAGAAAGAATTTGCTTGGCGACCATAGCGTTATGGACCCACCTGATCCCATGCCGAACTCAGAAGTGAAACGTAATAGCGCCGATGGTAGTGTGGGGTTTCCCCATGTGAGAGTAGGACATCGCCAGGCTTGAATTTGAATAAGTGCCCGTTCAATAGAACGGGCTTTTATTTCGCTCCCAGATTGTCACTGTGAGCCAAGTCAACATAACGTTTTTAAGTCTTTCATAAATAAATGAAAAAGTTGAAAATATTATCTTGACTTTCAAATCAGAAAGCGTATTATACGCAGCCTGAAGCGACGAAGCGGTAACGCTAAGTGGTTGAAAGACAAGCTCTTTAACAATTTAACCAAATCAATCTGTGTGGGCACTTGTGAGTTGATAATCACTAGTTTGCTTTTACTTTTCGAAGTGAATTCAAACAAAAATAATCAATGAACTGAGTGACTACACAAAATTACTTTTATGTAAGAAATCAGTATTAATCATTGAGCCGGTTTTGTTTCTGCTGAAACAAACCAAAAAACTTTAATTGAAGAGTTTGATCATGGCTCAGATTGAACGCTGGCGGCAGGCCTAACACATGCAAGTCGAGCGGTAACAGAAATTAGCTTGCTAATTTGCTGACGAGCGGCGGACGGGTGAGTAATGCCTGGGAATATGCCTTAGTGTGGGGGATAACTATTGGAAACGATAGCTAATACCGCATAATGTCTTCGGACCAAAGAGGGGGATCTTCGGACCTCTCGCGCTAAGATTAGCCCAGGTGAGATTAGCTTGTTGGTGAGGTAAGAGCTCACCAAGGCGACGATCTCTAGCTGGTCTGAGAGGATGATCAGCCACACTGGAACTGAGACACGGTCCAGACTCCTACGGGAGGCAGCAGTGGGGAATATTGCACAATGGGCGAAAGCCTGATGCAGCCATGCCGCGTGTATGAAGAAGGCCTTCGGGTTGTAAAGTACTTTCAGTCGTGAGGAAGGGTGTGTAGTTAATAGCTGCACATCTTGACGTTAGCGACAGAAGAAGCACCGGCTAACTCCGTGCCAGCAGCCGCGGTAATACGGAGGGTGCGAGCGTTAATCGGAATTACTGGGCGTAAAGCGCATGCAGGTGGTTTGTTAAGTCAGATGTGAAAGCCCGGGGCTCAACCTCGGAACCGCATTTGAAACTGGCAAACTAGAGTGCTGTAGAGGGGGGTAGAATTTCAGGTGTAGCGGTGAAATGCGTAGAGATCTGAAGGAATACCAGTGGCGAAGGCGGCCCCCTGGACAGACACTGACACTCAGATGCGAAAGCGTGGGGAGCAAACAGGATTAGATACCCTGGTAGTCCACGCCGTAAACGATGTCTACTTGGAGGTTGTGGCCTTGAGCCGTGGCTTTCGGAGCTAACGCGTTAAGTAGACCGCCTGGGGAGTACGGTCGCAAGATTAAAACTCAAATGAATTGACGGGGGCCCGCACAAGCGGTGGAGCATGTGGTTTAATTCGATGCAACGCGAAGAACCTTACCTACTCTTGACATCCAGAGAATTCGCTAGAGATAGCTTAGTGCCTTCGGGAACTCTGAGACAGGTGCTGCATGGCTGTCGTCAGCTCGTGTTGTGAAATGTTGGGTTAAGTCCCGCAACGAGCGCAACCCTTATCCTTGTTTGCCAGCACGTAATGGTGGGAACTCCAGGGAGACTGCCGGTGATAAACCGGAGGAAGGTGGGGACGACGTCAAGTCATCATGGCCCTTACGAGTAGGGCTACACACGTGCTACAATGGCGCATACAGAGGGCTGCAAGCTAGCGATAGTGAGCGAATCCCAAAAAGTGCGTCGTAGTCCGGATCGGAGTCTGCAACTCGACTCCGTGAAGTCGGAATCGCTAGTAATCGTGAATCAGAATGTCACGGTGAATACGTTCCCGGGCCTTGTACACACCGCCCCGTCACACCATGGGAGTGGGCTGCAAAAGAAGTGGGTAGTTTAACCTTCGGGAGGACGCTCACCACTTTGTGGTTCATGACTGGGGTGAAGTCGTAACAAGGTAGCCCTAGGGGAACCTGGGGCTGGATCACCTCCTTAAACGATAGATTACGATTTATGAGTGTTCACACAGATTGATTAGGTTTTAATAAGTTGAAGTGACAGAGCTTTAATTAATGATTTCGATTATTGATTAAAGCTTTTTGCTTTAAGCTCTTTAACAATTTGGAAAGCTGACTGATTTAAATAACTTACGAGTTATTCAAATCAAAATTTAAAAGTTCTTAATATCTTTTGTTTATCTTAGATAAACAAATTAAAAACACATTCAAGTGTTCTTGTATTTTGAATCCGGCGAAAAACCAGAACTCGCAATGACGAGTTCAACCTTGGTTGTTTATGCCATACGAAACCTCTTGGGGTTGTATGGTTAAGTGACTAAGCGTACACGGTGGATGCCTTGGCAGTCAGAGGCGATGAAAGACGTATTAACTTGCGATAAGCCCAGATTAGGTAGTAAAAACCTTTTGAGTCTGGGATTTCTGAATGGGGAAACCCACTAGCATAAGCTAGTATCGCTGCGTGAATACATAGCGCAGCGAAGCAAACCGGGAGAACTGAAACATCTAAGTACCCCGAGGAAGAGAAATCAACCGAGATCCCGAAAGTAGCGGCGAGCGAAATTGGGTTAGCCCTTAAGCTTTTAATGAGACAGGTGAAGCCTCTGGAAAGTGGCGCGATACAAGGTGATAGCCCTGTAACCGACATCTCATCATCAGTGAAAACGAGTAAGGCGGGACACGTGATATCCTGTCTGAATATGGGGGGACCATCCTCCAAGGCTAAATACTACTGACTGACCGATAGTGAACCAGTACCGTGAGGGAAAGGCGAAAAGAACCCCTGTGAGGGGAGTGAAATAGAACCTGAAACCGTGTACGTACAAGCAGTAGGAGCATACTTGTTATGTGACTGCGTACCTTTTGTATAATGGGTCAGCGACTTATATTCAGTGGCAAGGTTAACCGTTTAGGGGAGCCGTAGGGAAACCGAGTCTTAACTGGGCGTTCAGTCTCTGGATATAGACCCGAAACCAAGTGATCTAGCCATGGGCAGGTTGAAGATTGAGTAACATCAATTGGAGGACCGAACCGACTAATGTTGAAAAATTAGCGGATGACTTGTGGCTAGGGGTGAAAGGCCAATCAAACTTGGAGATAGCTGGTTCTCCCCGAAATCTATTTAGGTAGAGCCTCGGACGAATACTACTGGGGGTAGAGCACTGTTAAGGCTAGGGGGTCATCCCGACTTACCAACCCTTTGCAAACTCCGAATACCAGTAAGTACTATCCGGGAGACACACGGCGGGTGCTAACGTCCGTCGTGGAGAGGGAAACAACCCAGACCGCCAGCTAAGGTCCCAAAGTTATAGCTAAGTGGGAAACGATGTGGGAAGGCTCAGACAGCCAGGATGTTGGCTTAGAAGCAGCCATCATTTAAAGAAAGCGTAATAGCTCACTGGTCGAGTCGGCCTGCGCGGAAGATGTAACGGGGCTAAGCTATACACCGAAGCTGCGGCAATGCAATTTATTGTGTTGGGTAGGGGAGCGTTCTGTAAGCCGTCGAAGGTGTGCTGTAAGGCATGCTGGAGGTATCAGAAGTGCGAATGCTGACATGAGTAACGATAAAGGGGGTGAAAAACCCCCTCGCCGGAAGACCAAGGGTTCCTGTCCAACGTTAATCGGGGCAGGGTAAGTCGACCCCTAAGGCGAGGCTGAAAAGCGTAGTCGATGGGAAACGGGTTAATATTCCCGTACTTCTTATAATTGCGATGGGGGGACGGAGAAGGCTAGGTGGGCTTGGCGACGGTCGTCCAAGTTCAAGTGCGTAGGCTAAGAGTTTAGGTAAATCCGGACTCTTGTTAGGCTGAGACACGATGTCGAGCATCTACGGATGTGAAGCCATTGATGCCATGCTTCCAGGAAAAGCCTCTAAGCTTCAGATTATAAGAAATCGTACCCCAAACCGACACAGGTGGTCGAGTAGAGAATACTAAGGCGCTTGAGAGAACTCGGGTGAAGGAACTAGGCAAAATGGTACCGTAACTTCGGGAGAAGGTACGCTCCTAGCGGTGATGAGACTTGCTCTCTAAGCTGCCGGGAGTCGCAGATACCAGGTGGCTGCAACTGTTTATTAAAAACATAGCACTGTGCTAAATCGTAAGATGACGTATACGGTGTGACGCCTGCCCGGTGCTTGAAGGTTAATTGATGGGGTTAGACTTCGGTCGAAGCTCTTGATCGAAGCCCAAGTAAACGGCGGCCGTAACTATAACGGTCCTAAGGTAGCGAAATTCCTTGTCGGGTAAGTTCCGACCTGCACGAATGGCGTAATGATGGCCACGCTGTCTCCACCCGAGACTCAGTGAAATTGAAATCGCTGTGAAGATGCAGTGTACCCCGCGGCTAGACGGAAAGACCCCGTGAACCTTTACTACAGCTTGGCACTGAACATTGACCCTACATGTGTAGGATAGGTGGGAGCCTTTGAAACCAGTACGCTAGTATTGGTGGAGGCAATCTTGAAATACCACCCTTGTATGCTTGATGTTCTAACGTTGGCCCCTTATCGGGGTTGCGGACAGTGCCTGGTGGGTAGTTTGACTGGGGCGGTCTCCTCCCAAAGAGTAACGGAGGAGCACGAAGGTGGGCTAAACACGGTTGGACATCGTGTGGTTAGTGCAATGGCATAAGCCCGCTTGACTGCGAGAATGACAATTCGAGCAGGTACGAAAGTAGGTCATAGTGATCCGGTGGTTCTGAATGGAAGGGCCATCGCTCAACGGATAAAAGGTACTCCGGGGATAACAGGCTGATACCGCCCAAGAGTTCATATCGACGGCGGTGTTTGGCACCTCGATGTCGGCTCATCACATCCTGGGGCTGAAGTCGGTCCCAACGGGTATGGCTGTTCGCCATTTAAAGTGGTACGCGAGCTGGGTTTAGAACGTCGTGAGACAGTTCGGTCCCTATCTGCCGTGGGCGTTGGATGATTGAAAGGGGCTGCTCCTAGTACGAGAGGACCGGAGTGGACGAACCTCTGGTGTTCGGGTTGTTACGCCAGTAGCATTGCCCGGTAGCTAAGTTCGGGATCGATAAACGCTGAAAGCATCTAAGCGTGAAGCGAGCCTTGAGATGAGTCATCCCTGATACTATACGTATCCTAAAGGGTTGTTGGAGACTACGACGTAGATAGGCAGGGTGTGTAAGTGCTGCGAGGCATTGAGCTAACCTGTACTAATTGCCCGTGAGGCTTAACCATACAACACCCAAGGGGTTTTGAACGGATTTAAAGTTGCAAGAAACAGATTGAATGTGATTAAGAACAACTCTTTATATAGAGAAACGGCTTTCCAGATTATTATTTATCTCTTAGTGAGGTAGATAGAAAGAATTTGCTTGGCGACCATAGCGTTATGGACCCACCTGATCCCATGCCGAACTCAGAAGTGAAACGTAATAGCGCCGATGGTAGTGTGGGGTTTCCCCATGTGAGAGTAGGACATCGCCAGGCTTGAATTTGAATAAGTGCCCGTTCAATAGAACGGGCTTTTATTTCGCTCCCAGATTGTCACTGTGAGCCAAGTCAACATAACGTTTTTAAGTCTTTCATAAATAAATGAAAAAGTTGAAAATATTATCTTGACTTTCAAATCAGAAAGCGTATTATACGCAGCCTGAAGCGACGAAGCGGTAACGCTAAGTGGTTGAAAGACAAGCTCTTTAACAATTTAACCAAATCAATCTGTGTGGGCACTTGTGAGTTGATAATCACTAGTTTGCTTTTACTTTTCGAAGTGAATTCAAACAAAAATAATCAATGAACTGAGTGACTACACAAAATTACTTTTATGTAAGAAATCAGTATTAATCATTGAGCCGGTTTTGTTTCTGCTGAAACAAACCAAAAAACTTTAATTGAAGAGTTTGATCATGGCTCAGATTGAACGCTGGCGGCAGGCCTAACACATGCAAGTCGAGCGGTAACAGAAATTAGCTTGCTAATTTGCTGACGAGCGGCGGACGGGTGAGTAATGCCTGGGAATATGCCTTAGTGTGGGGGATAACTATTGGAAACGATAGCTAATACCGCATAATGTCTTCGGACCAAAGAGGGGGATCTTCGGACCTCTCGCGCTAAGATTAGCCCAGGTGAGATTAGCTTGTTGGTGAGGTAAGAGCTCACCAAGGCGACGATCTCTAGCTGGTCTGAGAGGATGATCAGCCACACTGGAACTGAGACACGGTCCAGACTCCTACGGGAGGCAGCAGTGGGGAATATTGCACAATGGGCGAAAGCCTGATGCAGCCATGCCGCGTGTATGAAGAAGGCCTTCGGGTTGTAAAGTACTTTCAGTCGTGAGGAAGGGTGTGTAGTTAATAGCTGCACATCTTGACGTTAGCGACAGAAGAAGCACCGGCTAACTCCGTGCCAGCAGCCGCGGTAATACGGAGGGTGCGAGCGTTAATCGGAATTACTGGGCGTAAAGCGCATGCAGGTGGTTTGTTAAGTCAGATGTGAAAGCCCGGGGCTCAACCTCGGAACCGCATTTGAAACTGGCAAACTAGAGTGCTGTAGAGGGGGGTAGAATTTCAGGTGTAGCGGTGAAATGCGTAGAGATCTGAAGGAATACCAGTGGCGAAGGCGGCCCCCTGGACAGACACTGACACTCAGATGCGAAAGCGTGGGGAGCAAACAGGATTAGATACCCTGGTAGTCCACGCCGTAAACGATGTCTACTTGGAGGTTGTGGCCTTGAGCCGTGGCTTTCGGAGCTAACGCGTTAAGTAGACCGCCTGGGGAGTACGGTCGCAAGATTAAAACTCAAATGAATTGACGGGGGCCCGCACAAGCGGTGGAGCATGTGGTTTAATTCGATGCAACGCGAAGAACCTTACCTACTCTTGACATCCAGAGAATTCGCTAGAGATAGCTTAGTGCCTTCGGGAACTCTGAGACAGGTGCTGCATGGCTGTCGTCAGCTCGTGTTGTGAAATGTTGGGTTAAGTCCCGCAACGAGCGCAACCCTTATCCTTGTTTGCCAGCACGTAATGGTGGGAACTCCAGGGAGACTGCCGGTGATAAACCGGAGGAAGGTGGGGACGACGTCAAGTCATCATGGCCCTTACGAGTAGGGCTACACACGTGCTACAATGGCGCATACAGAGGGCTGCAAGCTAGCGATAGTGAGCGAATCCCAAAAAGTGCGTCGTAGTCCGGATCGGAGTCTGCAACTCGACTCCGTGAAGTCGGAATCGCTAGTAATCGTGAATCAGAATGTCACGGTGAATACGTTCCCGGGCCTTGTACACACCGCCCGTCACACCATGGGAGTGGGCTGCAAAAGAAGTGGGTAGTTTAACCTTCGGGAGGACGCTCACCACTTTGTGGTTCATGACTGGGGTGAAGTCGTAACAAGGTAGCCCTAGGGGAACCTGGGGCTGGATCACCTCCTTAAACGATAGATTACGATTTATGAGTGTTCACACAGATTGATTAGGTTTTAATAAGTTGAAGTGACAGAGCTTTAATTAATGATTTCGATTATTGATTAAAGCTTTTTGCTTTAAGCTCTTTAACAATTTGGAAAGCTGACTGATTTAAATAACTTACGAGTTATTCAAATCAAAATTTAAAAGTTCTTAATATCTTTTGTTTATCTTAGATAAACAAATTAAAAACACATTCAAGTGTTCTTGTATTTTGAATCCGGCGAAAAACCAGAACTCGCAATGACGAGTTCAACCTTGGTTGTTTATGCCATACGAAACCTCTTGGGGTTGTATGGTTAAGTGACTAAGCGTACACGGTGGATGCCTTGGCAGTCAGAGGCGATGAAAGACGTATTAACTTGCGATAAGCCCAGATTAGGTAGTAAAAACCTTTTGAGTCTGGGATTTCTGAATGGGGAAACCCACTAGCATAAGCTAGTATCGCTGCGTGAATACATAGCGCAGCGAAGCAAACCGGGAGAACTGAAACATCTAAGTACCCCGAGGAAGAGAAATCAACCGAGATCCCGAAAGTAGCGGCGAGCGAAATTGGGTTAGCCCTTAAGCTTTTAATGAGACAGGTGAAGCCTCTGGAAAGTGGCGCGATACAAGGTGATAGCCCTGTAACCGACATCTCATCATCAGTGAAAACGAGTAAGGCGGGACACGTGATATCCTGTCTGAATATGGGGGGACCATCCTCCAAGGCTAAATACTACTGACTGACCGATAGTGAACCAGTACCGTGAGGGAAAGGCGAAAAGAACCCCTGTGAGGGGAGTGAAATAGAACCTGAAACCGTGTACGTACAAGCAGTAGGAGCATACTTGTTATGTGACTGCGTACCTTTTGTATAATGGGTCAGCGACTTATATTCAGTGGCAAGGTTAACCGTTTAGGGGAGCCGTAGGGAAACCGAGTCTTAACTGGGCGTTCAGTCTCTGGATATAGACCCGAAACCAAGTGATCTAGCCATGGGCAGGTTGAAGATTGAGTAACATCAATTGGAGGACCGAACCGACTAATGTTGAAAAATTAGCGGATGACTTGTGGCTAGGGGTGAAAGGCCAATCAAACTTGGAGATAGCTGGTTCTCCCCGAAATCTATTTAGGTAGAGCCTCGGACGAATACTACTGGGGGTAGAGCACTGTTAAGGCTAGGGGGTCATCCCGACTTACCAACCCTTTGCAAACTCCGAATACCAGTAAGTACTATCCGGGAGACACACGGCGGGTGCTAACGTCCGTCGTGGAGAGGGAAACAACCCAGACCGCCAGCTAAGGTCCCAAAGTTATAGCTAAGTGGGAAACGATGTGGGAAGGCTCAGACAGCCAGGATGTTGGCTTAGAAGCAGCCATCATTTAAAGAAAGCGTAATAGCTCACTGGTCGAGTCGGCCTGCGCGGAAGATGTAACGGGGCTAAGCTATACACCGAAGCTGCGGCAATGCAATTTATTGTGTTGGGTAGGGGAGCGTTCTGTAAGCCGTCGAAGGTGTGCTGTAAGGCATGCTGGAGGTATCAGAAGTGCGAATGCTGACATGAGTAACGATAAAGGGGGTGAAAAACCCCCTCGCCGGAAGACCAAGGGTTCCTGTCCAACGTTAATCGGGGCAGGGTAAGTCGACCCCTAAGGCGAGGCTGAAAAGCGTAGTCGATGGGAAACGGGTTAATATTCCCGTACTTCTTATAATTGCGATGGGGGGACGGAGAAGGCTAGGTGGGCTTGGCGACGGTCGTCCAAGTTCAAGTGCGTAGGCTAAGAGTTTAGGTAAATCCGGACTCTTGTTAGGCTGAGACACGATGTCGAGCATCTACGGATGTGAAGCCATTGATGCCATGCTTCCAGGAAAAGCCTCTAAGCTTCAGATTATAAGAAATCGTACCCCAAACCGACACAGGTGGTCGAGTAGAGAATACTAAGGCGCTTGAGAGAACTCGGGTGAAGGAACTAGGCAAAATGGTACCGTAACTTCGGGAGAAGGTACGCTCCTAGCGGTGATGAGACTTGCTCTCTAAGCTGCCGGGAGTCGCAGATACCAGGTGGCTGCAACTGTTTATTAAAAACATAGCACTGTGCTAAATCGTAAGATGACGTATACGGTGTGACGCCTGCCCGGTGCTTGAAGGTTAATTGATGGGGTTAGACTTCGGTCGAAGCTCTTGATCGAAGCCCAAGTAAACGGCGGCCGTAACTATAACGGTCCTAAGGTAGCGAAATTCCTTGTCGGGTAAGTTCCGACCTGCACGAATGGCGTAATGATGGCCACGCTGTCTCCACCCGAGACTCAGTGAAATTGAAATCGCTGTGAAGATGCAGTGTACCCGCGGCTAGACGGAAAGACCCCGTGAACCTTTACTACAGCTTGGCACTGAACATTGACCCTACATGTGTAGGATAGGTGGGAGCCTTTGAAACCAGTACGCTAGTATTGGTGGAGGCAATCTTGAAATACCACCCTTGTATGCTTGATGTTCTAACGTTGGCCCCTTATCGGGGTTGCGGACAGTGCCTGGTGGGTAGTTTGACTGGGGCGGTCTCCTCCCAAAGAGTAACGGAGGAGCACGAAGGTGGGCTAAACACGGTTGGACATCGTGTGGTTAGTGCAATGGCATAAGCCCGCTTGACTGCGAGAATGACAATTCGAGCAGGTACGAAAGTAGGTCATAGTGATCCGGTGGTTCTGAATGGAAGGGCCATCGCTCAACGGATAAAAGGTACTCCGGGGATAACAGGCTGATACCGCCCAAGAGTTCATATCGACGGCGGTGTTTGGCACCTCGATGTCGGCTCATCACATCCTGGGGCTGAAGTCGGTCCCAAGGGTATGGCTGTTCGCCATTTAAAGTGGTACGCGAGCTGGGTTTAGAACGTCGTGAGACAGTTCGGTCCCTATCTGCCGTGGGCGTTGGATGATTGAAAGGGGCTGCTCCTAGTACGAGAGGACCGGAGTGGACGAACCTCTGGTGTTCGGGTTGTTACGCCAGTAGCATTGCCCGGTAGCTAAGTTCGGGATCGATAAACGCTGAAAGCATCTAAGCGTGAAGCGAGCCTTGAGATGAGTCATCCCTGATACTATACGTATCCTAAAGGGTTGTTGGAGACTACGACGTAGATAGGCAGGGTGTGTAAGTGCTGCGAGGCATTGAGCTAACCTGTACTAATTGCCCGTGAGGCTTAACCATACAACACCCAAGGGGTTTTGAACGGATTTAAAGTTGCAAGAAACAGATTGAATGTGATTAAGAACAACTCTTTATATAGAGAAACGGCTTTCCAGATTATTATTTATCTCTTAGTGAGGTAGATAGAAAGAATTTGCTTGGCGACCATAGCGTTATGGACCCACCTGATCCCATGCCGAACTCAGAAGTGAAACGTAATAGCGCCGATGGTAGTGTGGGGTTTCCCCATGTGAGAGTAGGACATCGCCAGGCTTTTAAATTAAGATACACCTGAATAGACACTGCGGAGTGGTAGTTCAGTTGGTTAGAATACCGGCCTGTCACGCCGGGGGTCGCGGGTTCGAGTCCCGTCCACTCCGCCACTACACCAAGAAAGCCCTAATCGAAAGATTAGGGCTTTTTTACATCTGAATAAAACGAATCGTTCAGGTTATAATACCAATTTCGTTAATTTTATGATCTAATATGGACTCTTAAAAGGAGTCCTTATGAAGCATGATTTCCCGAGTTTGATTAATTCCACATCCAATGCTCGACTTAGAGTGCGTTATTTATCCGTTTCTCATTTTGTTGACGGTAAAAGTCGCACTCAAATAGCTAAGTATCTTAAAGTTAGCAGAGTAAGCGTCAATAAATGGGTCAAAGCATATCTCAACAATGGTCTTCAAGGACTTCAAGAGAAACCACATTCTGGTAGGCCTTATCGCCTAACAGACGAGCAAAAATCACAACTCAAAGAATGTGTTATCGAACATGCCGTAAATGAGAGTGGCGGTCGTCTTCAAGCAAGAGACATTGGGCTCTATATAGAAAGCAACTTCAATACATCATATAAAAAGTCGGCGCTCTATCAGTTATTACATGACATAGGTTTGAGTTGGATTACAACTCGTTCCAAACATCCTAAGCAGTCAGTTGAAGCTCAAGAAGCTTTTAAAAAAATTCCCAATCGAAACGCTCCTTAAGATCCCTGGTCATGTCCCCTTAAAAGATGTTCAAATATGGTTTCAAGACGAGGCTAGATTTGGTCAACGCAATACAACAACGCGCATATTGGCAGAGAAAGGGACCCGCCCTAGAGTAGTACAACAACAGCAATTTGAGTATGCATACCTTTTCGGAGCTGTATGTGTCACGACAGGAGAAACTGAAGCGATAGTGGTTCCCCTGAGCAATATGGAAGCAATGAAAGAGCAACTCAGATTAATTTCTCAAGCCACACTAGCTGGCAAGCATGCTGTTGTTATCATGGATCAAGCGAGTTGGCACCAGAGCTATCTTGCCGATGAATTTGAGAACCTCACCATAATTCATATCCCACCTTATTCGCCCGAACTTAACCCTATAGAACAGGTATGGAGTTGGCTCCGCCAAAATGAAGTAGCAAACAGGTGCTTCGAAAACTATGACGATATCGTAGAGACATTATGTAGAGCGTGGAATCGGTTTTGTGAAGATAAAGACAGAGTCATCTTACTCTGCTTTAGATATTGGTTAAAATTGATAAGTTAATTAACGGAATTGGTATTATAGATATAAAAAATGGAGATACACAATATGCATCTCCATTAATAATTGATAGTGCTATGGATTAAGAATCTTTTTCTAATTTCTTTGCTTTTTCAATCATGGTTGTAATGGTTGAGCCTTGAACCAAAATAGAGAAAACAACAACAGAATAAGTCATAACAAGAATAATTTCTCTGACATCTATATTCTTATCTGGGATGATGATAATGCCTGATGGGATAGCCAAAGCCATCGCTAAAGCCAGTCCGCCTCGAAGGCCGCCCCAAGTTAAGATATTTACGGATAATGGGTTATAAGTTCTGAATCGTTTAAAGCCAATATATGGTAAGTAAACGCTTAAATAGCGACTTGCTAGCACCAGTGGGATAGATATTGCCATTAAGATCCAGTCTTCTTGATGGAATTGGAATAACAACATAGACATACCAATAAGAAGAAATAACACGCCATTTAAGAATTCATCAACAAGCTCCCAGAAATGGTCTAAATGCTCTTCACTTTCTTTTGAAAAACCAATATAACGGGTCCAGTTGCCGATCATTATACCAGATACGACCATAGCTAAAGGACCTGAAACATGAATGACTTCAGCAAATGCATAACCTGATGTTGGGATACCTATGGTTAATAATAATTCCATTGAATGGTCATTAGTTGAACTTATTAGATAATGGAAAATTAAACCTAAAAGGAAACCGTAAATAATACCGCCAATAGCTTCCTGTAAAAATAGTGCTGTTACACTACCAATTGTTGGTGTTTCTGAACCAAAAGCAATGGTAAATAGCGTAACGAAAATTACTAAACCAAAACCATCATTGAATAATGATTCACCTTCGATTTGAGTCGAAATACGTTGTGGAGCATTCAGCTTTTTTACTATCGCAAGTACGGCAATAGGATCGGTTGGTGAGATCAATGAGCCAAATAATAAGCAGTAGATTAAATCAAGATTAATACCTATTAGATTACATATTCCCCATAGAGTAAAACCAATAAAGAAAGTTGAGAATAAGGTAGCTCCTAAAGCAAGTACGGTTATTTCCCACTTTTGATCTTTAAGGTTTTGAAGTTTTATCCCTAGCCCGCCAGCAAATAATAAGAAACCTAATATTCCTTTTAATAAAAAATCTTCGAAATTTATATCTGTCAGAGTTTCAGTCGCAACTTCTCTAAGATGAAACCAATCATTGTGACCAGCAAAAATTATCCCTAGTGATAGCATCATTGAGCCTGCAGTGATTGCTATCGTTGTCTGCATTTTTCCTATTTTGCTATTAAAAAATGCGATTAACATAGCAGCAGCTGCAAGAAAGCAGAGTGTGTTATATACGGACATTGTTAACCTCTATATATCTTATTTATGTAACAAAATGTGATTCAGGTCATTTTCCACTCAAATTGATAAATATCAAACTTTATTTCTAATTTGGATAAATAAATCTATTTTGGACGTCTAGATTCCTATTCGATGTGTGATAGGATTGTAACAGAAACGTATTATGGATGAGGCAGTACCGTGGCAGGAAGCAATAAGAAAACTGAAATAGAAAAGCACCTTCTGGAACGTATACTTTTGATCGATGGTGGCATGGGAACCATGATCCAAGAGTATAAGTTTGAAGAACAAGATTATCGTGGAGAGCGCTTTAGTGATTGGCATTGTGACTTAAAAGGTAACAATGATCTTCTAGTGCTTTCTCGTCCTCAAATTATTAGAGATATTCATTCTGCTTATTTAGAAGCGGGTGCAGATATCTTAGAGACTAACACCTTTAACTCAACAACGATCGCAATGGCTGACTATGATATGGAAAGTCTGAGCGAAGAAATGAACTTCGAAGCTGCAAAATTAGCAAGAGAAGTCGCAGATGAATGGACATTAAAAACGCCTCATAAACCGCGTTATGTTGCAGGTGTTTTAGGCCCAACGAATCGAACGTGTTCTATTTCTCCTGACGTAAATGACCCTGGTTACCGAAATGTCTCTTTCGATGAATTAGTCGAAGCTTACTCTGAATCAACTCGTGCATTAATCAATGGTGGTTCTGATTTAATTCTTATTGAAACCATCTTTG
Source organism: Aliivibrio wodanis (assembly GCF_052920805.1). Classification (NCBI taxonomy): domain Bacteria; kingdom Pseudomonadati; phylum Pseudomonadota; class Gammaproteobacteria; order Vibrionales; family Vibrionaceae; genus Aliivibrio; species Aliivibrio wodanis. The sequence continues at coordinate 23,889 of NZ_JBREXA010000005.1, forward strand.
ATACTTTAAATGCAAAAGCGTGTTCTTTTGCCGTTGAATCTGTTTTTGAAGAAATGGGTATTACATTACCGGTGATGATTTCAGGTACGATTACAGATGCTTCAGGTCGTACGCTTTCAGGACAAACTACAGAAGCGTTCTACAATGCTTTGCGTCATGTTAAACCAATCTCATTTGGTTTGAATTGTGCATTAGGACCTGATGAATTACGTGAATATGTAAGTGAGCTGTCTCGTATTTCTGAGTGCAGTGTTTCAGCACACCCGAATGCAGGCTTGCCTAATGCCTTTGGTGAATATGATCTCTCTCCAGAAGAAATGGCAGAACACGTAAAAGAGTGGGCCGAGAGTGGTTTTCTAAACTTGATTGGAGGTTGTTGTGGTACGACTCCAGAGCATATTCGTCAAATGGCACAAGTGGTAGAAGGGGTTAAGCCACGTCAATTACCGAGACTTCCTGTTGCTTGTCGTTTATCTGGTTTAGAACCATTAACTATTGAGAAAGACTCTCTTTTTGTGAACGTAGGTGAAAGAACCAATGTTACCGGTTCTGCTCGTTTTAAGCGTTTAATCAAAGAAGAGTTATACGATGAAGCCTTGAGTGTCGCTCGTGAGCAAGTAGAAAATGGCGCTCAAATTATTGATATCAACATGGATGAAGGCATGCTTGATGCTGAAGCGTGTATGGTTAAATTCTTAAATCTATGTGCTTCAGAACCAGAGATATCTAAAGTTCCTGTGATGGTCGATTCTTCTAAGTGGGAAGTTATCGAAGCTGGCCTTAAATGTATCCAAGGTAAGGGTATTGTTAACTCGATATCGCTTAAAGAAGGTAAAGAAAAATTCTTACAGCAAGCTAAGTTGATCCGTCGTTATGGTGCAGCTGTGATTGTGATGGCTTTTGATGAAGTGGGTCAGGCCGATACTCGTGAGCGAAAAATTGAAATATGTACTAACGCTTATAATATCTTAGTAGATGAAATTGGTTTCCCGCCAGAAGACATTATTTTTGACCCAAATATCTTTGCTGTTGCTACGGGAATCGATGAACATAACAACTACGCTGTTGATTTTATTGAAGCAGTTGCCGATATAAAAAGAACGCTTCCTCATGCCATGATTTCAGGTGGCGTATCTAACGTATCATTCTCATTCCGAGGTAATAATTACGTACGTGAAGCGATTCATGCTGTGTTCTTATATCACTGCTTTAAGAATGGTATGGATATGGGGATAGTGAACGCTGGTCAATTAGAGATTTACGATAACTTACCAGAAGATTTACGCGAAGCGGTAGAAGATGTCGTTCTTAACCGTCGCAATGATTCAACAGAACGACTACTAGATATCGCGACAGAGTATCTAGAGCGTGCTGTCGGAAAAGTCGAAGATAAATCAGCACTTGAGTGGCGCTCATGGTCGGTTGAAAAACGTCTTGAGCATTCATTAGTAAAAGGGATTACTGATTTCATTGTTGAAGATACCGAAGAAGCTCGTGTAAATTCTGAACGTCCAATTCATGTTATAGAAGGTCCATTAATGGATGGTATGAATGTGGTTGGTGACTTATTTGGTGAAGGTAAGATGTTTCTTCCTCAAGTAGTTAAATCTGCTCGTGTAATGAAGCAAGCGGTAGCGCATTTAGAGCCATTCATTAATGCAACTAAAGATGTGGGATCTACTAACGGAAAAATTCTTTTAGCTACAGTAAAAGGTGATGTTCATGATATCGGAAAGAACATCGTAGGCGTAGTACTACAATGTAATAACTACGAGATTATTGATCTAGGTGTAATGGTTTCTTGTGAGAAAATACTAAAAGTAGCAAAAGAAGAGAATGTCGATATTATCGGACTTTCAGGTCTTATTACTCCATCACTTGATGAGATGGTTCATGTCGCTAAAGAGATGGAGCGTCAAGGGTTTGATTTGCCACTTTTAATTGGTGGAGCAACAACCTCTAAAGCACATACTGCTGTTAAGATAGAACAAAACTACTCCCAACCTGTGGTTTATGTTAATAATGCTTCTCGTGCTGTTGGTGTTTGTACGTCATTGCTTTCTAATGAATTGAAACCAGCATTTATTGAGAAGTTGGATTTAGATTACGAGCGTGTGCGTGATCAACATAGCCGTAAAACACCACGAACAAAACCCGTTTCACTAGCAAGAGCACGAGAAAACCAAGTCGATATTGATTGGGTAAACTACACGCCTCCTGTACCTGTAAAGCCGGGTGTGCATATTATTGATGATATGGATGTTGCTACGTTACGCCAATATATTGATTGGACCCCTTTCTTTATGACATGGTCTTTAATGGGAAAATATCCTGCAATTTTAGATCATGAAGAAGTGGGTGAAGAGGCGAAGCGTTTATATAAAGATGCGAACGATCTGTTGGATCGTGTAGAAAAAGAAGGCTTACTAAAAGCGCGAGGAATGTGTGCTATTTTTCCTGCTAACAGTGTTGATGATGATATTGAAGTGTATACCGATGAATCACGTACTGTGGTATTGAAAGTTCTACATAATTTACGCCAACAAACAGAAAAGCCAAAAGGGTTTAACTATTGTCTATCTGATTATATCGCGCCGAAAAAGAGCGGAAAAGCCGATTGGATAGGTGGCTTTGCTGTGACTGGAGGTATTGGTGAGCGAGATCTAGCGGATGAGTATAAAGCCAAAGGTGATGACTATAACGCCATTATGATCCAAGCCGTAGCAGATCGCTTAGCCGAAGCATTTGCTGAGTATTTACACAAAGAAGTTCGTAAAGATATCTGGGGATATTCACCAGATGAAGATCTTTCTAATGATGATCTTATCCGTGAAAAATACCAAGGTATTCGCCCTGCTCCTGGTTATCCTGCCTGCCCTGAGCATACGGAAAAAGGAAGCTTATGGGAGTTGATGAATGTTGAAGAATCGATTGGTATGTCATTAACCTCAAGTTATGCGATGTGGCCAGGCGCATCAGTGTCGGGTATGTATTTCTCACACCCAGACTCTCGTTATTTTGCTATTGCTCAAATACAGCAAGATCAAGCTGAAAGTTATGCAGAGAGAAAAGGTTGGGATATGTTAGAAACTGAAAAGTGGCTAGGGCCAAATCTAAACTAAGATCTTTTTCATAATAAACATTAAAAATCCCATTAATAATCAATTAATGGGATTTTTTAGTTTAATAGGTTTAGAACATGATTTTCTACTTTTCAAATAGTTCTTTATGTAGAACTTGAACCGCACGTTTAGATTCTGATTCATGTAACAAGAAACATAAATTATGCTGACTTGCTCCATAACAAATCATGCGTAGATTGAAATCTTCTAAAGCTCCAAACACTTGCTTAGCATATCCTTTAGAGTCACTCATTTGATTACCAATAAGTGCAATTAGACATAGATCGTTTTCTATTTCAACCGTGCATAATTTTTCTAATTCTTGTTGGGCTTCAAAAGGTAATTCTGGCGCTTTACCGTTGGTATTAGTTTGGTCAAGAGTAAGAGCGACACTTACTTCAGAGGTGGTAATTAAATCGACTGAAATCTGATATTTAGCTAATATTTTAAATACTTCAGCTAGAAAACCATAAGCATGGAACATGTTTGGACTATGTAATGTCACCATGGTTTGATTGCAACGTAAGGTTAGCGCTCTAAATAATGGAGAGCTGTCTACTTTTTGCTTTATCCACGTACCGCCTTTTTCTGGTTCTTTTGATGAACCAACAAACACAGGGATTTGATGACGTAGAGCGGGTAATAGTGTTGATGGGTGTAAAATTTTAGCACCATAGTTTGCCATCTCTGAAGCTTCACTAAAGCTAATTTCTGGGATTGGAGATGCAGCAGGTGCAATGCGAGGGTCGGTAGTATAAATACCAGGAACATCAGTCCAAATTTCTAATCCACAAGCATTTACAGATTCAGCTATTAATGCCGCACTATAATCACTGCCACCTCGACCTAATGTCGTTGTATTTCCTTCATTATCAGACCCAATGAAACCTTGTGTTACGACAATATGTTTCTGGCAAAGAGGTGCGAGTTTAGCTTGAGCTAGCTGAGATATTTCTTCAAGTTGTGGCTCACCTTTACCAAATTGTGCATCGGTGCGAAGAACTGTTCTGATATCAAAGCGAACGGCAGAGTTACCGCGTTCAATTAATAGTTGAGTAAATAGGTGAGTTGACATGAGCTCACCGCAAGAAACAAGATGATCAGTGAGTTTATCACTTGATTGAAATGAAGCTGCATCGGCCGCTTTTTTTATGTCTTCAAGGATTTCAAGAATAGCTTTCTCTGGATAAATAGGATCAGAGAGTTGATCTAATACAGAAAAGTGAATGGACTTTAACTCTTCAAAAATATCTTTTTTTCTTTGGTTATCTTGTACACCGTTAGCGAGCTCTACCAATAAATTAGTAACGCCAGAGCAAGCACTAATAACCACAAGGTGAGTTTTTTGATTCTGCTCGACAACATGAGCGCTGCAGCTCATTGCTTCGAAATTGGCAACGCTAGTGCCACCAAATTTAGCAACATTAATAGGGTTCACTTTCCTGTCTCCCGACTACATCCAATGTGTAAAATAAAGGTGAAGGGGTGATAGCAAGAAATAAATAGTTGCTAGAAGCCCTTCACTTAAAAAATAAGTGACAATCGTTAGGATTCAGCCTAAACGACCGACGAAGTTTTCCCAATAAAGTTCGTCTCGGCATTACTCTCCCTCACTTAGTTGACTAGGAGTTTGGACTCCACAAATTAAGTTACCTAGGTAATGCTCCTCTTCTTTATGTATTTCAAAGGAACAAAATACGTATTAATAATGTGCTTTTTTATGGCTTAAATGTCAACAAGTGGTAACAACTTTATTTGTATTTCTTCTCTTTAAAGTAAAAGTAGGTGTTTTGATGGTGTTTTTTCTAGTTTAGTCACTCTAATGACTTAGTCTAATTGAGTTTAATTATTTTTGTGTCTATTCTTTGTACACCCTATATTTCAAGGAGTGAATAATGCAAAGTTTTATCCCACCAAGAAGAACCCTTATGGGACCTGGTCCATCAGATATTTCACCACAAGTATTACAAGCCTTAAGCCGACCTACAATTGGCCATCTTGACCCATTATTCATAAAAATGATGGATGAGGTTAAAGAGTTACTTAAATACGCATTTCAAACAGAAAACGAGTTCACGATTGCAGTATCAGCCCCTGGAAGTGCAGGAATGGAAACTTGTTTTGTTAACTTAGTTGAAGCTGGCGAGAAGGTTTTAGTTTGTCGTAATGGTGTTTTTGGCGAACGAATGCGACAAAATGTTGAGCGTTGCGGCGGTACTGCAATTGTTATTGATGATAAGTGGGGAGAACCAGTTTCGTTAGATAAAGTGAAACAAGCGTTAGAACAACATCCTGATATTACTATTGTCGCTTTTGTGCATGCAGAAACGTCTACAGGAGTATTGAGTGACGCTAGAGCTATTTCTGAACTTGCACGTAAGCATGGATGCCTAACCATTGTGGATGCGGTGACGTCATTAGGTGGCGTTCCATTATTGGTGGATGAATGGCAATTGGATGCGGTGTATTCTGGTTCCCAAAAATGTTTATCTTGTACACCAGGTTTGTCTCCTGTGACGTTCTCGAATAAAGCCGTTGAGAAGATGACATCGAGAAAGACGCCCGTACAGAGTTGGTTTTTAGATCAAAGTTTGGTGTTAGGTTATTGGAGTGGTGAGGGAAAAAGAAGCTATCACCATACGGCCCCAGTCAATAGTTTATACGCCTTACATGAAGCATTATTAATGCTAAAAAATGAAGGAATAGAAGAAGCGTGGAGTAGACATGCATATTATCATCAAGAGCTAAAACAAGGTTTAGAAGCTCTAGGTATTCAATTTATTGTTGATGAAGCTTATCGGTTGCCACAATTGAATGCAGTTTATATTCCGGAAGGTGTTGATGATGCTGCGATTAGGTCACGCCTACTGAATGAATATAATTTAGAAATTGGTGCTGGACTGGGAGATTTAGCAGGGAAAGCATGGCGTATTGGTTTAATGGGGTATGCGGCTAAGAAAGAAAATGTGGCTCTTTGTCTTAAGGCTTTATCTGATGTTCTTTAAGAATTAACCAAAAAACCGCTGAATAATCAGCGGTTTTTATGAATCGTTTATTTATTTTTCTCTTTTAATACAGAGGAGTTCTGGCGAAGTTTTTCATCTAATTCTACCGATTCAAATTTATTATTTGGAAATAAGAAAATCGCCTCTCTTCTTATATCTTCTGCATTTTGAACTTGCCCAAGAGCTTGATAAGCAATGATTAGGTTTTGATAAAATGCAGGTCTAGGCTTTGTTTTTATAAGCTCTTTTGACCATGTTATATAGGGTGTAATTAATTCTGATTTTTTATTCATAATCCCTATAGTTAGCTGAGCTGAAAGCACATCCCAATTAAATCTATCTTCCCAAGCAACAGGGTTAGTCACTTGATTTAAAATATCAGGGTTCATTGGGCGGGTGGTTTCAAATTTCGTTAATACCCAATTGGTATGCAGCGTTGAAAGCATATAGAAAGCAGTAACAATTGGGAGAACTAACGAACTTATACGTAAAGCTACTTTTATGATATCGCCGATATGGCGCTTTTTGTACTTACAGCTAAGTTGATCTATCCAAAAGAGAAGAATAATAAAAGTGAACCAATGAACCATTGAGTGATAGAACGGGTACTCTAATTGGCTATGAATAAAAATAGGAGCAATTAAGGCAAGTAAAGCAAACTGTGTATCTAGTTTACTTTTTCTTATCTTTAGCAGTACGCCACCAGCAGCAATAAGCAAACCTAAAATAGCGACAACACCTCCTTCTACTCCCCAATATAGAACTTCGTTGTGAGGGTGTTCCATCGAAGGAAGCCCAGGTCTATAGGTCGTTGAGAGTTGATGTTGTTTAGCTGTATACAAGGTGTATTCTGCTTCAAAATTCCCGTAACCATACCCTGTGATTGGTTTCTCTAAGAACATATCGAGAGCTTGAGGGAAAATGTATTGTCTCGCATTCGCTAAACTGGTTTTTTGAATGATAGTTGATGCGTTATTCGTCTCTTTTTCTTTTGATATTTCGAGGAGAGCATAATGACCACTAAAACCTATAACTATTGCTAATATCCAAGAAAAAAATCGTTGTTTAGTACAGTATTTCCACATATAGGGTGTTAATAAAGTAATACTAAAAATGGTAGCAAGCCATCCTGTACGAGATGCCAAGACGATAATCAGCGGTACTGTAAATATGATAGTTGCATAAAGCAGGGTTAGTGCAATGATGTTTTCACGGTATTTAGTCGGTTGTCTAGCTAGGAAATAAGAGGCAATAGCAAGCCCTGTAGCTAAGAAACTTGCCATAACATTAGGTTGTTGAAAAATACCATAAGGTCGATTAACGATAACGTTATAGCCAAAGCCATTACCTTCTTTTAGAAAGATATATTGGATGTAACCTATACTAGTCTCAATTAAAACAGAGCCAATAATACACCATAAAAGCCATTGCTTTTGTTTATTTGAAAAAGCGAATTGTTGCAATGTAATGAAAAAAATTAGCCCAGCCCATAAGCCTAAGAACTTACCGAGTGCTAATTCTGGTGAGGCATCATGATAAAATAAGGGGATAGAGAGTAGTATTACAGACAATGATAAAACAAGTGTTAAAGTTGAATATTTAAGGAGTCCTTGTTTGGCTATATGAAATACACCAATAGCAATAGCAATACTAGCAGGGATCCAAGAGATGGCATTAAATGCAAGGTGTAAGCCTGAACCGCCAGGGTTTGGTTGAAAGAAGTGAGCACAGACAAAGAAAAGAGTACTAAGGCTAAATAAAAAAGATTTAGTTAATGGTTTTCTAACCTTTCTTGCTTCTAGTTGCGTTCCTTGGGTAAGTAGCGTTGCCATGTATTAATCAATTCCTATTGCGAGCATGAATATAAAAAGTAAAGCCAACAAAATGCTGGCTTTATTCTATCGTATTCACCTTATAAAGTGCGGAATTTATTGCTTATTCAACATTGGTTTTAAGAAGCGTGCAGTATGAGAGCCTTCAACAAGAGCCACGTTCTCAGGTGTTCCTTCAGCTACAATCTCTCCTCCACCTTGTCCACCTTCTGGACCAAGATCAATAATCCAATCCGCTGTTTTTACAACATCAAGGTTATGTTCGATCACGACAATGGTATTACCTCGCTCACGTAAGCGATGCAGTACATTCAATAATTGCTGAATATCGTGAAAATGCAGACCTGTGGTGGGTTCATCTAGGATATATAGTGTTTTCCCTGTATCTCGTTTTGATAGTTCGCGAGCTAATTTAACTCGTTGAGCTTCACCACCAGATAAGGTGGTCGCTGCTTGACCTAAACGAATATAAGATAGCCCTACATCCATTAGTGTTTGCAGCTTTCTAGCAATAACAGGGACTGGTTGGAAGAAAGAATTGGCATCTTCAATGGTCATTTGAAGGACTTCATCAATGCTCTTACCTTTGTATTTTACTTCTAGAGTTTCACGGTTATAGCGCTTACCGGTACACACATCACAAGGAACATAAACATCAGGCAAGAAATGCATCTCAACTTTAATTACTCCATCTCCCTGACAAGCTTCACAGCGGCCACCGCGGACATTAAAACTGAAGCGGCCCGGCTTATACCCACGAGAACGAGATTCTGGCGTACCAGAAAATAACTCACGAATAGGGGTAAAGATCCCAGTATAAGTCGCAGGGTTTGATCGAGGAGTTCGCCCAATTGGACTTTGATCAATATCGATAACCTTATCAAAGTGTTCAATACCTTTGATCTTTTTATAGGGTGCTGGTTCTGATGTTGTGGCTCCATTTAACTGAGTATGAGCAATCTTAAAGAAAGTATCGTTGATTAGTGTTGATTTGCCAGAGCCTGAAACGCCAGTAACGCACGTAAACAGACCAACCGGTAATTTGAGTGTGACATTTTTTAAGTTATTGCCAGTTGCGCCAATCAGTTCAACTTGTTTTTTAGGGTCTGCTTTAATTCGCTCATGTGGAATGGAAATTTCTTTAGCGCCACTTAGGTATTGACCTGTTAGCGATTCTGGATTTGAAATAATATCTTGGTAACTGCCTTCTGCGACAATATGACCACCATGAATTCCGGCCCCAGGACCGATATCAATAATATGATCCGCACTTCTTATTGCGTCTTCATCGTGCTCCACAACAATAACTGTATTGCCCAGATCTCGAAGATGGTTAAGGGTTTTCAATAGGCGTTCATTATCTCGTTGGTGAAGGCCGATAGAAGGCTCGTCAAGAACGTACATAACACCGACTAATCCTGCACCTATTTGACTTGCAAGACGAATACGTTGAGCTTCACCACCAGAAAGAGTATCAGCACTACGTGATAGATTAAGGTAATTTAGACCAACATTGATAAGGAAATTCAGGCGCTCATTAATCTCTTTCATGACCTTATCTGCAATTTGAGCTTTCTGTCCTTTCAGCTCCAGTGAACTAAAAAAGGCCATTGAATCTTGAATGCTCATTTCACAGATTTCAGGTAATGTTGTGTCACCAACAAATACACTACGAGCTTCTAAACGTAAGCGAGTTCCGTGACAGCTTGAACATGACTGAGTTGAAATATACTTTGATAGGTCATCACGAACTGAACTTGATTCTGTTTCTTTGTAGCGTCGATCAAGCGTGTTTAATATTCCTTCAAAAGGATGGCGCTTAACGCGTAGATCGCCGCGATCATTGCTGTATTGGAACTCAATTTCTTCTGTTCCTGAACCATTAAGAATGATATTTTGAAATTTCTTTGATAGTGATTTAAATGGCGCAAAAAGATCAAACCCATAGTGTTTGGCTAATGAGCCTAACATTTGAAAGTAATAATAGTTTTTTTGATCCCAACCTTTAATCGCCCCTTCAGCAATACTGAGCTTATTATCTAAAACAATACGATCAGCATCAAAATACTGTTGAACCCCTAAGCCATCACAAGTACCACAAGCGCCAGCAGGGTTATTGAATGAAAACAGACGAGGCTCAAGTTCAGACATACTGTAGCCACAATGTGGACAGGCAAAGTTGGCAGAAAAGATCAGAGGCTCATGCTTGGTATCATCCATGTAATCAACAACAGCAATACCACCAGTGAGCTCTAGCGCGGTTTCAAAAGATTCAGCAAGGCGTTGTTTTAAATCGTCTCGAACTTTAAAACGATCAACAACCACTTCAATGGTGTGTTTTTTATGAAGTTCTAATGTCGGAGGATCGGAGAGATCACACACTTCACCATCAATACGAGCACGAATAAATCCTTGTGCGGCTAAATTTTCTAACGTCTTAACATGCTCACCTTTACGCTCTTTCACAATAGGTGCTAACAACATCAGCTTTGTGCCTTCAGGCAACTCTAGCGCTTTATCTACCATTTGGCTGATAGTTTGTGCTGTTAATTCGACATGATGTTCAGGACAACGAGGTTCGCCAATACGTGCGTATAGAAGACGTAAGTAATCGTAGATTTCAGTAATTGTACCGACTGTCGATCTTGGGTTATGAGATGTGGATTTTTGTTCGATAGAAATCGCAGGAGAAAGCCCTTCAATGTGGTCAACATCTGGTTTTTCCATTAATGATAAAAATTGACGAGCGTATGCAGACAAAGATTCAACATAGCGTCGTTGACCTTCTGCATACAAGGTATCAAAGGCCAAAGAGGATTTACCTGAGCCTGATAATCCCGTAATAACCGTTAGCTTATCTCGTGGGATAGTTAAGCTAATATCTTTTAGGTTATGGGTTCTTGCCCCTCGAACTTCAATTTTATCCATGGAACGTCTCTCTGCTTAAACAATAACTAGAGAATAAGTATTGCACAGAGTATTAAAACAGCAAAGAGGTACTGGATAAAAAAACAGTAATGTTATTAGAAGAGAGATTCTATAAGAGATATGAAAATGCCTTGTAATAAATCACAAGACATTAGTATGATTAGCAAATCAAGGGGTTATTTTTTACCTGTTTTTTGCTTTGCAAGTTCAGCAGATTTTTTATCTTTTAAATAAACATTTTCGTAGCAGTAGTTAGTTGCTTCGATGTAACCTTCAACGCTACCGCAGTCAAAACGCTTACCTTTAAACTTATACGCAAGAACACAACCAGATTGAGCTTGTTTTAATAGTGCATCCGTAATTTGGATTTCACCGCCTTTACCCGGTTCTGTTGTTTCTAGGATCTCAAAAATATCAGGAGTTAAGATGTAGCGACCAATAATGGCAAGGTTACTTGGTGCTGTACCTGGTTCTGGTTTTTCTACCATGCTATCTACACGGTAAAGATCGTCTTTGATCATCTCACCCGCAATAACGCCGTATTTGTGAGTTTCGTTATCTGGTACTTCTTCTACTGCAACGATAGAGCAACGGAATTGCTTATACAATGCAACCATTTGAGAAAGAACTCCTTGCTCTTCGTTCACGCATAAATCATCAGCAAGTACGACAGCAAAAGGTTCATCGCCCACTAGTTCACGACCAGTAAGAATAGCATGACCTAAACCTTTCATTTCGCGCTGGCGGATATAAGTAAAGTGAGCTGCATCAATGAGTTCACGAACATCATCAAGCAGTTCTTCTTTATTGGTACCACTGATTTGATGTTCTAGTTCGTAGTTTTTATCAAAGTGGTCCATTAATGAATGCTTGCCACGGCCTGTTACAACACAGATCCCGTCCATACCCGCATTGATAGCTTCTTCTACGCCATATTCAATCAGAGGTTTGTTTACTACTGGCATCATCTCTTTTGGCATTGATTTAGTTGCTGGTAAAAAGCGAGTGCCGTAGCCTGCGGCAGGAAAAAGACATTTTTTGATCATAACTGAGTCCTAAATAGACAATAACTTTAAAATTAATAAAAATGCTCTTACATGAGCGTCATCGTTATAAGATAAAGTGTAACGATTAAATATAGTGAAATGAAGTTGTTTCGTTTTAAAGAGGTGTTAGGCATCTTATTAATGCGATTTATTTAATCATTATCATTAATATAGCATGGGTTATCTACATCAATAGCTCATGCTTTCGCAGGTAATTAGAGTTAAATGTTTTACTGATAATTTGGTAGTTATTATTTATTATCAGAATTTATTCGGTCGAAATCACCCTTTAAGTGAAATGGAGTTCTATTGTAAGTTTAAATAAATATTCTTATGTATTATTTTAAATTACTCATGAATCGATTCTAGCTTTAGGGCTATCAGAAATAACCATGAACGTGTTAGACTGAAGACTACTGTATATATAACCGGGTAG
>NZ_JBREXA010000006.1:0-30627 GCF_052920805.1 Aliivibrio wodanis
TAAACCTTTTGAGTCTGGGATTTCTGAATGGGGAAACCCACTAGCATAAGCTAGTATCGCTGCGTGAATACATAGCGCAGCGAAGCAAACCGGGAGAACTGAAACATCTAAGTACCCCGAGGAAGAGAAATCAACCGAGATCCCGAAAGTAGCGGCGAGCGAAATTGGGTTAGCCCTTAAGCTTTTAATGAGACAGGTGAAGCCTCTGGAAAGTGGCGCGATACAAGGTGATAGCCCTGTAACCGACATCTCATCATCAGTGAAAACGAGTAAGGCGGGACACGTGATATCCTGTCTGAATATGGGGGGACCATCCTCCAAGGCTAAATACTACTGACTGACCGATAGTGAACCAGTACCGTGAGGGAAAGGCGAAAAGAACCCCTGTGAGGGGAGTGAAATAGAACCTGAAACCGTGTACGTACAAGCAGTAGGAGCATACTTGTTATGTGACTGCGTACCTTTTGTATAATGGGTCAGCGACTTATATTCAGTGGCAAGGTTAACCGTTTAGGGGAGCCGTAGGGAAACCGAGTCTTAACTGGGCGTTCAGTCTCTGGATATAGACCCGAAAACAAGTGATCTAGCCATGGGCAGGTTGAAGATTGAGTAACATCAATTGGAGGACCGAACCGACTAATGTTGAAAAATTAGCGGATGACTTGTGGCTAGGGGTGAAAGGCCAATCAAACTTGGAGATAGCTGGTTCTCCCCGAAATCTATTTAGGTAGAGCCTCGGACGAATACTACTGGGGGTAGAGCACTGTTAAGGCTAGGGGGTCATCCCGACTTACCAACCCTTTGCAAACTCCGAATACCAGTAAGTACTATCCGGGAGACACACGGCGGGTGCTAACGTCCGTCGTGGAGAGGGAAACAACCCAGACCGCCAGCTAAGGTCCCAAAGTTATAGCTAAGTGGGAAACGATGTGGGAAGGCTCAGACAGCCAGGATGTTGGCTTAGAAGCAGCCATCATTTAAAGAAAGCGTAATAGCTCACTGGTCGAGTCGGCCTGCGCGGAAGATGTAACGGGGCTAAGCTATACACCGAAGCTGCGGCAATGCAATTTATTGTGTTGGGTAGGGGAGCGTTCTGTAAGCCGTCGAAGGTGTGCTGTAAGGCATGCTGGAGGTATCAGAAGTGCGAATGCTGACATGAGTAACGATAAAGGGGGTGAAAAACCCCCTCGCCGGAAGACCAAGGGTTCCTGTCCAACGTTAATCGGGGCAGGGTAAGTCGACCCCTAAGGCGAGGCTGAAAAGCGTAGTCGATGGGAAACGGGTTAATATTCCCGTACTTCTTATAATTGCGATGGGGGGACGGAGAAGGCTAGGTGGGCTTGGCGACGGTCGTCCAAGTTCAAGTGCGTAGGCTAAGAGTTTAGGTAAATCCGGACTCTTGTTAGGCTGAGACACGATGTCGAGCATCTACGGATGTGAAGCCATTGATGCCATGCTTCCAGGAAAAGCCTCTAAGCTTCAGATTATAAGAAATCGTACCCCAAACCGACACAGGTGTCGAGTAGAGAATACTAAGGCGCTTGAGAGAACTCGGGTGAAGGAACTAGGCAAAATGGTACCGTAACTTCGGGAGAAGGTACGCTCCTAGCGGTGATGAGACTTGCTCTCTAAGCTGCCGGGAGTCGCAGATACCAGGTGGCTGCAACTGTTTATTAAAAACATAGCACTGTGCTAAATCGTAAGATGACGTATACGGTGTGACGCCTGCCCGGTGCTTGAAGGTTAATTGATGGGGTTAGACTTCGGTCGAAGCTCTTGATCGAAGCCCAAGTAAACGGCGGCCGTAACTATAACGGTCCTAAGGTAGCGAAATTCCTTGTCGGGTAAGTTCCGACCTGCACGAATGGCGTAATGATGGCCACGCTGTCTCCACCCGAGACTCAGTGAAATTGAAATCGCTGTGAAGATGCAGTGTACCCGCGGCTAGACGGAAAGACCCCGTGAACCTTTACTACAGCTTGGCACTGAACATTGACCCTGACATGTGTAGGATAGGTGGGAGCCTTTGAAACCAGTACGCTAGTATTGGTGGAGGCAATCTTGAAATACCACCCTTGTATGCTTGATGTTCTAACGTTGGCCCCTTATCGGGGTTGCGGACAGTGCCTGGTGGGTAGTTTGACTGGGGCGGTCTCCTCCCAAAGAGTAACGGAGGAGCACGAAGGTGGGCTAAACACGGTTGGACATCGTGTGGTTAGTGCAATGGCATAAGCCCGCTTGACTGCGAGAATGACAATTCGAGCAGGTACGAAAGTAGGTCATAGTGATCCGGTGGTTCTGAATGGAAGGGCCATCGCTCAACGGATAAAAGGTACTCCGGGGATAACAGGCTGATACCGCCCAAGAGTTCATATCGACGGCGGTGTTTGGCACCTCGATGTCGGCTCATCACATCCTGGGGCTGAAGTCGGTCCCAAGGGTATGGCTGTTCGCCATTTAAAGTGGTACGCGAGCTGGGTTTAGAACGTCGTGAGACAGTTCGGTCCCTATCTGCCGTGGGCGTTGGATGATTGAAAGGGGCTGCTCCTAGTACGAGAGGACCGGAGTGGACGAACCTCTGGTGTTCGGGTTGTTACGCCAGTAGCATTGCCCGGTAGCTAAGTTCGGGATCGATAAACGCTGAAAGCATCTAAGCGTGAAGCGAGCCTTGAGATGAGTCATCCTGATACTATACGTATCCTAAAGGGTTGTTGGAGACTACGACGTAGATAGGCAGGGTGTGTAAGTGCTGCGAGGCATTGAGCTAACCTGTACTAATTGCCCGTGAGGCTTAACCATACAACACCCAAGGGGTTTTGAACGGATTTAAAGTTGCAAGAAACAGATTGAATGTGATTAAGAACAACTCTTTATATAGAGAAACGGCTTTCCAGATTATTATTTATCTCTTAGTGAGGTAGATAGAAAGAATTTGCTTGGCGACCATAGCGTTATGGACCCACCTGATCCCATGCCGAACTCAGAAGTGAAACGTAATAGCGCCGATGGTAGTGTGGGGTTTCCCCATGTGAGAGTAGGACATCGCCAGGCTTGAATTTGAATAAGTGCCCGTTCAATAGAACGGGCTTTTATTTCGCTCCCAGATTGTCACTGTGAGCCAAGTCAACATAACGTTTTTAAGTCTTTCATAAATAAATGAAAAAGTTGAAAATATTATCTTGACTTTCAAATCAGAAAGCGTATTATACGCAGCCTGAAGCGACGAAGCGGTAACGCTAAGTGGTTGAAAGACAAGCTCTTTAACAATTTAACCAAATCAATCTGTGTGGGCACTTGTGAGTTGATAATCACTAGTTTGCTTTTACTTTTCGAAGTGAATTCAAACAAAAATAATCAATGAACTGAGTGACTACACAAAATTACTTTTATGTAAGAAATCAGTATTAATCATTGAGCCGGTTTTGTTTCTGCTGAAACAAACCAAAAAACTTTAATTGAAGAGTTTGATCATGGCTCAGATTGAACGCTGGCGGCAGGCCTAACACATGCAAGTCGAGCGGTAACAGAAATTAGCTTGCTAATTTGCTGACGAGCGGCGGACGGGTGAGTAATGCCTGGGAATATGCCTTAGTGTGGGGGATAACTATTGGAAACGATAGCTAATACCGCATAATGTCTTCGGACCAAAGAGGGGGATCTTCGGACCTCTCGCGCTAAGATTAGCCCAGGTGAGATTAGCTTGTTGGTGAGGTAAGAGCTCACCAAGGCGACGATCTCTAGCTGGTCTGAGAGGATGATCAGCCACACTGGAACTGAGACACGGTCCAGACTCCTACGGGAGGCAGCAGTGGGGAATATTGCACAATGGGCGAAAGCCTGATGCAGCCATGCCGCGTGTATGAAGAAGGCCTTCGGGTTGTAAAGTACTTTCAGTCGTGAGGAAGGGTGTGTAGTTAATAGCTGCACATCTTGACGTTAGCGACAGAAGAAGCTGGCTAACTCCGTGCCAGCAGCCGCGGTAATACGGAGGGTGCGAGCGTTAATCGGAATTACTGGGCGTAAGCGCCTGCAGGTTGTTTGTTAAGTCAGATGTGAAAGCCCGGGGCTCAACCTCGGAACCGCATTTGAAACTGGCAAACTAGAGTGCTGTAGAGGGGGGTAGAATTTCAGGTGTAGCGGTGAAATGCGTAGAGATCTGAAGGAATACCAGTGGCGAAGGCGGCCCCCTGGACAGACACTGACACTCAGATGCGAAAGCGTGGGGAGCAAACAGGATTAGATACCCTGGTAGTCCACGCCGTAAACGATGTCTACTTGGAGGTTGTGGCCTTGAGCCGTGGCTTTCGGAGCTAACGCGTTAAGTAGACCGCCTGGGGAGTACGGTCGCAAGATTAAAACTCAAATGAATTGACGGGGGCCCGCACAAGCGGTGGAGCATGTGGTTTAATTCGATGCAACGCGAAGAACCTTACCTACTCTTGACATCCAGAGAATTCGCTAGAGATAGCTTAGTGCCTTCGGGAATCTGAGACAGGTGCTGCATGGCTGTCGTCAGCTTCGTGTTGTGAAAATGTTGGGTTAAGGTCCGCAACGAGCGCAACCCTTATCCTTGTTTGCCAGCACGTAATGGTGGGAACTCCAGGGAGACTGCCGGTGATAAACCGGAGGAAGGTGGGGACGACGTCAAGTCATCATGGCCCTTACGAGTAGGGCTACACACGTGCTACAATGGCGCATACAGAGGGCTGCAAGCTAGCGATAGTGAGCGAATCCCAAAAAGTGCGTCGTAGTCCGGATCGGAGTCTGCAACTCGACTCCGTGAAGTCGGAATCGCTAGTAATCGTGAATCAGAATGTCACGGTGAATACGTTCCCGGGCCTTGTACACACCGCCCGTCACACCATGGGAGTGGGCTGCAAAAGAAGTGGGTAGTTTAATCTTCGGGAGGACGCTCACCACTTTGTGGTTCATGACTGGGGTGAAGTCGTAACAAGGTAGCCCTAGGGGAACCTGGGGCTGGATCACCTCCTTAAACGATAGATTACGATTTATGAGTGTTCACACAGATTGATTAGGTTTTAATAAAGTTGAAGTGACAGAGCTTTAATTAATGATTTCGATTATTGATTAAAGCTTTTTGCTTTAAGCTCTTTAACAATTTGGAAAGCTGACTGATTTAAATAACTTACGAGTTATTCAAATCAAAATTTAAAAGTTCTTAATATCTTTTGTTTATCTTAGATAAACAAATTAAAAACACATTCAAGTGTTCTTGTATTTTGAATCCGGCGAAAAACCAGAACTCGCAATGACGAGTTCAACCTTGGTTGTTTATGCCATACGAAACCTCTTGGGGTTGTATGGTTAAGTGACTAAGCGTACACGGTGGATGCCTTGGCAGTCAGAGGCGATGAAAGACGTATTAACTTGCGATAAGCCCAGATTAGGTAGTAAAAACTTTTGAGTCTGGGATTTCTGAATGGGGAAACCCACTAGCATAAGCTAGTATCGGCTGCGTGAATACATAGCGCAGCGAAGCAAACCGGGAGAACTGAAACATCTAAGTACCCGAGGAAGAGAAATCAACCGAGATCCCGAAAGTAGCGGCGAGCGAAATTGGGTTAGCCCTTAAGCTTTTAATGAGACAGGTGAAGCCTCTGGAAAGTGGCGCGATACAAGGTGATAGCCCTGTAACCGACATCTCATCATCAGTGAAAACGAGTAAGGCGGGACACGTGATATCCTGTCTGAATATGGGGGACCATCCTCCAAGGCTAAATACTACTGACTGACCGATAGTGAACCAGTACCGTGAGGGAAAGGCGAAAAGAACCCCTGTGAGGGGAGTGAAATAGAACCTGAAACCGTGTACGTACAAGCAGTAGGAGCATACTTGTTATGTGACTGCGTACCTTTTGTATAATGGGTCAGCGACTTATATTCAGGGCAAGGTTAACCGTTTAGGGGAGCCGTAGGGAAACCGAGTCTTAACTGGGCGTTCAGTCTCTGGATATAGACCCGAAACCAAGTGATCTACCCATGGGCAGGTTGAAGATTGAGTAACATCAATTGGAGGACCGAACCGACTAATGTTGAAAAATTAGCGGATGACTTGTGGCTAGGGGTGAAAGGCCAATCAAACTTGGAGATAGCTGGTTCTCCCCGAAATCTATTTAGGTAGAGCCTCGGACGAATACTACTGGGGGTAGAGCACTGTTAAGGCTAGGGGTCATCCCGACTTACCAACCCTTTGCAAACTCCGAATACCAGTAAGTACTATCCGGGAGACACACGGCGGGTGCTAACGTCCGTCGTGGAGAGGGAAACAACCCAGACCGCCAGCTAAGGTCCCAAAGTTATAGCTAAGTGGGAAACGATGTGGGAAGGCTCAGACAGCCAGGATGTTGGCTTAGAAGCAGCCATCATTTAAAGAAAGCGTAATAGCTCACTGGTCGAGTCGGCCTGCGCGGAAGATGTAACGGGGCTAAGCTATACACCGAAGCTGCGGCAATGCAATTTATTGTGTTGGGTAGGGGAGCGTTCTGTAAGCCGTCGAAGGTGTGCTGTAAGGCATGCTGGAGGTATCAGAAGTGCGAATGCTGACATGAGTAACGATAAAGGGGGTGAAAAACCCCCCTCGCCGGAAGACCAAGGGTTCCTGTCCAACGTTAATCGGGGCAGGGTAAGTCGACCCCTAAGGCGAGGCTGAAAAGCGTAGTCGATGGGAAACGGGTTAATATTCCCGTACTTCTTATAATTGCGATGGGGGGACGGAGAAGGCTAGGTGGGCTTGGCGACGGTCGTCCAAGTTCAAGTGCGTAGGCTAAGAGTTTAGGTAAATCCGGACTCTTGTTAGGCTGAGACACGATGTCGAGCATCTACGGATGTGAAGCCATTGATGCCATGCTTCCAGGAAAAGCCTCTAAGCTTCAGATTATAAGAAATCGTACCCCAAACCGACACAGGTGGTCGAGTAGAGAATACTAAGGCGCTTGAGAGAACTCGGGTGAAGGAACTAGGCAAAATGGTACCGTAACTTCGGGAGAAGGTACGCTCCTAGCGGTGATGAGACTTGCTCTCTAAGCTGCCGGGAGTCGCAGATACCAGGTGGCTGCAACTGTTTATTAAAAACATAGCACTGTGCTAAATCGTAAGATGACGTATACGGTGTGACGCCTGCCCGGTGCTTGAAGGTTAATTGATGGGGTTAGACTTCGGTCGAAGCTCTTGATCGAAGCCCAAGTAAACGGCGGCCGTAACTATAACGGTCCTAAGGTAGCGAAATTCCTTGTCGGGTAAGTTCCGACCTGCACGAATGGCGTAATGATGGCCACGCTGTCTCCACCCGAGACTCAGTGAAATTGAAATCGCTGTGAAGATGCAGTGTACCCGCGGCTAGACGGAAAGACCCCGTGAACCTTTACTACAGCTTGGCACTGAACATTGACCCTACATGTGTAGGATAGGTGGGAGCCTTTGAAACCAGTACGCTAGTATTGGTGGAGGCAATCTTGAAATACCACCCTTGTATGCTTGATGTTCTAACGTTGGCCCCTTATCGGGGTTGCGGACAGTGCCTGGTGGGTAGTTTGACTGGGGCGGTCTCCTCCCAAAGAGTAACGGAGGAGCACGAAGGTGGGCTAAACACGGTTGGACATCGTGTGGTTAGTGCAATGGCATAAGCCCGCTTGACTGCGAGAATGACAATTCGAGCAGGTACGAAAGTAGGTCATAGTGATCCGGTGGTTCTGAATGGAAGGGCCATCGCTCAACGGATAAAAGGTACTCCGGGGATAACAGGCTGATACCGCCCAAGAGTTCATATCGACGGCGGTGTTTGGCACCTCGATGTCGGCTCATCACATCCTGGGGCTGAAGTCGGTCCCAAGGGTATGGCTGTTCGCCATTTAAAGTGGTACGCGAGCTGGGTTTAGAACGTCGTGAGACAGTTCGGTCCCTATCTGCCGTGGGCGTTGGATGATTGAAAGGGGCTGCTCCTAGTACGAGAGGACCGGAGTGGACGAACCTCTGGTGTTCGGGTTGTTACGCCAGTAGCATTGCCCGGTAGCTAAGTTCGGGATCGATAAACGCTGAAAGCATCTAAGCGTGAAGCGAGCCTTGAGATGAGTCATCCCTGATACTATACGTATCCTAAAGGGTTGTTGGAGACTACGACGTAGATAGGCAGGGTGTGTAAGTGCTGCGAGGCATTGAGCTAACCTGTACTAATTGCCCGTGAGGCTTAACCATACAACACCCAAGGGGTTTTGAACGGATTTAAAGTTGCAAGAAACAGATTGAATGTGATTAAGAACAACTCTTTATATAGAGAAACGGCTTTCCAGATTATTATTTATCTCTTAGTGAGGTAGATAGAAAGAATTTGCTTGGCGACCATAGCGTTATGGACCCACCTGATCCCATGCCGAACTCAGAAGTGAAACGTAATAGCGCCGATGGTAGTGTGGGGTTTCCCCATGTGAGAGTAGGACATCGCCAGGCTTGAATTTGAATAAGTGCCCGTTCAATAGAACGGGCTTTTATTTCGCTCCCAGATTGTCACTGTGAGCCAAGTCAACATAACGTTTTTAAGTCTTTCATAAATAAATGAAAAAGTTGAAAATATTATCTTGACTTTCAAATCAGAAAGCGTATTATACGCAGCCTGAAGCGACGAAGCGGTAACGCTAAGTGGTTGAAAGACAAGCTCTTTAACAATTTAACCAAATCAATCTGTGTGGGCACTTGTGAGTTGATAATCACTAGTTTGCTTTTACTTTTCGAAGTGAATTCAAACAAAAATAATCAATGAACTGAGTGACTACACAAAATTACTTTTATGTAAGAAATCAGTATTAATCATTGAGCCGGTTTTGTTTCTGCTGAAAACCAAAAAACTTTAATTGAAGAGTTTGATCATGGCTCAGATTGAACGCTGGCGGCAGGCCTAACACATGCAAGTCGAGCGGTAACAGAAATTAGCTTGCTAATTTGCTGACGAGCGGCGGACGGGTGAGTAATGCCTGGGAATATGCCTTAGTGTGGGGGATAACTATTGGAAACGATAGCTAATACCGCATAATGTCTTCGGACCAAAGAGGGGGATCTTCGGACCTCTCGCGCTAAGATTAGCCCAGGTGAGATTAGCTTGTTGGTGAGGTAAGAGCTCACCAAGGCGACGATCTCTAGCTGGTCTGAGAGGATGATCAGCCACACTGGAACTGAGACACGGTCCAGACTCCTACGGGAGGCAGCAGTGGGGAATATTGCACAATGGGCGAAAGCCTGATGCAGCCATGCCGCGTGTATGAAGAAGGCCTTCGGGTTGTAAAGTACTTTCAGTCGTGAGGAAGGGTGTGTAGTTAATAGCTGCACATCTTGACGTTAGCGACAGAAGAAGCACCGGCTAACTCCGTGCCAGCAGCCGCGGTAATACGGAGGGTGCGAGCGTTAATCGGAATTACTGGGCGTAAAGCGCATGCAGGTGGTTTGTTAAGTCAGATGTGAAAGCCCGGGGCTCAACCTCGGAACCGCATTTGAAACTGGCAAACTAGAGTGCTGTAGAGGGGGGTAGAATTTCAGGTGTAGCGGTGAAATGCGTAGAGATCTGAAGGAATACCAGTGGCGAAGGCGGCCCCCTGGACAGACACTGACACTCAGATGCGAAAGCGTGGGGAGCAAACAGGATTAGATACCCTGGTAGTCCACGCCGTAAACGATGTCTACTTGGAGGTTGTGGCCTTGAGCCGTGGCTTTCGGAGCTAACGCGTTAAGTAGACCGCCTGGGGAGTACGGTCGCAAGATTAAAACTCAAATGAATTGACGGGGGCCCGCACAAGCGGTGGAGCATGTGGTTTAATTCGATGCAACGCGAAGAACCTTACCTACTCTTGACATCCAGAGAATTCGCTAGAGATAGCTTAGTGCCTTCGGGAACTCTGAGACAGGTGCTGCATGGCTGTCGTCAGCTCGTGTTGTGAAATGTTGGGTTAAGTCCCGCAACGAGCGCAACCCTTATCCTTGTTTGCCAGCACGTAATGGTGGGAACTCCAGGGAGACTGCCGGTGATAAACCGGAGGAAGGTGGGGACGACGTCAAGTCATCATGGCCCTTACGAGTAGGGCTACACACGTGCTACAATGGCGCATACAGAGGGCTGCAAGCTAGCGATAGTGAGCGAATCCCAAAAAGTGCGTCGTAGTCCGGATCGGAGTCTGCAACTCGACTCCGTGAAGTCGGAATCGCTAGTAATCGTGAATCAGAATGTCACGGTGAATACGTTCCCGGGCCTTGTACACACCGCCCGTCACACCATGGGAGTGGGCTGCAAAAGAAGTGGGTAGTTTAACCTTCGGGAGGACGCTCACCACTTTGTGGTTCATGACTGGGGTGAAGTCGTAACAAGGTAGCCCTAGGGGAACCTGGGGCTGGATCACCTCCTTAAACGATAGATTACGATTTATGAGTGTTCACACAGATTGATTAGGTTTTAATAAGTTGAAGTGACAGAGCTTTAATTAATGATTTCGATTATTGATTAAAGCTTTTTGCTTTAAGCTCTTTAACAATTTGGAAAGCTGACTGATTTAAATAACTTACGAGTTATTCAAATCAAAATTTAAAAGTTCTTAATATCTTTTGTTTATCTTAGATAAACAAATTAAAAACACATTCAAGTGTTCTTGTATTTTGAATCCGGCGAAAAACCAGAACTCGCAATGACGAGTTCAACCTTGGTTGTTTATGCCATACGAAACCTCTTGGGGTTGTATGGTTAAGTGACTAAGCGTACACGGTGGATGCCTTGGCAGTCAGAGGCGATGAAAGACGTATTAACTTGCGATAAGCCCAGATTAGGTAGTAAAAACCTTTTGAGTCTGGGATTTCTGAATGGGGAAACCCACTAGCATAAGCTAGTATCGCTGCGTGAATACATAGCGCAGCGAAGCAAACCGGGAGAACTGAAACATCTAAGTACCCCGAGGAAGAGAAATCAACCGAGATCCCGAAAGTAGCGGCGAGCGAAATTGGGTTAGCCCTTAAGCTTTTAATGAGACAGGTGAAGCCATGGAAAGTGGCGCGATACAAGGTGATAGCCCTGTAACCGACATCTCATCATCAGTGAAAACGAGTAAGGCGGGACACGTGATATCCTGTCTGAATATGGGGGGACCATCCTCCAAGGCTAAATACTACTGACTGACCGATAGTGAACCAGTACCGTGAGGGAAAGGCGAAAAGAACCCCTGTGAGGGGAGTGAAATAGAACCTGAAACCGTGTACGTACAAGCAGTAGGAGCATACTTGTTATGTGACTGCGTACCTTTTGTATAATGGGTCAGCGACTTATATTCAGTGGCAAGGTTAACCGTTTAGGGGAGCCGTAGGGAAACCGAGTCTTAACTGGGCGTTCAGTCTCTGGATATAGACCCGAAACCAAGTGATCTAGCCATGGGCAGGTTGAAGATTGAGTAACATCAATTGGAGGACCGAACCGACTAATGTTGAAAAATTAGCGGATGACTTGTGGCTAGGGGTGAAAGGCCAATCAAACTTGGAGATAGCTGGTTCTCCCCGAAATCTATTTAGGTAGAGCCTCGGACGAATACTACTGGGGGTAGAGCACTGTTAAGGCTAGGGGGTCATCCCGACTTACCAACCCTTTGCAAACTCCGAATACCAGTAAGTACTATCCGGGAGACACACGGCGGGTGCTAACGTCCGTCGTGGAGAGGGAAACAACCCAGACCGCCAGCTAAGGTCCCAAAGTTATAGCTAAGTGGGAAACGATGTGGGAAGGCTCAGACAGCCAGGATGTTGGCTTAGAAGCAGCCATCATTTAAAGAAAGCGTAATAGCTCACTGGTCGAGTCGGCCTGCGCGGAAGATGTAACGGGGCTAAGCTATACACCGAAGCTGCGGCAATGCAATTTATTGTGTTGGGTAGGGGAGCGTTCTGTAAGCCGTCGAAGGTGTGCTGTAAGGCATGCTGGAGGTATCAGAAGTGCGAATGCTGACATGAGTAACGATAAAGGGGGTGAAAAACCCCCTCGCCGGAAGACCAAGGGTTCCTGTCCAACGTTAATCGGGGCAGGGTAAGTCGACCCCTAAGGCGAGGCTGAAAAGCGTAGTCGATGGGAAACGGGTTAATATTCCCGTACTTCTTATAATTGCGATGGGGGGACGGAGAAGGCTAGGTGGGCTTGGCGACGGTCGTCCAAGTTCAAGTGCGTAGGCTAAGAGTTTAGGTAAATCCGGACTCTTGTTAGGCTGAGACACGATGTCGAGCATCTACGGATGTGAAGCCATTGATGCCATGCTTCCAGGAAAAGCCTCTAAGCTTCAGATTATAAGAAATCGTACCCCAAACCGACACAGGTGGTCGAGTAGAGAATACTAAGGCGCTTGAGAGAACTCGGGTGAAGGAACTAGGCAAAATGGTACCGTAACTTCGGGAGAAGGTACGCTCCTAGCGGTGATGAGACTTGCTCTCTAAGCTGCCGGGAGTCGCAGATACCAGGTGGCTGCAACTGTT
Organism: Aliivibrio wodanis; assembly: GCF_052920805.1. Lineage (NCBI taxonomy): Bacteria > Pseudomonadati > Pseudomonadota > Gammaproteobacteria > Vibrionales > Vibrionaceae > Aliivibrio > Aliivibrio wodanis. The sequence goes on from NZ_JBREXA010000006.1 coordinate 12,496, forward strand.
TATTAAAAACATAGCACTGTGCTAAATCGTAAGATGACGTATACGGTGTGACGCCTGCCCGGTGCTTGAAGGTTAATTGATGGGGTTAGACTTCGGTCGAAGCTCTTGATCGAAGCCCAAGTAAACGGCGGCCGTAACTATAACGGTCCTAAGGTAGCGAAATTCCTTGTCGGGTAAGTTCCGACCTGCACGAATGGCGTAATGATGGCCACGCTGTCTCCACCCGAGACTCAGTGAAATTGAAATCGCTGTGAAGATGCAGTGTACCCGCGGCTAGACGGAAAGACCCCGTGAACCTTTACTACAGCTTGGCACTGAACATTGACCCTACATGTGTAGGATAGGTGGGAGCCTTTGAAACCAGTACGCTAGTATTGGTGGAGGCAATCTTGAAATACCACCCTTGTATGCTTGATGTTCTAACGTTGGCCCCTTATCGGGGTTGCGGACAGTGCCTGGTGGGTAGTTTGACTGGGGCGGTCTCCTCCCAAAGAGTAACGGAGGAGCACGAAGGTGGGCTAAACACGGTTGGACATCGTGTGGTTAGTGCAATGGCATAAGCCCGCTTGACTGCGAGAATGACAATTCGAGCAGGTACGAAAGTAGGTCATAGTGATCCGGTGGTTCTGAATGGAAGGGCCATCGCTCAACGGATAAAAGGTACTCCGGGGATAACAGGCTGATACCGCCCAAGAGTTCATATCGACGGCGGTGTTTGGCACCTCGATGTCGGCTCATCACATCCTGGGGCTGAAGTCGGTCCCAAGGGTATGGCTGTTCGCCATTTAAAGTGGTACGCGAGCTGGGTTTAGAACGTCGTGAGACAGTTCGGTCCCTATCTGCCGTGGGCGTTGGATGATTGAAAGGGGCTGCTCCTAGTACGAGAGGACCGGAGTGGACGAACCTCTGGTGTTCGGGTTGTTACGCCAGTAGCATTGCCCGGTAGCTAAGTTCGGGATCGATAAACGCTGAAAGCATCTAAGCGTGAAGCGAGCCTTGAGATGAGTCATCCCTGATACTATACGTATCCTAAAGGGTTGTTGGAGACTACGACGTAGATAGGCAGGGTGTGTAAGTGCTGCGAGGCATTGAGCTAACCTGTACTAATTGCCCGTGAGGCTTAACCATACAACACCCAAGGGGTTTTGAACGGATTTAAAGTTGCAAGAAACAGATTGAATGTGATTAAGAACAACTCTTTATATAGAGAAACGGCTTTCCAGATTATTATTTATCTCTTAGTGAGGTAGATAGAAAGAATTTGCTTGGCGACCATAGCGTTATGGACCCACCTGATCCCATGCCGAACTCAGAAGTGAAACGTAATAGCGCCGATGGTAGTGTGGGGTTTCCCCATGTGAGAGTAGGACATCGCCAGGCTTGAATTTGAATAAGTGCCCGTTCAATAGAACGGGCTTTTATTTCGCTCCCAGATTGTCACTGTGAGCCAAGTCAACATAACGTTTTTAAGTCTTTCATAAATAAATGAAAAAGTTGAAAATATTATCTTGACTTTCAAATCAGAAAGCGTATTATACGCAGCCTGAAGCGACGAAGCGGTAACGCTAAGTGGTTGAAAGACAAGCTCTTTAACAATTTAACCAAATCAATCTGTGTGGGCACTTGTGAGTTGATAATCACTAGTTTGCTTTTACTTTTCGAAGTGAATTCAAACAAAAATAATCAATGAACTGAGTGACTACACAAAATTACTTTTATGTAAGAAATCAGTATTAATCATTGAGCCGGTTTTGTTTCTGCTGAAACAAACCAAAAAACTTTAATTGAAGAGTTTGATCATGGCTCAGATTGAACGCTGGCGGCAGGCCTAACACATGCAAGTCGAGCGGTAACAGAAATTAGCTTGCTAATTTGCTGACGAGCGGCGGACGGGTGAGTAATGCCTGGGAATATGCCTTAGTGTGGGGGATAACTATTGGAAACGATAGCTAATACCGCATAATGTCTTCGGACCAAAGAGGGGGATCTTCGGACCTCTCGCGCTAAGATTAGCCCAGGTGAGATTAGCTTGTTGGTGAGGTAAGAGCTCACCAAGGCGACGATCTCTAGCTGGTCTGAGAGGATGATCAGCCACACTGGAACTGAGACACGGTCCAGACTCCTACGGGAGGCAGCAGTGGGGAATATTGCACAATGGGCGAAAGCCTGATGCAGCCATGCCGCGTGTATGAAGAAGGCCTTCGGGTTGTAAAGTACTTTCAGTCGTGAGGAAGGGTGTGTAGTTAATAGCTGCACATCTTGACGTTAGCGACAGAAGAAGCACCGGCTAACTCCGTGCCAGCAGCCGCGGTAATACGGAGGGTGCGAGCGTTAATCGGAATTACTGGGCGTAAAGCGCATGCAGGTGGTTTGTTAAGTCAGATGTGAAAGCCCGGGGCTCAACCTCGGAACCGCATTTGAAACTGGCAAACTAGAGTGCTGTAGAGGGGGGTAGAATTTCAGGTGTAGCGGTGAAATGCGTAGAGATCTGAAGGAATACCAGTGGCGAAGGCGGCCCCCTGGACAGACACTGACACTCAGATGCGAAAGCGTGGGGAGCAAACAGGATTAGATACCCTGGTAGTCCACGCCGTAAACGATGTCTACTTGGAGGTTGTGGCCTTGAGCCGTGGCTTTCGGAGCTAACGCGTTAAGTAGACCGCCTGGGGAGTACGGTCGCAAGATTAAAACTCAAATGAATTGACGGGGGCCCGCACAAGCGGTGGAGCATGTGGTTTAATTCGATGCAACGCGAAGAACCTTACCTACTCTTGACATCCAGAGAATTCGCTAGAGATAGCTTAGTGCCTTCGGGAACTCTGAGACAGGTGCTGCATGGCTGTCGTCAGCTCGTGTTGTGAAATGTTGGGTTAAGTCCCGCAACGAGCGCAACCCTTATCCTTGTTTGCCAGCACGTAATGGTGGGAACTCCAGGGAGACTGCCGGTGATAAACCGGAGGAAGGTGGGGACGACGTCAAGTCATCATGGCCCTTACGAGTAGGGCTACACACGTGCTACAATGGCGCATACAGAGGGCTGCAAGCTAGCGATAGTGAGCGAATCCCAAAAAGTGCGTCGTAGTCCGGATCGGAGTCTGCAACTCGACTCCGTGAAGTCGGAATCGCTAGTAATCGTGAATCAGAATGTCACGGTGAATACGTTCCCGGGCCTTGTACACACCGCCCGTCACACCATGGGAGTGGGCTGCAAAAGAAGTGGGTAGTTTAACCTTCGGGAGGACGCTCACCACTTTGTGGTTCATGACTGGGGTGAAGTCGTAACAAGGTAGCCCTAGGGGAACCTGGGGCTGGATCACCTCCTTAAACGATAGATTACGATTTATGAGTGTTCACACAGATTGATTAGGTTTTAATAAGTTGAAGTGACAGAGCTTTAATTAATGATTTCGATTATTGATTAAAGCTTTTTGCTTTAAGCTCTTTAACAATTTGGAAAGCTGACTGATTTAAATAACTTACGAGTTATTCAAATCAAAATTTAAAAGTTCTTAATATCTTTTGTTTATCTTAGATAAACAAATTAAAAACACATTCAAGTGTTCTTGTATTTTGAATCCGGCGAAAAACCAGAACTCGCAATGACGAGTTCAACCTTGGTTGTTTATGCCATACGAAACCTCTTGGGGTTGTATGGTTAAGTGACTAAGCGTACACGGTGGATGCCTTGGCAGTCAGAGGCGATGAAAGACGTATTAACTTGCGATAAGCCCAGATTAGGTAGTAAAAACCTTTTGAGTCTGGGATTTCTGAATGGGGAAACCCACTAGCATAAGCTAGTATCGCTGCGTGAATACATAGCGCAGCGAAGCAAACCGGGAGAACTGAAACATCTAAGTACCCCGAGGAAGAGAAATCAACCGAGATCCCGAAAGTAGCGGCGAGCGAAATTGGGTTAGCCCTTAAGCTTTTAATGAGACAGGTGAAGCCTCTGGAAAGTGGCGCGATACAAGGTGATAGCCCTGTAACCGACATCTCATCATCAGTGAAAACGAGTAAGGCGGGACACGTGATATCCTGTCTGAATATGGGGGGACCATCCTCCAAGGCTAAATACTACTGACTGACCGATAGTGAACCAGTACCGTGAGGGAAAGGCGAAAAGAACCCCTGTGAGGGGAGTGAAATAGAACCTACCGTGTACGTACAAGCAGTAGGAGCATACTTGTTATGTGACTGCGTACCTTTTGTATAATGGGTCAGCGACTTATATTCAGTGGCAAGGTTAACCGTTTAGGGGAGCCGTAGGGAAACCGAGTCTTAACTGGGCGTTCAGTCTCTGGATATAGACCCGAAACCAAGTGATCTAGCCATGGGCAGGTTGAAGATTGAGTAACATCAATTGGAGGACCGAACCGACTAATGTTGAAAAATTAGCGGATGACTTGTGGCTAGGGGTGAAAGGCCAATCAAACTTGGAGATAGCTGGTTCTCCCCGAAATCTATTTAGGTAGAGCCTCGGACGAATACTACTGGGGGTAGAGCACTGTTAAGGCTAGGGGGTCATCCCGACTTACCAACCCTTTGCAAACTCCGAATACCAGTAAGTACTATCCGGGAGACACACGGCGGGTGCTAACGTCCGTCGTGGAGAGGGAAACAACCCAGACCGCCAGCTAAGGTCCCAAAGTTATAGCTAAGTGGGAAACGATGTGGGAAGGCTCAGACAGCCAGGATGTTGGCTTAGAAGCAGCCATCATTTAAAGAAAGCGTAATAGCTCACTGGTCGAGTCGGCCTGCGCGGAAGATGTAACGGGGCTAAGCTATACACCGAAGCTGCGGCAATGCAATTTATTGTGTTGGGTAGGGGAGCGTTCTGTAAGCCGTCGAAGGTGTGCTGTAAGGCATGCTGGAGGTATCAGAAGTGCGAATGCTGACATGAGTAACGATAAAGGGGGTGAAAAACCCCCTCGCCGGAAGACCAAGGGTTCCTGTCCAACGTTAATCGGGGCAGGGTAAGTCGACCCCTAAGGCGAGGCTGAAAAGCGTAGTCGATGGGAAACGGGTTAATATTCCCGTACTTCTTATAATTGCGATGGGGGACGGAGAAGGCTAGGTGGGCTTGGCGACGGTCGTCCAAGTTCAAGTGCGTAGGCTAAGAGTTTAGGTAAATCCGGACTCTTGTTAGGCTGAGACACGATGTCGAGCATCTACGGATGTGAAGCCATTGATGCCATGCTTCCAGGAAAAGCCTCTAAGCTTCAGATTATAAGAAATCGTACCCCAAACCGACACAGGTGGTCGAGTAGAGAATACTAAGGCGCTTGAGAGAACTCGGGTGAAGGAACTAGGCAAAATGGTACCGTAACTTCGGGAGAAGGTACGCTCCTAGCGGTGATGAGACTTGCTCTCTAAGCTGCCGGGAGTCGCAGATACCAGGTGGCTGCAACTGTTTATTAAAAACATAGCACTGTGCTAAATCGTAAGATGACGTATACGGTGTGACGCCTGCCCGGTGCTTGAAGGTTAATTGATGGGGTTAGACTTCGGTCGAAGCTCTTGATCGAAGCCCAAGTAAACGGCGGCCGTAACTATAACGGTCCTAAGGTAGCGAAATTCCTTGTCGGGTAAGTTCCGACCTGCACGAATGGCGTAATGATGGCCACGCTGTCTCCACCCGAGACTCAGTGAAATTGAAATCGCTGTGAAGATGCAGTGTACCCGCGGCTAGACGGAAAGACCCCGTGAACCTTTACTACAGCTTGGCACTGAACATTGACCCTACATGTGTAGGATAGGTGGGAGCCTTTGAAACCAGTACGCTAGTATTGGTGGAGGCAATCTTGAAATACCACCCTTGTATGCTTGATGTTCTAACGTTGGCCCCTTATCGGGGTTGCGGACAGTGCCTGGTGGGTAGTTTGACTGGGGCGGTCTCCTCCCAAAGAGTAACGGAGGAGCACGAAGGTGGGCTAAACACGGTTGGACATCGTGTGGTTAGTGCAATGGCATAAGCCCGCTTGACTGCGAGAATGACAATTCGAGCAGGTACGAAAGTAGGTCATAGTGATCCGGTGGTTCTGAATGGAAGGGCCATCGCTCAACGGATAAAAGGTACTCCGGGGATAACAGGCTGATACCGCCCAAGAGTTCATATCGACGGCGGTGTTTGGCACCTCGATGTCGGCTCATCACATCCTGGGGCTGAAGTCGGTCCCAAGGGTATGGCTGTTCGCCATTTAAAGTGGTACGCGAGCTGGGTTTAGAACGTCGTGAGACAGTTCGGTCCCTATCTGCCGTGGGCGTTGGATGATTGAAAGGGGCTGCTCCTAGTACGAGAGGACCGGAGTGGACGAACCTCTGGTGTTCGGGTTGTTACGCCAGTAGCATTGCCCGGTAGCTAAGTTCGGGATCGATAAACGCTGAAAGCATCTAAGCGTGAAGCGAGCCTTGAGATGAGTCATCCCTGATACTATACGTATCCTAAAGGGTTGTTGGAGACTACGACGTAGATAGGCAGGGTGTGTAAGTGCTGCGAGGCATTGAGCTAACCTGTACTAATTGCCCGTGAGGCTTAACCATACAACACCCAAGGGGTTTTGAACGGATTTAAAGTTGCAAGAAACAGATTGAATGTGATTAAGAACAACTCTTTATATAGAGAAACGGCTTTCCAGATTATTATTTATCTCTTAGTGAGGTAGATAGAAAGAATTTGCTTGGCGACCATAGCGTTATGGACCCACCTGATCCCATGCCGAACTCAGAAGTGAAACGTAATAGCGCCGATGGTAGTGTGGGGTTTCCCCATGTGAGAGTAGGACATCGCCAGGCTTGAATTTGAATAAGTGCCCGTTCAATAGAACGGGCTTTTATTTCGCTCCCAGATTGTCACTGTGAGCCAAGTCAACATAACGTTTTTAAGTCTTTCATAAATAAATGAAAAAGTTGAAAATATTATCTTGACTTTCAAATCAGAAAGCGTATTATACGCAGCCTGAAGCGACGAAGCGGTAACGCTAAGTGGTTGAAAGACAAGCTCTTTAACAATTTAACCAAATCAATCTGTGTGGGCACTTGTGAGTTGATAATCACTAGTTTGCTTTTACTTTTCGAAGTGAATTCAAACAAAAATAATCAATGAACTGAGTGACTACACAAAATTACTTTTATGTAAGAAATCAGTATTAATCATTGAGCCGGTTTTGTTTCTGCTGAAACAAACCAAAAAACTTTAATTGAAGAGTTTGATCATGGCTCAGATTGAACGCTGGCGGCAGGCCTAACACATGCAAGTCGAGCGGTAACAGAAATTAGCTTGCTAATTTGCTGACGAGCGGCGGACGGGTGAGTAATGCCTGGGAATATGCCTTAGTGTGGGGGATAACTATTGGAAACGATAGCTAATACCGCATAATGTCTTCGGACCAAAGAGGGGGATCTTCGGACCTCTCGCGCTAAGATTAGCCCAGGTGAGATTAGCTTGTTGGTGAGGTAAGAGCTCACCAAGGCGACGATCTCTAGCTGGTCTGAGAGGATGATCAGCCACACTGGAACTGAGACACGGTCCAGACTCCTACGGGAGGCAGCAGTGGGGAATATTGCACAATGGGCGAAAGCCTGATGCAGCCATGCCGCGTGTATGAAGAAGGCCTTCGGGTTGTAAAGTACTTTCAGTCGTGAGGAAGGGTGTGTAGTTAATAGCTGCACATCTTGACGTTAGCGACAGAAGAAGCACCGGCTAACTCCGTGCCAGCAGCCGCGGTAATACGGAGGGTGCGAGCGTTAATCGGAATTACTGGGCGTAAAGCGCATGCAGGTGGTTTGTTAAGTCAGATGTGAAAGCCCGGGGCTCAACCTCGGAACCGCATTTGAAACTGGCAAACTAGAGTGCTGTAGAGGGGGGTAGAATTTCAGGTGTAGCGGTGAAATGCGTAGAGATCTGAAGGAATACCAGTGGCGAAGGCGGCCCCCTGGACAGACACTGACACTCAGATGCGAAAGCGTGGGGAGCAAACAGGATTAGATACCCTGGTAGTCCACGCCGTAAACGATGTCTACTTGGAGGTTGTGGCCTTGAGCCGTGGCTTTCGGAGCTAACGCGTTAAGTAGACCGCCTGGGGAGTACGGTCGCAAGATTAAAACTCAAATGAATTGACGGGGGCCCGCACAAGCGGTGGAGCATGTGGTTTAATTCGATGCAACGCGAAGAACCTTACCTACTCTTGACATCCAGAGAATTCGCTAGAGATAGCTTAGTGCCTTCGGGAACTCTGAGACAGGTGCTGCATGGCTGTCGTCAGCTCGTGTTGTGAAATGTTGGGTTAAGTCCCGCAACGAGCGCAACCCTTATCCTTGTTTGCCAGCACGTAATGGTGGGAACTCCAGGGAGACTGCCGGTGATAAACCGGAGGAAGGTGGGGACGACGTCAAGTCATCATGGCCCTTACGAGTAGGGCTACACACGTGCTACAATGGCGCATACAGAGGGCTGCAAGCTAGCGATAGTGAGCGAATCCCAAAAAGTGCGTCGTAGTCCGGATCGGAGTCTGCAACTCGACTCCGTGAAGTCGGAATCGCTAGTAATCGTGAATCAGAATGTCACGGTGAATACGTTCCCGGGCCTTGTACACACCGCCCGTCACACCATGGGAGTGGGCTGCAAAAGAAGTGGGTAGTTTAACCTTCGGGAGGACGCTCACCACTTTGTGGTTCATGACTGGGGTGAAGTCGTAACAAGGTAGCCCTAGGGGAACCTGGGGCTGGATCACCTCCTTAAACGATAGATTACGATTTATGAGTGTTCACACAGATTGATTAGGTTTTAATAAGTTGAAGTGACAGAGCTTTAATTAATGATTTCGATTATTGATTAAAGCTTTTTGCTTTAAGCTCTTTAACAATTTGGAAAGCTGACTGATTTAAATAACTTACGAGTTATTCAAATCAAAATTTAAAAGTTCTTAATATCTTTTGTTTATCTTAGATAAACAAATTAAAAACACATTCAAGTGTTCTTGTATTTTGAATCCGGCGAAAAACCAGAACTCGCAATGACGAGTTCAACCTTGGTTGTTTATGCCATACGAAACCTCTTGGGGTTGTATGGTTAAGTGACTAAGCGTACACGGTGGATGCCTTGGCAGTCAGAGGCGATGAAAGACGTATTAACTTGCGATAAGCCCAGATTAGGTAGTAAAAACCTTTTGAGTCTGGGATTTCTGAATGGGGAAACCCACTAGCATAAGCTAGTATCGCTGCGTGAATACATAGCGCAGCGAAGCAAACCGGGAGAACTGAAACATCTAAGTACCCCGAGGAAGAGAAATCAACCGAGATCCCGAAAGTAGCGGCGAGCGAAATTGGGTTAGCCCTTAAGCTTTTAATGAGACAGGTGAAGCCTCTGGAAAGTGGCGCGATACAAGGTGATAGCCCTGTAACCGACATCTCATCATCAGTGAAAACGAGTAAGGCGGGACACGTGATATCCTGTCTGAATATGGGGGGACCATCCTCCAAGGCTAAATACTACTGACTGACCGATAGTGAACCAGTACCGTGAGGGAAAGGCGAAAAGAACCCCTGTGAGGGGAGTGAAATAGAACCTGAAACCGTGTACGTACAAGCAGTAGGAGCATACTTGTTATGTGACTGCGTACCTTTTGTATAATGGGTCAGCGACTTATATTCAGTGGCAAGGTTAACCGTTTAGGGGAGCCGTAGGGAAACCGAGTCTTAACTGGGCGTTCAGTCTCTGGATATAGACCCGAAACCAAGTGATCTAGCCATGGGCAGGTTGAAGATTGAGTAACATCAATTGGAGGACCGAACCGACTAATGTTGAAAAATTAGCGGATGACTTGTGGCTAGGGGTGAAAGGCCAATCAAACTTGGAGATAGCTGGTTCTCCCCGAAATCTATTTAGGTAGAGCCTCGGACGAATACTACTGGGGGTAGAGCACTGTTAAGGCTAGGGGGTCATCCCGACTTACCAACCCTTTGCAAACTCCGAATACCAGTAAGTACTATCCGGGAGACACACGGCGGGTGCTAACGTCCGTCGTGGAGAGGGAAACAACCCAGACCGCCAGCTAAGGTCCCAAAGTTATAGCTAAGTGGGAAACGATGTGGGAAGGCTCAGACAGCCAGGATGTTGGCTTAGAAGCAGCCATCATTTAAAGAAAGCGTAATAGCTCACTGGTCGAGTCGGCCTGCGCGGAAGATGTAACGGGGCTAAGCTATACACCGAAGCTGCGGCAATGCAATTTATTGTGTTGGGTAGGGGAGCGTTCTGTAAGCCGTCGAAGGTGTGCTGTAAGGCATGCTGGAGGTATCAGAAGTGCGAATGCTGACATGAGTAACGATAAAGGGGGTGAAAAACCCCCTCGCCGGAAGACCAAGGGTTCCTGTCCAACGTTAATCGGGGCAGGGTAAGTCGACCCCTAAGGCGAGGCTGAAAAGCGTAGTCGATGGGAAACGGGTTAATATTCCCGTACTTCTTATAATTGCGATGGGGGGACGGAGAAGGCTAGGTGGGCTTGGCGACGGTCGTCCAAGTTCAAGTGCGTAGGCTAAGAGTTTAGGTAAATCCGGACTCTTGTTAGGCTGAGACACGATGTCGAGCATCTACGGATGTGAAGCCATTGATGCCATGCTTCCAGGAAAAGCCTCTAAGCTTCAGATTATAAGAAATCGTACCCCAAACCGACACAGGTGGTCGAGTAGAGAATACTAAGGCGCTTGAGAGAACTCGGGTGAAGGAACTAGGCAAAATGGTACCGTAACTTCGGGAGAAGGTACGCTCCTAGCGGTGATGAGACTTGCTCTCTAAGCTGCCGGGAGTCGCAGATACCAGGTGGCTGCAACTGTTTATTAAAAACATAGCACTGTGCTAAATCGTAAGATGACGTATACGGTGTGACGCCTGCCCGGTGCTTGAAGGTTAATTGATGGGGTTAGACTTCGGTCGAAGCTCTTGATCGAAGCCCAAGTAAACGGCGGCCGTAACTATAACGGTCCTAAGGTAGCGAAATTCCTTGTCGGGTAAGTTCCGACCTGCACGAATGGCGTAATGATGGCCACGCTGTCTCCACCCGAGACTCAGTGAAATTGAAATCGCTGTGAAGATGCAGTGTACCCGCGGCTAGACGGAAAGACCCCGTGAACCTTTACTACAGCTTGGCACTGAACATTGACCCTACATGTGTAGGATAGGTGGGAGCCTTTGAAACCAGTACGCTAGTATTGGTGGAGGCAATCTTGAAATACCACCCTTGTATGCTTGATGTTCTAACGTTGGCCCCTTATCGGGGTTGCGGACAGTGCCTGGTGGGTAGTTTGACTGGGGCGGTCTCCTCCCAAAGAGTAACGGAGGAGCACGAAGGTGGGCTAAACACGGTTGGACATCGTGTGGTTAGTGCAATGGCATAAGCCCGCTTGACTGCGAGAATGACAATTCGAGCAGGTACGAAAGTAGGTCATAGTGATCCGGTGGTTCTGAATGGAAGGGCCATCGCTCAACGGATAAAAGGTACTCCGGGGATAACAGGCTGATACCGCCCAAGAGTTCATATCGACGGCGGTGTTTGGCACCTCGATGTCGGCTCATCACATCCTGGGGCTGAAGTCGGTCCCAAGGGTATGGCTGTTCGCCATTTAAAGTGGTACGCGAGCTGGGTTTAGAACGTCGTGAGACAGTTCGGTCCCTATCTGCCGTGGGCGTTGGATGATTGAAAGGGGCTGCTCCTAGTACGAGAGGACCGGAGTGGACGAACCTCTGGTGTTCGGGTTGTTACGCCAGTAGCATTGCCCGGTAGCTAAGTTCGGGATCGATAAACGCTGAAAGCATCTAAGCGTGAAGCGAGCCTTGAGATGAGTCATCCCTGATACTATACGTATCCTAAAGGGTTGTTGGAGACTACGACGTAGATAGGCAGGGTGTGTAAGTGCTGCGAGGCATTGAGCTAACCTGTACTAATTGCCCGTGAGGCTTAACCATACAACACCCAAGGGGTTTTGAACGGATTTAAAGTTGCAAGAAACAGATTGAATGTGATTAAGAACAACTCTTTATATAGAGAAACGGCTTTCCAGATTATTATTTATCTCTTAGTGAGGTAGATAGAAAGAATTTGCTTGGCGACCATAGCGTTATGGACCCACCTGATCCCATGCCGAACTCAGAAGTGAAACGTAATAGCGCCGATGGTAGTGTGGGGTTTCCCCATGTGAGAGTAGGACATCGCCAGGCTTGAATTTGAATAAGTGCCCGTTCAATAGAACGGGCTTTTATTTCGCTCCCAGATTGTCACTGTGAGCCAAGTCAACATAACGTTTTTAAGTCTTTCATAAATAAATGAAAAAGTTGAAAATATTATCTTGACTTTCAAATCAGAAAGCGTATTATACGCAGCCTGAAGCGACGAAGCGGTAACGCTAAGTGGTTGAAAGACAAGCTCTTTAACAATTTAACCAAATCAATCTGTGTGGGCACTTGTGAGTTGATAATCACTAGTTTGCTTTTACTTTTCGAAGTGAATTCAAACAAAAATAATCAATGAACTGAGTGACTACACAAAATTACTTTTATGTAAGAAATCAGTATTAATCATTGAGCCGGTTTTGTTTCTGCTGAAACAAACCAAAAAACTTTAATTGAAGAGTTTGATCATGGCTCAGATTGAACGCTGGCGGCAGGCCTAACACATGCAAGTCGAGCGGTAACAGAAATTAGCTTGCTAATTTGCTGACGAGCGGCGGACGGGTGAGTAATGCCTGGGAATATGCCTTAGTGTGGGGGATAACTATTGGAAACGATAGCTAATACCGCATAATGTCTTCGGACCAAAGAGGGGGATCTTCGGACCTCTCGCGCTAAGATTAGCCCAGGTGAGATTAGCTTGTTGGTGAGGTAAGAGCTCACCAAGGCGACGATCTCTAGCTGGTCTGAGAGGATGATCAGCCACACTGGAACTGAGACACGGTCCAGACTCCTACGGGAGGCAGCAGTGGGGAATATTGCACAATGGGCGAAAGCCTGATGCAGCCATGCCGCGTGTATGAAGAAGGCCTTCGGGTTGTAAAGTACTTTCAGTCGTGAGGAAGGGTGTGTAGTTAATAGCTGCACATCTTGACGTTAGCGACAGAAGAAGCACCGGCTAACTCCGTGCCAGCAGCCGCGGTAATACGGAGGGTGCGAGCGTTAATCGGAATTACTGGGCGTAAAGCGCATGCAGGTGGTTTGTTAAGTCAGATGTGAAAGCCCGGGGCTCAACCTCGGAACCGCATTTGAAACTGGCAAACTAGAGTGCTGTAGAGGGGGGTAGAATTTCAGGTGTAGCGGTGAAATGCGTAGAGATCTGAAGGAATACCAGTGGCGAAGGCGGCCCCCTGGACAGACACTGACACTCAGATGCGAAAGCGTGGGGAGCAAACAGGATTAGATACCCTGGTAGTCCACGCCGTAAACGATGTCTACTTGGAGGTTGTGGCCTTGAGCCGTGGCTTTCGGAGCTAACGCGTTAAGTAGACCGCCTGGGGAGTACGGTCGCAAGATTAAAACTCAAATGAATTGACGGGGCCCGCACAAGCGGTGGAGCATGTGGTTTAATTCGATGCAACGCGAAGAACCTTACCTACTCTTGACATCCAGAGAATTCGCTAGAGATAGCTTAGTGCCTTCGGGAACTCTGAGACAGGTGCTGCATGGCTGTCGTCAGCTCGTGTTGTGAAATGTTGGGTTAAGTCCCGCAACGAGCGCAACCCTTATCCTTGTTTGCCAGCACGTAATGGTGGGAACTCCAGGGAGACTGCCGGTGATAAACCGGAGGAAGGTGGGGACGACGTCAAGTCATCATGGCCCTTACGAGTAGGGCTACACACGTGCTACAATGGCGCATACAGAGGGCTGCAAGCTAGCGATAGTGAGCGAATCCCAAAAAGTGCGTCGTAGTCCGGATCGGAGTCTGCAACTCGACTCCGTGAAGTCGGAATCGCTAGTAATCGTGAATCAGAATGTCACGGTGAATACGTTCCCGGGCCTTGTACACACCGCCCGTCACACCATGGGAGTGGGCTGCAAAAGAAGTGGGTAGTTTAACCTTCGGGAGGACGCTCACCACTTTGTGGTTCATGACTGGGGTGAAGTCGTAACAAGGTAGCCCTAGGGGAACCTGGGGCTGGATCACCTCCTTAAACGATAGATTACGATTTATGAGTGTTCACACAGATTGATTAGGTTTTAATAAGTTGAAGTGACAGAGCTTTAATTAATGATTTCGATTATTGATTAAAGCTTTTTGCTTTAAGCTCTTTAACAATTTGGAAAGCTGACTGATTTAAATAACTTACGAGTTATTCAAATCAAAATTTAAAAGTTCTTAATATCTTTTGTTTATCTTAGATAAACAAATTAAAAACACATTCAAGTGTTCTTGTATTTTGAATCCGGCGAAAAACCAGAACTCGCAATGACGAGTTCAACCTTGGTTGTTTATGCCATACGAAACCTCTTGGGGTTGTATGGTTAAGTGACTAAGCGTACACGGTGGATGCCTTGGCAGTCAGAGGCGATGAAAGACGTATTAACTTGCGATAAGCCCAGATTAGGTAGTAAAAACCTTTTGAGTCTGGGATTTCTGAATGGGGAAACCCACTAGCATAAGCTAGTATCGCTGCGTGAATACATAGCGCAGCGAAGCAAACCGGGAGAACTGAAACATCTAAGTACCCCGAGGAAGAGAAATCAACCGAGATCCCGAAAGTAGCGGCGAGCGAAATTGGGTTAGCCCTTAAGCTTTTAATGAGACAGGTGAAGCCTCTGGAAAGTGGCGCGATACAAGGTGATAGCCCTGTAACCGACATCTCATCATCAGTGAAAACGAGTAAGGCGGGACACGTGATATCCTGTCTGAATATGGGGGGACCATCCTCCAAGGCTAAATACTACTGACTGACCGATAGTGAACCAGTACCGTGAGGGAAAGGCGAAAAGAACCCCTGTGAGGGGAGTGAAATAGAACCTGAAACCGTGTACGTACAAGCAGTAGGAGCATACTTGTTATGTGACTGCGTACCTTTTGTATAATGGGTCAGCGACTTATATTCAGTGGCAAGGTTAACCGTTTAGGGGAGCCGTAGGGAAACCGAGTCTTAACTGGGCGTTCAGTCTCTGGATATAGACCCGAAACCAAGTGATCTAGCCATGGGCAGGTTGAAGATTGAGTAACATCAATTGGAGGACCGAACCGACTAATGTTGAAAAATTAGCGGATGACTTGTGGCTAGGGGTGAAAGGCCAATCAAACTTGGAGATAGCTGGTTCTCCCGAAATCTATTTAGGTAGAGCCTCGGACGAATACTACTGGGGGTAGAGCACTGTTAAGGCTAGGGGGTCATCCCGACTTACCAACCCTTTGCAAACTCCGAATACCAGTAAGTACTATCCGGGAGACACACGGCGGGTGCTAACGTCCGTCGTGGAGAGGGAAACAACCCAGACCGCCAGCTAAGGTCCCAAAGTTATAGCTAAGTGGGAAACGATGTGGGAAGGCTCAGACAGCCAGGATGTTGGCTTAGAAGCAGCCATCATTTAAAGAAAGCGTAATAGCTCACTGGTCGAGTCGGCCTGCGCGGAAGATGTAACGGGGCTAAGCTATACACCGAAGCTGCGGCAATGCAATTTATTGTGTTGGGTAGGGGAGCGTTCTGTAAGCCGTCGAAGGTGTGCTGTAAGGCATGCTGGAGGTATCAGAAGTGCGAATGCTGACATGAGTAACGATAAAGGGGGTGAAAAACCCCCTCGCCGGAAGACCAAGGGTTCCTGTCCAACGTTAATCGGGGCAGGGTAAGTCGACCCCTAAGGCGAGGCTGAAAAGCGTAGTCGATGGGAAACGGGTTAATATTCCCGTACTTCTTATAATTGCGATGGGGGGACGGAGAAGGCTAGGTGGGCTTGGCGACGGTCGTCCAAGTTCAAGTGCGTAGGCTAAGAGTTTAGGTAAATCCGGACTCTTGTTAGGCTGAGACACGATGTCGAGCATCTACGGATGTGAAGCCATTGATGCCATGCTTCCAGGAAAAGCCTCTAAGCTTCAGATTATAAGAAATCGTACCCCAAACCGACACAGGTGGTCGAGTAGAGAATACTAAGGCGCTTGAGAGAACTCGGGTGAAGGAACTAGGCAAAATGGTACCGTAACTTCGGGAGAAGGTACGCTCCTAGCGGTGATGAGACTTGCTCTCTAAGCTGCCGGGAGTCGCAGATACCAGGTGGCTGCAACTGTTTATTAAAAACATAGCACTGTGCTAAATCGTAAGATGACGTATACGGTGTGACGCCTGCCCGGTGCTTGAAGGTTAATTGATGGGGTTAGACTTCGGTCGAAGCTCTTGATCGAAGCCCAAGTAAACGGCGGCCGTAACTATAACGGTCCTAAGGTAGCGAAATTCCTTGTCGGGTAAGTTCCGACCTGCACGAATGGCGTAATGATGGCCACGCTGTCTCCACCCGAGACTCAGTGAAATTGAAATCGCTGTGAAGATGCAGTGTACCCGCGGCTAGACGGAAAGACCCCGTGAACCTTTACTACAGCTTGGCACTGAACATTGACCCTACATGTGTAGGATAGGTGGGAGCCTTTGAAACCAGTACGCTAGTATTGGTGGAGGCAATCTTGAAATACCACCCTTGTATGCTTGATGTTCTAACGTTGGCCCCTTATCGGGGTTGCGGACAGTGCCTGGTGGGTAGTTTGACTGGGGCGGTCTCCTCCCAAAGAGTAACGGAGGAGCACGAAGGTGGGCTAAACACGGTTGGACATCGTGTGGTTAGTGCAATGGCATAAGCCCGCTTGACTGCGAGAATGACAATTCGAGCAGGTACGAAAGTAGGTCATAGTGATCCGGTGGTTCTGAATGGAAGGGCCATCGCTCAACGGATAAAAGGTACTCCGGGGATAACAGGCTGATACCGCCCAAGAGTTCATATCGACGGCGGTGTTTGGCACCTCGATGTCGGCTCATCACATCCTGGGGCTGAAGTCGGTCCCAAGGGTATGGCTGTTCGCCATTTAAAGTGGTACGCGAGCTGGGTTTAGAACGTCGTGAGACAGTTCGGTCCCTATCTGCCGTGGGCGTTGGATGATTGAAAGGGGCTGCTCCTAGTACGAGAGGACCGGAGTGGACGAACCTCTGGTGTTCGGGTTGTTACGCCAGTAGCATTGCCCGGTAGCTAAGTTCGGGATCGATAAACGCTGAAAGCATCTAAGCGTGAAGCGAGCCTTGAGATGAGTCATCCCTGATACTATACGTATCCTAAAGGGTTGTTGGAGACTACGACGTAGATAGGCAGGGTGTGTAAGTGCTGCGAGGCATTGAGCTAACCTGTACTAATTGCCCGTGAGGCTTAACCATACAACACCCAAGGGGTTTTGAACGGATTTAAAGTTGCAAGAAACAGATTGAATGTGATTAAGAACAACTCTTTATATAGAGAAACGGCTTTCCAGATTATTATTTATCTCTTAGTGAGGTAGATAGAAAGAATTTGCTTGGCGACCATAGCGTTATGGACCCACCTGATCCCATGCCGAACTCAGAAGTGAAACGTAATAGCGCCGATGGTAGTGTGGGGTTTCCCCATGTGAGAGTAGGACATCGCCAGGCTTGAATTTGAATAAGTGCCCGTTCAATAGAACGGGCTTTTATTTCGCTCCCAGATTGTCACTGTGAGCCAAGTCAACATAACGTTTTTAAGTCTTTCATAAATAAATGAAAAAGTTGAAAATATTATCTTGACTTTCAAATCAGAAAGCGTATTATACGCAGCCTGAAGCGACGAAGCGGTAACGCTAAGTGGTTGAAAGACAAGCTCTTTAACAATTTAACCAAATCAATCTGTGTGGGCACTTGTGAGTTGATAATCACTAGTTTGCTTTTACTTTTCGAAGTGAATTCAAACAAAAATAATCAATGAACTGAGTGACTACACAAAATTACTTTTATGTAAGAAATCAGTATTAATCATTGAGCCGGTTTTGTTTCTGCTGAAACAAACCAAAAAACTTTAATTGAAGAGTTTGATCATGGCTCAGATTGAACGCTGGCGGCAGGCCTAACACATGCAAGTCGAGCGGTAACAGAAATTAGCTTGCTAATTTGCTGACGAGCGGCGGA
>NZ_JBREXA010000007.1:0-23092 GCF_052920805.1 Aliivibrio wodanis
TCTGGGGAGTACGGTCGCAAGATTAAAACTCAAATGAATTGACGGGGGCCCGCACAAAGCGGTGGAGCATGTGGTTTAATTCGATGCAACGCGAAGAACCTTACCTACTCTTGACATCCAGAGAATTCGCTAGAGATAGCTTAGTGCCTTCGGGAACTCTGAGACAGGTGCTGCATGGCTGTCGTCAGCTCGTGTTGTGAAATGTTGGGTTAAGTCCCGCAACGAGCGCAACCTTATCCTTGTTTGCCAGCACGTAATGGTGGGAACTCCAGGGCGACTGCCGGTGATAAACGGAGGAAGGTGGGGACGACGTCAAGTCATCATGGCCCTTACGAGTAGGGCTACACACGTGCTACAATGGCGCATACAGAGGGCTGCAAGCTAGCGATAGTGAGCGAATCCCAAAAAGTGCGTCGTAGTCCGGATCGGAGTCTGCAACTCGACTCCGTGAAGTCGGAATCGCTAGTAATCGTGAATCAGAATGTCACGGTGAATACGTTCCCGGGCCTTGTACCCACCGCCCGTCACACCATGGGAGTGGGCTGCAAAAGAAGTGGGTAGTTTAACTTCGGGAGGACGCTCACCACTTTGTGGTTCATGACTGGGGTGGAGTCGTAACAAGGTAGCCCTAGGGGAACCTGAGGCTGGACCACACCCCTAAACGACAGATTACGATTTATGAGTGTTCACAAAGGTTGATTAGGTTTTAATAAGTTGAAGTGACAGAGCTTTAATAATGATTTCGATTATTGATTAAAGCTTTTTGCTTTAAGCTCTTTAACAATTTGGAAAGCTGACTGATTTAAATAACTTACGAGTTATTCAAATCAAAATTTAAAAGTTCTTAATATCTTTTGTTTATCTTAGATAAACAAATTAAAACACATTCAAGTGTTCTTGTATTTTGAATCCGGCGAAAAACCAGAACTCGCAATGACGAGTTCAACCTTGGTTGTTTATGCCATACGAAACCTCTTGGGGTTGTATGGTTAAGTGACTAAGCGTACACGGTGGATGCCTTGGCAGTCAGAGGCGATGAAAGACGTATTAACTTGCGATAAGCCCAGATTAGGTAGTAAAAACCTTTTGAGTCTGGGATTTCTGAATGGGGAAACCCACTAGCATAAGCTAGTATCGCTGCGTGAATACATAGCGCCAAACCGGGAGAACTGAAACATCTAAGTACCCCGAGGAAGAGAAATCAACCGAGATCCCGAAAGTAGCGGCGAGCGAAATTGGGTTAGCCCTTAAGCTTTTAATGAGACAGGTGAAGCCTCTGGAAAGTGGCGCGATACAAGGTGATAGCCCTGTAACCGACATCTCATCATCAGTGAAAACGAGTAAGGCGGGACACGTGATATCCTGTCTGAATATGGGGGGACCATCCTCCAAGGCTAAATACTACTGACTGACCGATAGTGAACCAGTACCGTGAGGGAAAGGCGAAAAGAACCCCTGTGAGGGGAGTGAAATAGAACCTGAAACCGTGTACGTACAAGCAGTAGGAGCATACTTGTTATGTGACTGCGTACCTTTTGTATAATGGGTCAGCGACTTATATTCAGTGGCAAGGTTAACCGTTTAGGGGAGCCGTAGGGAAACCGAGTCTTAACTGGGCGTTCAGTCTCTGGATATAGACCCGAAACCAAGTGATCTAGCCATGGGCAGGTTGAAGATTGAGTAACATCAATTGGAGGACCGAACCGACTAATGTTGAAAAATTAGCGGATGACTTGTGGCTAGGGGTGAAAGGCCAATCAAACTTGGAGATAGCTGGTTCTCCCCGAAATCTATTTAGGTAGAGCCTCGGACGAATACTACTGGGGGTAGAGCACTGTTAAGGCTAGGGGGTCATCCCGACTTACCAACCCTTTGCAAACTCCGAATACCAGTAAGTACTATCCGGGAGACACACGGCGGGTGCTAACGTCCGTCGTGGAGAGGGAAACAACCCAGACCGCCAGCTAAGGTCCCAAAGTTATAGCTAAGTGGGAAACGATGTGGGAAGGCTCAGACAGCCAGGATGTTGGCTTAGAAGCAGCCATCATTTAAAGAAAGCGTAATAGCTCACTGGTCGAGTCGGCCTGCGCGGAAGATGTAACGGGGCTAAGCTATACACCGAAGCTGCGGCAATGCAATTTATTGTGTTGGGTAGGGGAGCGTTCTGTAAGCCGTCGAAGGTGTGCTGTAAGGCATGCTGGAGGTATCAGAAGTGCGAATGCTGACATGAGTAACGATAAAGGGGGTGAAAAACCCCCTCGCCGGAAGACCAAGGGTTCCTGTCCAACGTTAATCGGGGCAGGGTAAGTCGACCCCTAAGGCGAGGCTGAAAAGCGTAGTCGATGGGAAACGGGTTAATATTCCCGTACTTCTTATAATTGCGATGGGGGGACGGAGAAGGCTAGGTGGGCTTGGCGACGGTCGTCCAAGTTCAAGTGCGTAGGCTAAGAGTTTAGGTAAATCCGGACTCTTGTTAGGCTGAGACACGATGTCGAGCATCTACGGATGTGAAGCCATTGATGCCATGCTTCCAGGAAAAGCCTCTAAGCTTCAGATTATAAGAAATCGTACCCCAAACCGACACAGGTGGTCGAGTAGAGAATACTAAGGCGCTTGAGAGAACTCGGGTGAAGGAACTAGGCAAAATGGTACCGTAACTTCGGGAGAAGGTACGCTCCTAGCGGTGATGAGACTTGCTCTCTAAGCTGCCGGGAGTCGCAGATACCAGGTGGCTGCAACTGTTTATTAAAACCATAGCACTGTGCTAAATCGTAAGATGACGTATACGGTGTGACGCCTGCCCGGTGCTTGAAGGTTAATTGATGGGGTTAGACTTCGGTCGAAGCTCTTGATCGAAGCCCAAGTAAACGGCGGCCGTAACTATAACGGTCCTAAGGTAGCGAAATTCCTTGTCGGGTAAGTTCCGACCTGCACGAATGGCGTAATGATGGCCACGCTGTCTCCACCCGAGACTCAGTGAAATTGAAATCGCTGTGAAGATGCAGTGTACCCGCGGCTAGACGGAAAGACCCCGTGAACCTTTACTACAGCTTGGCACTGAACATTGACCCTACATGTGTAGGATAGGTGGGAGCCTTTGAAACCAGTACGCTAGTATTGGTGGAGGCAATCTTGAAATACCACCCTTGTATGCTTGATGTTCTAACGTTGGCCCCTTATCGGGGTTGCGGACAGTGCCTGGTGGGTAGTTTGACTGGGGCGGTCTCCTCCCAAAGAGTAACGGAGGAGCACGAAGGTGGGCTAAACACGGTTGGACATCGTGTGGTTAGTGCAATGGCATAAGCCCGCTTGACTGCGAGAATGACAATTCGAGCAGGTACGAAAGTAGGTCATAGTGATCCGGTGGTTCTGAATGGAAGGGCCATCGCTCAACGGATAAAAGGTACTCCGGGGATAACAGGCTGATACCGCCCAAGAGTTCATATCGACGGCGGTGTTTGGCACCTCGATGTCGGCTCATCACATCCTGGGGCTGAAGTCGGTCCCAAGGGTATGGCTGTTCGCCATTTAAAGTGGTACGCGAGCTGGGTTTAGAACGTCGTGAGACAGTTCGGTCCCTATCTGCCGTGGGCGTTGGATGATTGAAAGGGGCTGCTCCTAGTACGAGAGGACCGGAGTGGACGAACCTCTGGTGTTCGGGTTGTTACGCCAGTAGCATTGCCCGGTAGCTAAGTTCGGGATCGATAAACGCTGAAAGCATCTAAGCGTGAAGCGAGCCTTGAGATGAGTCATCCCTGATACTATACGTATCCTAAAGGGTTGTTGGAGACTACGACGTAGATAGGCAGGGTGTGTAAGTGCTGCGAGGCATTGAGCTAACCTGTACTAATTGCCCGTGAGGCTTAACCATACAACACCCAAGGGGTTTTGAACGGATTTAAAGTTGCAAGAAACAGATTGAATGTGATTAAGAACAACTCTTTATATAGAGAAACGGCTTTCCAGATTATTATTTATCTCTTAGTGAGGTAGATAGAAAGAATTTGCTTGGCGACCATAGCGTTATGGACCCACCTGATCCCATGCCGAACTCAGAAGTGAAACGTAATAGCGCCGATGGTAGTGTGGGGTTTCCCCATGTGAGAGTAGGACATCGCCAGGCTTGAATTTGAATAAGTGCCCGTTCAATAGAACGGGCTTTTATTTCGCTCCCAGATTGTCACTGTGAGCCAAGTCAACATAACGTTTTTAAGTCTTTCATAAATAAATGAAAAAGTTGAAAATATTATCTTGACTTTCAAATCAGAAAGCGTATTATACGCAGCCTGAAGCGACGAAGCGGTAACGCTAAGTGGTTGAAAGACAAGCTCTTTAACAATTTAACCAAATCAATCTGTGTGGGCACTTGTGAGTTGATAATCACTAGTTTGCTTTTACTTTTCGAAGTGAATTCAAACAAAAATAATCAATGAACTGAGTGACTACACAAAATTACTTTTATGTAAGAAATCAGTATTAATCATTGAGCCGGTTTTGTTTCTGCTGAAACAAACCAAAAAACTTTAATTGAAGAGTTTGATCATGGCTCAGATTGAACGCTGGCGGCAGGCCTAACACATGCAAGTCGAGCGGTAACAGAAATTAGCTTGCTAATTTGCTGACGAGCGGCGGACGGGTGAGTAATGCCTGGGAATATGCCTTAGTGTGGGGGATAACTATTGGAAACGATAGCTAATACCGCATAATGTCTTCGGACCAAAGAGGGGGATCTTCGGACCTCTCGCGCTAAGATTAGCCCAGGTGAGATTAGCTTGTTGGTGAGGTAAGAGCTCACCAAGGCGACGATCTCTAGCTGGTCTGAGAGGATGATCAGCCACACTGGAACTGAGACACGGTCCAGACTCCTACGGGAGGCAGCAGTGGGGAATATTGCACAATGGGCGAAAGCCTGATGCAGCCATGCCGCGTGTATGAAGAAGGCCTTCGGGTTGTAAAGTACTTTCAGTCGTGAGGAAGGGTGTGTAGTTAATAGCTGCACATCTTGACGTTAGCGACAGAAGAAGCACCGGCTAACTCCGTGCCAGCAGCCGCGGTAATACGGAGGGTGCGAGCGTTAATCGGAATTACTGGGCGTAAAGCGCATGCAGGTGGTTTGTTAAGTCAGATGTGAAAGCCCGGGGCTCAACCTCGGAACCGCATTTGAAACTGGCAAACTAGAGTGCTGTAGAGGGGGGTAGAATTTCAGGTGTAGCGGTGAAATGCGTAGAGATCTGAAGGAATACCAGTGGCGAAGGCGGCCCCCTGGACAGACACTGACACTCAGATGCGAAAGCGTGGGGAGCAAACAGGATTAGATACCCTGGTAGTCCACGCCGTAAACGATGTCTACTTGGAGGTTGTGGCCTTGAGCCGTGGCTTTCGGAGCTAACGCGTTAAGTAGACCGCCTGGGGAGTACGGTCGCAAGATTAAAACTCAAATGAATTGACGGGGGCCCGCACAAGCGGTGGAGCATGTGGTTTAATTCGATGCAACGCGAAGAACCTTACCTACTCTTGACATCCAGAGAATTCGCTAGAGATAGCTTAGTGCCTTCGGGAACTCTGAGACAGGTGCTGCATGGCTGTCGTCAGCTCGTGTTGTGAAATGTTGGGTTAAGTCCCGCAACGAGCGCAACCCTTATCCTTGTTTGCCAGCACGTAATGGTGGGAACTCCAGGGAGACTGCCGGTGATAAACCGGAGGAAGGTGGGGACGACGTCAAGTCATCATGGCCCTTACGAGTAGGGCTACAACGTGCTACAATGGCGCATACAGAGGGCTGCAAGCTAGCGATAGTGAGCGAATCCCAAAAAGTGCGTCGTAGTCCGGATCGGAGTCTGCAACTCGACTCCGTGAAGTCGGAATCGCTAGTAATCGTGAATCAGAATGTCACGGTGAATACGTTCCCGGGCCTTGTACACACCGCCCGTCACACCATGGGAGTGGGCTGCAAAAGAAGTGGGTAGTTTAACCTTCGGGAGGACGCTCACCACTTTGTGGTTCATGACTGGGGTGAAGTCGTAACAAGGTAGCCCTAGGGGAACCTGGGGCTGGATCACCTCCTTAAACGATAGATTACGATTTATGAGTGTTCACACAGATTGATTAGGTTTTAATAAGTTGAAGTGACAGAGCTTTAATTAATGATTTCGATTATTGATTAAAGCTTTTTGCTTTAAGCTCTTTAACAATTTGGAAAGCTGACTGATTTAAATAACTTACGAGTTATTCAAATCAAAATTTAAAAGTTCTTAATATCTTTTGTTTATCTTAGATAAACAAATTAAAAACACATTCAAGTGTTCTTGTATTTTGAATCCGGCGAAAAACCAGAACTCGCAATGACGAGTTCAACCTTGGTTGTTTATGCCATACGAAACCTCTTGGGGTTGTATGGTTAAGTGACTAAGCGTACACGGTGGATGCCTTGGCAGTCAGAGGCGATGAAAGACGTATTAACTTGCGATAAGCCCAGATTAGGTAGTAAAAACCTTTTGAGTCTGGGATTTCTGAATGGGGAAACCCACTAGCATAAGCTAGTATCGCTGCGTGAATACATAGCGCAGCGAAGCAAACCGGGAGAACTGAAACATCTAAGTACCCCGAGGAAGAGAAATCAACCGAGATCCCGAAAGTAGCGGCGAGCGAAATTGGGTTAGCCCTTAAGCTTTTAATGAGACAGGTGAAGCCTCTGGAAAGTGGCGCGATACAAGGTGATAGCCCTGTAACCGACATCTCATCATCAGTGAAAACGAGTAAGGCGGGACACGTGATATCCTGTCTGAATATGGGGGGACCATCCTCCAAGGCTAAATACTACTGACTGACCGATAGTGAACCAGTACCGTGAGGGAAAGGCGAAAAGAACCCCTGTGAGGGGAGTGAAATAGAACCTGAAACCGTGTACGTACAAGCAGTAGGAGCATACTTGTTATGTGACTGCGTACCTTTTGTATAATGGGTCAGCGACTTATATTCAGTGGCAAGGTTAACCGTTTAGGGGAGCCGTAGGGAAACCGAGTCTTAACTGGGCGTTCAGTCTCTGGATATAGACCCGAAACCAAGTGATCTAGCCATGGGCAGGTTGAAGATTGAGTAACATCAATTGGAGGACCGAACCGACTAATGTTGAAAAATTAGCGGATGACTTGTGGCTAGGGGTGAAAGGCCAATCAAACTTGGAGATAGCTGGTTCTCCCCGAAATCTATTTAGGTAGAGCCTCGGACGAATACTACTGGGGGTAGAGCACTGTTAAGGCTAGGGGGTCATCCCGACTTACCAACCCTTTGCAAACTCCGAATACCAGTAAGTACTATCCGGGAGACACACGGCGGGTGCTAACGTCCGTCGTGGAGAGGGAAACAACCCAGACCGCCAGCTAAGGTCCCAAAGTTATAGCTAAGTGGGAAACGATGTGGGAAGGCTCAGACAGCCAGGATGTTGGCTTAGAAGCAGCCATCATTTAAAGAAAGCGTAATAGCTCACTGGTCGAGTCGGCCTGCGCGGAAGATGTAACGGGGCTAAGCTATACACCGAAGCTGCGGCAATGCAATTTATTGTGTTGGGTAGGGGAGCGTTCTGTAAGCCGTCGAAGGTGTGCTGTAAGGCATGCTGGAGGTATCAGAAGTGCGAATGCTGACATGAGTAACGATAAAGGGGGTGAAAAACCCCCTCGCCGGAAGACCAAGGGTTCCTGTCCAACGTTAATCGGGGCAGGGTAAGTCGACCCCTAAGGCGAGGCTGAAAAGCGTAGTCGATGGGAAACGGGTTAATATTCCCGTACTTCTTATAATTGCGATGGGGGGACGGAGAAGGCTAGGTGGGCTTGGCGACGGTCGTCCAAGTTCAAGTGCGTAGGCTAAGAGTTTAGGTAAATCCGGACTCTTGTTAGGCTGAGACACGATGTCGAGCATCTACGGATGTGAAGCCATTGATGCCATGCTTCCAGGAAAAGCCTCTAAGCTTCAGATTATAAGAAATCGTACCCCAAACCGACACAGGTGGTCGAGTAGAGAATACTAAGGCGCTTGAGAGAACTCGGGTGAAGGAACTAGGCAAAATGGTACCGTAACTTCGGGAGAAGGTACGCTCCTAGCGGTGATGAGACTTGCTCTCTAAGCTGCCGGGAGTCGCAGATACCAGGTGGCTGCAACTGTTTATTAAAAACATAGCACTGTGCTAAATCGTAAGATGACGTATACGGTGTGACGCCTGCCCGGTGCTTGAAGGTTAATTGATGGGGTTAGACTTCGGTCGAAGCTCTTGATCGAAGCCCAAGTAAACGGCGGCCGTAACTATAACGGTCCTAAGGTAGCGAAATTCCTTGTCGGGTAAGTTCCGACCTGCACGAATGGCGTAATGATGGCCACGCTGTCTCCACCCGAGACTCAGTGAAATTGAAATCGCTGTGAAGATGCAGTGTACCCGCGGCTAGACGGAAAGACCCCGTGAACCTTTACTACAGCTTGGCACTGAACATTGACCCTACATGTGTAGGATAGGTGGGAGCCTTTGAAACCAGTACGCTAGTATTGGTGGAGGCAATCTTGAAATACCTACCACCCTTGTATGCTTGATGTTCTAACGTTGGCCCCTTATCGGGGTTGCGGACAGTGCCTGGTGGGTAGTTTGACTGGGGCGGTCTCCTCCCAAAGAGTAACGGAGGAGCACGAAGGTGGGCTAAACACGGTTGGACATCGTGTGGTTAGTGCAATGGCATAAGCCCGCTTGACTGCGAGAATGACAATTCGAGCAGGTACGAAAGTAGGTCATAGTGATCCGGTGGTTCTGAATGGAAGGGCCATCGCTCAACGGATAAAAGGTACTCCGGGGATAACAGGCTGATACCGCCCAAGAGTTCATATCGACGGCGGTGTTTGGCACCTCGATGTCGGCTCATCACATCCTGGGGCTGAAGTCGGTCCCAAGGGTATGGCTGTTCGCCATTTAAAGTGGTACGCGAGCTGGGTTTAGAACGTCGTGAGACAGTTCGGTCCCTATCTGCCGTGGGCGTTGGATGATTGAAAGGGGCTGCTCCTAGTACGAGAGGACCGGAGTGGACGAACCTCTGGTGTTCGGGTTGTTACGCCAGTAGCATTGCCCGGTAGCTAAGTTCGGGATCGATAAACGCTGAAAGCATCTAAGCGTGAAGCGAGCCTTGAGATGAGTCATCCCTGATACTATACGTATCCTAAAGGGTTGTTGGAGACTACGACGTAGATAGGCAGGGTGTGTAAGTGCTGCGAGGCATTGAGCTAACCTGTACTAATTGCCCGTGAGGCTTAACCATACAACACCCAAGGGGTTTTGAACGGATTTAAAGTTGCAAGAAACAGATTGAATGTGATTAAGAACAACTCTTTATATAGAGAAACGGCTTTCCAGATATTATTTATCTCTTAGTGAGGTAGATAGAAAGAATTTGCTTGGCGACCATAGCGTTATGGACCCACCTGATCCCATGCCGAACTCAGAAGTGAAACGTAATAGCGCCGATGGTAGTGTGGGGTTTCCCCATGTGAGAGTAGGACATCGCCAGGCTTGAATTTGAATAAGTGCCCGTTCAATAGAACGGGCTTTTATTTCGCTCCCAGATTGTCACTGTGAGCCAAGTCAACATAACGTTTTTAAGTCTTTCATAAATAAATGAAAAAGTTGAAAATATTATCTTGACTTTCAAATCAGAAAGCGTATTATACGCAGCCTGAAGCGACGAAGCGGTAACGCTAAGTGGTTGAAAGACAAGCTCTTTAACAATTTAACCAAATCAATCTGTGTGGGCACTTGTGAGTTGATAATCACTAGTTTGCTTTTACTTTTCGAAGTGAATTCAAACAAAAATAATCAATGAACTGAGTGACTACACAAAATTACTTTTATGTAAGAAATCAGTATTAATCATTGAGCCGGTTTTGTTTCTGCTGAAACAAACCAAAAAACTTTAATTGAAGAGTTTGATCATGGCTCAGATTGAACGCTGGCGGCAGGCCTAACACATGCAAGTCGAGCGGTAACAGAAATTAGCTTGCTAATTTGCTGACGAGCGGCGGACGGGTGAGTAATGCCTGGGAATATGCCTTAGTGTGGGGGATAACTATTGGAAACGATAGCTAATACCGCATAATGTCTTCGGACCAAAGAGGGGGATCTTCGGACCTCTCGCGCTAAGATTAGCCCAGGTGAGATTAGCTTGTTGGTGAGGTAAGAGCTCACCAAGGCGACGATCTCTAGCTGGTCTGAGAGGATGATCAGCCACACTGGAACTGAGACACGGTCCAGACTCCTACGGGAGGCAGCAGTGGGGAATATTGCACAATGGGCGAAAGCCTGATGCAGCCATGCCGCGTGTATGAAGAAGGCCTTCGGGTTGTAAAGTACTTTCAGTCGTGAGGAAGGGTGTGTAGTTAATAGCTGCACATCTTGACGTTAGCGACAGAAGAAGCACCGGCTAACTCCGTGCCAGCAGCCGCGGTAATACGGAGGGTGCGAGCGTTAATCGGAATTACTGGGCGTAAAGCGCATGCAGGTGGTTTGTTAAGTCAGATGTGAAAGCCCGGGGCTCAACCTCGGAACCGCATTTGAAACTGGCAAACTAGAGTGCTGTAGAGGGGGGTAGAATTTCAGGTGTAGCGGTGAAATGCGTAGAGATCTGAAGGAATACCAGTGGCGAAGGCGGCCCCCTGGACAGACACTGACACTCAGATGCGAAAGCGTGGGGAGCAAACAGGATTAGATACCCTGGTAGTCCACGCCGTAAACGATGTCTACTTGGAGGTTGTGGCCTTGAGCCGTGGCTTTCGGAGCTAACGCGTTAAGTAGACCGCCTGGGGAGTACGGTCGCAAGATTAAAACTCAAATGAATTGACGGGGGCCCGCACAAGCGGTGGAGCATGTGGTTTAATTCGATGCAACGCGAAGAACCTTACCTACTCTTGACATCCAGAGAATTCGCTAGAGATAGCTTAGTGCCTTCGGGAACTCTGAGACAGGTGCTGCATGGCTGTCGTCAGCTCGTGTTGTGAAATGTTGGGTTAAGTCCCGCAACGAGCGCAACCCTTATCCTTGTTTGCCAGCACGTAATGGTGGGAACTCCAGGGAGACTGCCGGTGATAAACCGGAGGAAGGTGGGGACGACGTCAAGTCATCATGGCCCTTACGAGTAGGGCTACACACGTGCTACAATGGCGCATACAGAGGGCTGCAAGCTAGCGATAGTGAGCGAATCCCAAAAAGTGCGTCGTAGTCCGGATCGGAGTCTGCAACTCGACTCCGTGAAGTCGGAATCGCTAGTAATCGTGAATCAGAATGTCACGGTGAATACGTTCCCGGGCCTTGTACACACCGCCCGTCACACCATGGGAGTGGGCTGCAAAAGAAGTGGGTAGTTTAACCTTCGGGAGGACGCTCACCACTTTGTGGTTCATGACTGGGGTGAAGTCGTAACAAGGTAGCCCTAGGGGAACCTGGGGCTGGATCACCTCCTTAAACGATAGATTACGATTTATGAGTGTTCACACAGATTGATTAGGTTTTAATAAGTTGAAGTGACAGAGCTTTAATTAATGATTTCGATTATTGATTAAAGCTTTTTGCTTTAAGCTCTTTAACAATTTGGAAAGCTGACTGATTTAAATAACTTACGAGTTATTCAAATCAAAATTTAAAAGTTCTTAATATCTTTTGTTTATCTTAGATAAACAAATTAAAAACACATTCAAGTGTTCTTGTATTTTGAATCCGGCGAAAAACCAGAACTCGCAATGACGAGTTCAACCTTGGTTGTTTATGCCATACGAAACCTCTTGGGGTTGTATGGTTAAGTGACTAAGCGTACACGGTGGATGCCTTGGCAGTCAGAGGCGATGAAAGACGTATTAACTTGCGATAAGCCCAGATTAGGTAGTAAAAACCTTTTGAGTCTGGGATTTCTGAATGGGGAAACCCACTAGCATAAGCTAGTATCGCTGCGTGAATACATAGCGCAGCGAAGCAAACCGGGAGAACTGAAACATCTAAGTACCCCGAGGAAGAGAAATCAACCGAGATCCCGAAAGTAGCGGCGAGCGAAATTGGGTTAGCCCTTAAGCTTTTAATGAGACAGGTGAAGCCTCTGGAAAGTGGCGCGATACAAGGTGATAGCCCTGTAACCGACATCTCATCATCAGTGAAAACGAGTAAGGCGGGACACGTGATATCCTGTCTGAATATGGGGGGACCATCCTCCAAGGCTAAATACTACTGACTGACCGATAGTGAACCAGTACCGTGAGGGAAAGGCGAAAAGAACCCTGTGAGGGGAGTGAAATAGAACCTGAAACCGTGTACGTACAAGCAGTAGGAGCATACTTGTTATGTGACTGCGTACCTTTTGTATAATGGGTCAGCGACTTATATTCAGTGGCAAGGTTAACCGTTTAGGGGAGCCGTAGGGAAACCGAGTCTTAACTGGGCGTTCAGTCTCTGGATATAGACCCGAAACCAAGTGATCTAGCCATGGGCAGGTTGAAGATTGAGTAACATCAATTGGAGGACCGAACCGACTAATGTTGAAAAATTAGCGGATGACTTGTGGCTAGGGGTGAAAGGCCAATCAAACTTGGAGATAGCTGGTTCTCCCCGAAATCTATTTAGGTAGAGCCTCGGACGAATACTACTGGGGGTAGAGCACTGTTAAGGCTAGGGGGTCATCCCGACTTACCAACCCTTTGCAAACTCCGAATACCAGTAAGTACTATCCGGGAGACACACGGCGGGTGCTAACGTCCGTCGTGGAGAGGGAAACAACCCAGACCGCCAGCTAAGGTCCCAAAGTTATAGCTAAGTGGGAAACGATGTGGGAAGGCTCAGACAGCCAGGATGTTGGCTTAGAAGCAGCCATCATTTAAAGAAAGCGTAATAGCTCACTGGTCGAGTCGGCCTGCGCGGAAGATGTAACGGGGCTAAGCTATACACCGAAGCTGCGGCAATGCAATTTATTGTGTTGGGTAGGGGAGCGTTCTGTAAGCCGTCGAAGGTGTGCTGTAAGGCATGCTGGAGGTATCAGAAGTGCGAATGCTGACATGAGTAACGATAAAGGGGGTGAAAAACCCCCTCGCCGGAAGACCAAGGGTTCCTGTCCAACGTTAATCGGGGCAGGGTAAGTCGACCCCTAAGGCGAGGCTGAAAAGCGTAGTCGATGGGAAACGGGTTAATATTCCCGTACTTCTTATAATTGCGATGGGGGGACGGAGAAGGCTAGGTGGGCTTGGCGACGGTCGTCCAAGTTCAAGTGCGTAGGCTAAGAGTTTAGGTAAATCCGGACTCTTGTTAGGCTGAGACACGATGTCGAGCATCTACGGATGTGAAGCCATTGATGCCATGCTTCCAGGAAAAGCCTCTAAGCTTCAGATTATAAGAAATCGTACCCCAAACCGACACAGGTGGTCGAGTAGAGAATACTAAGGCGCTTGAGAGAACTCGGGTGAAGGAACTAGGCAAAATGGTACCGTAACTTCGGGAGAAGGTACGCTCCTAGCGGTGATGAGACTTGCTCTCTAAGCTGCCGGGAGTCGCAGATACCAGGTGGCTGCAACTGTTTATTAAAAACATAGCACTGTGCTAAATCGTAAGATGACGTATACGGTGTGACGCCTGCCCGGTGCTTGAAGGTTAATTGATGGGGTTAGACTTCGGTCGAAGCTCTTGATCGAAGCCCAAGTAAACGGCGGCCGTAACTATAACGGTCCTAAGGTAGCGAAATTCCTTGTCGGGTAAGTTCCGACCTGCACGAATGGCGTAATGATGGCCACGCTGTCTCCACCCGAGACTCAGTGAAATTGAAATCGCTGTGAAGATGCAGTGTACCCGCGGCTAGACGGAAAGACCCCGTGAACCTTTACTACAGCTTGGCACTGAACATTGACCCTACATGTGTAGGATAGGTGGGAGCCTTTGAAACCAGTACGCTAGTATTGGTGGAGGCAATCTTGAAATACCACCCTTGTATGCTTGATGTTCTAACGTTGGCCCCTTATCGGGGTTGCGGACAGTGCCTGGTGGGTAGTTTGACTGGGGCGGTCTCCTCCCAAAGAGTAACGGAGGAGCACGAAGGTGGGCTAAACACGGTTGGACATCGTGTGGTTAGTGCAATGGCATAAGCCCGCTTGACTGCGAGAATGACAATTCGAGCAGGTACGAAAGTAGGTCATAGTGATCCGGTGGTTCTGAATGGAAGGGCCATCGCTCAACGGATAAAAGGTACTCCGGGGATAACAGGCTGATACCGCCCAAGAGTTCATATCGACGGCGGTGTTTGGCACCTCGATGTCGGCTCATCACATCCTGGGGCTGAAGTCGGTCCCAAGGGTATGGCTGTTCGCCATTTAAAGTGGTACGCGAGCTGGGTTTAGAACGTCGTGAGACAGTTCGGTCCCTATCTGCCGTGGGCGTTGGATGATTGAAAGGGGCTGCTCCTAGTACGAGAGGACCGGAGTGGACGAACCTCTGGTGTTCGGGTTGTTACGCCAGTAGCATTGCCCGGTAGTAGTACTGGATCGATAAACGCTGAAAGCATCTAAGCGTGAAGCGAGCCTTGAGATGAGTCATCCCTGATACTATACGTATCCTAAAGGGTTGTTGGAGACTACGACGTAGATAGGCAGGGTGTGTAAGTGCTGCGAGGCATTGAGCTAACCTGTACTAATTGCCCGTGAGGCTTAACCATACAACACCCAAGGGGTTTTGAACGGATTTAAAGTTGCAAGAAACAGATTGAATGTGATTAAGAACAACTCTTTATATAGAGAAACGGCTTTCCAGATTATTATTTATCTCTTAGTGAGGTAGATAGAAAGAATTTGCTTGGCGACCATAGCGTTATGGACCCACCTGATCCCATGCCGAACTCAGAAGTGAAACGTAATAGCGCCGATGGTAGTGTGGGGTTTCCCCATGTGAGAGTAGGACATCGCCAGGCTTGAATTTGAATAAGTGCCCGTTCAATAGAACGGGCTTTTATTTCGCTCCCAGATTGTCACTGTGAGCCAAGTCAACATAACGTTTTTAAGTCTTTCATAAATAAATGAAAAAGTTGAAAATATTATCTTGACTTTCAAATCAGAAAGCGTATTATACGCAGCCTGAAGCGACGAAGCGGTAACGCTAAGTGGTTGAAAGACAAGCTCTTTAACAATTTAACCAAATCAATCTGTGTGGGCACTTGTGAGTTGATAATCACTAGTTTGCTTTTACTTTTCGAAGTGAATTCAAACAAAAATAATCAATGAACTGAGTGACTACACAAAATTACTTTTATGTAAGAAATCAGTATTAATCATTGAGCCGGTTTTGTTTCTGCTGAAACAAACCAAAAAACTTTAATTGAAGAGTTTGATCATGGCTCAGATTGAACGCTGGCGGCAGGCCTAACACATGCAAGTCGAGCGGTAACAGAAATTAGCTTGCTAATTTGCTGACGAGCGGCGGACGGGTGAGTAATGCCTGGGAATATGCCTTAGTGTGGGGGATAACTATTGGAAACGATAGCTAATACCGCATAATGTCTTCGGACCAAAGAGGGGGATCTTCGGACCTCTCGCGCTAAGATTAGCCCAGGTGAGATTAGCTTGTTGGTGAGGTAAGAGCTCACCAAGGCGACGATCTCTAGCTGGTCTGAGAGGATGATCAGCCACACTGGAACTGAGACACGGTCCAGACTCCTACGGGAGGCAGCAGTGGGGAATATTGCACAATGGGCGAAAGCCTGATGCAGCCATGCCGCGTGTATGAAGAAGGCCTTCGGGTTGTAAAGTACTTTCAGTCGTGAGGAAGGGTGTGTAGTTAATAGCTGCACATCTTGACGTTAGCGACAGAAGAAGCACCGGCTAACTCCGTGCCAGCAGCCGCGGTAATACGGAGGGTGCGAGCGTTAATCGGAATTACTGGGCGTAAAGCGCATGCAGGTGGTTTGTTAAGTCAGATGTGAAAGCCCGGGGCTCAACCTCGGAACCGCATTTGAAACTGGCAAACTAGAGTGCTGTAGAGGGGGGTAGAATTTCAGGTGTAGCGGTGAAATGCGTAGAGATCTGAAGGAATACCAGTGGCGAAGGCGGCCCCCTGGACAGACACTGACACTCAGATGCGAAAGCGTGGGGAGCAAACAGGATTAGATACCCTGGTAGTCCACGCCGTAAACGATGTCTACTTGGAGGTTGTGGCCTTGAGCCGTGGCTTTCGGAGCTAACGCGTTAAGTAGACCGCCTGGGGAGTACGGTCGCAAGATTAAAACTCAAATGAATTGACGGGGGCCCGCACAAGCGGTGGAGCATGTGGTTTAATTCGATGCAACGCGAAGAACCTTACCTACTCTTGACATCCAGAGAATTCGCTAGAGATAGCTTAGTGCCTTCGGGAACTCTGAGACAGGTGCTGCATGGCTGTCGTCAGCTCGTGTTGTGAAATGTTGGGTTAAGTCCCGCAACGAGCGCAACCCTTATCCTTGTTTGCCAGCACGTAATGGTGGGAACTCCAGGGAGACTGCCGGTGATAAACCGGAGGAAGGTGGGGACGACGTCAAGTCATCATGGCCCTTACGAGTAGGGCTACACACGTGCTACAATGGCGCATACAGAGGGCTGCAAGCTAGCGATAGTGAGCGAATCCCAAAAAGTGCGTCGTAGTCCGGATCGGAGTCTGCAACTCGACTCCGTGAAGTCGGAATCGCTAGTAATCGTGAATCAGAATGTCACGGTGAATACGTTCCCGGGCCTTGTACACACCGCCCGTCACACCATGGGAGTGGGCTGCAAAAGAAGTGGGTAGTTTAACCTTCGGGAGGACGCTCACCACTTTGTGGTTCATGACTGGGGTGAAGTCGTAACAAGGTAGCCCTAGGGGAACCTGGGGCTGGATCACCTCCTTAAACGATAGATTACGATTTATGAGTGTTCACACAGATTGATTAGGTTTTAATAAGTTGAAGTGACAGAGCTTTAATTAATGATTTCGATTATTGATTAAAGCTTTTTGCTTTAAGCTCTTTAACAATTTGGAAAGCTGACTGATTTAAATAACTTACGAGTTATTCAAATCAAAATTTAAAAGTTCTTAATATCTTTTGTTTATCTTAGATAAACAAATTAAAAACACATTCAAGTGTTCTTGTATTTTGAATCCGGCGAAAAACCAGAACTCGCAATGACGAGTTCAACCTTGGTTGTTTATGCCATACGAAACCTCTTGGGGTTGTATGGTTAAGTGACTAAGCGTACACGGTGGATGCCTTGGCAGTCAGAGGCGATGAAAGACGTATTAACTTGCGATAAGCCCAGATTAGGTAGTAAAAACCTTTTGAGTCTGGGATTTCTGAATGGGGAAACCCACTAGCATAAGCTAGTATCGCTGCGTGAATACATAGCGCAGCGAAGCAAACCGGGAGAACTGAAACATCTAAGTACCCCGAGGAAGAGAAATCAACCGAGATCCCGAAAGTAGCGGCGAGCGAAATTGGGTTAGCCCTTAAGCTTTTAATGAGACAGGTGAAGCCTCTGGAAAGTGGCGCGATACAAGGTGATAGCCCTGTAACCGACATCTCATCATCAGTGAAAACGAGTAAGGCGGGACACGTGATATCCTGTCTGAATATGGGGGGACCATCCTCCAAGGCTAAATACTACTGACTGACCGATAGTGAACCAGTACCGTGAGGGAAAGGCGAAAAGAACCCCTGTGAGGGGAGTGAAATAGAACCTGAAACCGTGTACGTACAAGCAGTAGGAGCATACTTGTTATGTGACTGCGTACCTTTTGTATAATGGGTCAGCGACTTATATTCAGTGGCAAGGTTAACCGTTTAGGGGAGCCGTAGGGAAACCGAGTCTTAACTGGGCGTTCAGTCTCTGGATATAGACCCGAAACCAAGTGATCTAGCCATGGGCAGGTTGAAGATTGAGTAACATCAATTGGAGGACCGAACCGACTAATGTTGAAAAATTAGCGGATGACTTGTGGCTAGGGGTGAAAGGCCAATCAAACTTGGAGATAGCTGGTTCTCCCCGAAATCTATTTAGGTAGAGCCTCGGACGAATACTACTGGGGGTAGAGCACTGTTAAGGCTAGGGGGTCATCCCGACTTACCAACCCTTTGCAAACTCCGAATACCAGTAAGTACTATCCGGGAGACACACGGCGGGTGCTAACGTCCGTCGTGGAGAGGGAAACAACCCAGACCGCCAGCTAAGGTCCCAAAGTTATAGCTAAGTGGGAAACGATGTGGGAAGGCTCAGACAGCCAGGATGTTGGCTTAGAAGCAGCCATCATTTAAAGAAAGCGTAATAGCTCACTGGTCGAGTCGGCCTGCGCGGAAGATGTAACGGGGCTAAGCTATACACCGAAGCTGCGGCAATGCAATTTATTGTGTTGGGTAGGGGAGCGTTCTGTAAGCCGTCGAAGGTGTGCTGTAAGGCATGCTGGAGGTATCAGAAGTGCGAATGCTGACATGAGTAACGATAAAGGGGGTGAAAAACCTCCCTCGCCGGAAGACCAAGGGTTCCTGTCCAACGTTAATCGGGGCAGGGTAAGTCGACCCCTAAGGCGAGGCTGAAAAGCGTAGTCGATGGGAAACGGGTTAATATTCCCGTACTTCTTATAATTGCGATGGGGGGACGGAGAAGGCTAGGTGGGCTTGGCGACGGTCGTCCAAGTTCAAGTGCGTAGGCTAAGAGTTTAGGTAAATCCGGACTCTTGTTAGGCTGAGACACGATGTCGAGCATCTACGGATGTGAAGCCATTGATGCCATGCTTCCAGGAAAAGCCTCTAAGCTTCAGATTATAAGAAATCGTACCCCAAACCGACACAGGTGGTCGAGTAGAGAATACTAAGGCGCTTGAGAGAACTCGGGTGAAGGAACTAGGCAAAATGGTACCGTAACTTCGGGAGAAGGTACGCTCCTAGCGGTGATGAGACTTGCTCTCTAAGCTGCCGGGAGTCGCAGATACCAGGTGGCTGCAACTGTTTATTAAAAACATAGCACTGTGCTAAATCGTAAGATGACGTATACGGTGTGACGCCTGCCCGGTGCTTGAAGGTTAATTGATGGGGTTAGACTTCGGTCGAAGCTCTTGATCGAAGCCCAAGTAAACGGCGGCCGTAACTATAACGGTCCTAAGGTAGCGAAATTCCTTGTCGGGTAAGTTCCGACCTGCACGAATGGCGTAATGATGGCCACGCTGTCTCCACCCGAGACTCAGTGAAATTGAAATCGCTGTGAAGATGCAGTGTACCCGCGGCTAGACGGAAAGACCCCGTGAACCTTTACTACAGCTTGGCACTGAACATTGACCCTACATGTGTAGGATAGGTGGGAGCCTTTGAAACCAGTACGCTAGTATTGGTGGAGGCAATCTTGAAATACCACCCTTGTATGCTTGATGTTCTAACGTTGGCCCCTTATCGGGGTTGCGGACAGTGCCTGGTGGGTAGTTTGACTGGGGCGGTCTCCTCCCAAAGAGTAACGGAGGAGCACGAAGGTGGGCTAAACACGGTTGGACATCGTGTGGTTAGTGCAATGGCAT
Organism: Aliivibrio wodanis; assembly: GCF_052920805.1. Lineage (NCBI taxonomy): Bacteria > Pseudomonadati > Pseudomonadota > Gammaproteobacteria > Vibrionales > Vibrionaceae > Aliivibrio > Aliivibrio wodanis. The sequence goes on from NZ_JBREXA010000007.1 coordinate 19,550, forward strand.
AAGCCCGCTTGACTGCGAGAATGACAATTCGAGCAGGTACGAAAGTAGGTCATAGTGATCCGGTGGTTCTGAATGGAAGGGCCATCGCTCAACGGATAAAAGGTACTCCGGGGATAACAGGCTGATACCGCCCAAGAGTTCATATCGACGGCGGTGTTTGGCACCTCGATGTCGGCTCATCACATCCTGGGGCTGAAGTCGGTCCCAAGGGTATGGCTGTTCGCCATTTAAAGTGGTACGCGAGCTGGGTTTAGAACGTCGTGAGACAGTTCGGTCCCTATCTGCCGTGGGCGTTGGATGATTGAAAGGGGCTGCTCCTAGTACGAGAGGACCGGAGTGGACGAACCTCTGGTGTTCGGGTTGTTACGCCAGTAGCATTGCCCGGTAGCTAAGTTCGGGATCGATAAACGCTGAAAGCATCTAAGCGTGAAGCGAGCCTTGAGATGAGTCATCCCTGATACTATACGTATCCTAAAGGGTTGTTGGAGACTACGACGTAGATAGGCAGGGTGTGTAAGTGCTGCGAGGCATTGAGCTAACCTGTACTAATTGCCCGTGAGGCTTAACCATACAACACCCAAGGGGTTTTGAACGGATTTAAAGTTGCAAGAAACAGATTGAATGTGATTAAGAACAACTCTTTATATAGAGAAACGGCTTTCCAGATTATTATTTATCTCTTAGTGAGGTAGATAGAAAGAATTTGCTTGGCGACCATAGCGTTATGGACCCACCTGATCCCATGCCGAACTCAGAAGTGAAACGTAATAGCGCCGATGGTAGTGTGGGGTTTCCCCATGTGAGAGTAGGACATCGCCAGGCTTGAATTTGAATAAGTGCCCGTTCAATAGAACGGGCTTTTATTTCGCTCCCAGATTGTCACTGTGAGCCAAGTCAACATAACGTTTTTAAGTCTTTCATAAATAAATGAAAAAGTTGAAAATATTATCTTGACTTTCAAATCAGAAAGCGTATTATACGCAGCCTGAAGCGACGAAGCGGTAACGCTAAGTGGTTGAAAGACAAGCTCTTTAACAATTTAACCAAATCAATCTGTGTGGGCACTTGTGAGTTGATAATCACTAGTTTGCTTTTACTTTTCGAAGTGAATTCAAACAAAAATAATCAATGAACTGAGTGACTACACAAAATTACTTTTATGTAAGAAATCAGTATTAATCATTGAGCCGGTTTTGTTTCTGCTGAAACAAACCAAAAAACTTTAATTGAAGAGTTTGATCATGGCTCAGATTGAACGCTGGCGGCAGGCCTAACACATGCAAGTCGAGCGGTAACAGAAATTAGCTTGCTAATTTGCTGACGAGCGGCGGACGGGTGAGTAATGCCTGGGAATATGCCTTAGTGTGGGGGATAACTATTGGAAACGATAGCTAATACCGCATAATGTCTTCGGACCAAAGAGGGGGATCTTCGGACCTCTCGCGCTAAGATTAGCCCAGGTGAGATTAGCTTGTTGGTGAGGTAAGAGCTCACCAAGGCGACGATCTCTAGCTGGTCTGAGAGGATGATCAGCCACACTGGAACTGAGACACGGTCCAGACTCCTACGGGAGGCAGCAGTGGGGAATATTGCACAATGGGCGAAAGCCTGATGCAGCCATGCCGCGTGTATGAAGAAGGCCTTCGGGTTGTAAAGTACTTTCAGTCGTGAGGAAGGGTGTGTAGTTAATAGCTGCACATCTTGACGTTAGCGACAGAAGAAGCACCGGCTAACTCCGTGCCAGCAGCCGCGGTAATACGGAGGGTGCGAGCGTTAATCGGAATTACTGGGCGTAAAGCGCATGCAGGTGGTTTGTTAAGTCAGATGTGAAAGCCCGGGGCTCAACCTCGGAACCGCATTTGAAACTGGCAAACTAGAGTGCTGTAGAGGGGGGTAGAATTTCAGGTGTAGCGGTGAAATGCGTAGAGATCTGAAGGAATACCAGTGGCGAAGGCGGCCCCCTGGACAGACACTGACACTCAGATGCGAAAGCGTGGGGAGCAAACAGGATTAGATACCCTGGTAGTCCACGCCGTAAACGATGTCTACTTGGAGGTTGTGGCCTTGAGCCGTGGCTTTCGGAGCTAACGCGTTAAGTAGACCGCCTGGGGAGTACGGTCGCAAGATTAAAACTCAAATGAATTGACGGGGGCCCGCACAAGCGGTGGAGCATGTGGTTTAATTCGATGCAACGCGAAGAACCTTACCTACTCTTGACATCCAGAGAATTCGCTAGAGATAGCTTAGTGCCTTCGGGAACTCTGAGACAGGTGCTGCATGGCTGTCGTCAGCTCGTGTTGTGAAATGTTGGGTTAAGTCCCGCAACGAGCGCAACCCTTATCCTTGTTTGCCAGCACGTAATGGTGGGAACTCCAGGGAGACTGCCGGTGATAAACCGGAGGAAGGTGGGGACGACGTCAAGTCATCATGGCCCTTACGAGTAGGGCTACACACGTGCTACAATGGCGCATACAGAGGGCTGCAAGCTAGCGATAGTGAGCGAATCCCAAAAAGTGCGTCGTAGTCCGGATCGGAGTCTGCAACTCGACTCCGTGAAGTCGGAATCGCTAGTAATCGTGAATCAGAATGTCACGGTGAATACGTTCCCGGGCCTTGTACACACCGCCCGTCACACCATGGGAGTGGGCTGCAAAAGAAGTGGGTAGTTTAACCTTCGGGAGGACGCTCACCACTTTGTGGTTCATGACTGGGGTGAAGTCGTAACAAGGTAGCCCTAGGGGAACCTGGGGCTGGATCACCTCCTTAAACGATAGATTACGATTTATGAGTGTTCACACAGATTGATTAGGTTTTAATAAGTTGAAGTGACAGAGCTTTAATTAATGATTTCGATTATTGATTAAAGCTTTTTGCTTTAAGCTCTTTAACAATTTGGAAAGCTGACTGATTTAAATAACTTACGAGTTATTCAAATCAAAATTTAAAAGTTCTTAATATCTTTTGTTTATCTTAGATAAACAAATTAAAAACACATTCAAGTGTTCTTGTATTTTGAATCCGGCGAAAAACCAGAACTCGCAATGACGAGTTCAACCTTGGTTGTTTATGCCATACGAAACCTCTTGGGGTTGTATGGTTAAGTGACTAAGCGTACACGGTGGATGCCTTGGCAGTCAGAGGCGATGAAAGACGTATTAACTTGCGATAAGCCCAGATTAGGTAGTAAAAACCTTTTGAGTCTGGGATTTCTGAATGGGGAAACCCACTAGCATAAGCTAGTATCGCTGCGTGAATACATAGCGCAGCGAAGCAAACCGGGAGAACTGAAACATCTAAGTACCCCGAGGAAGAGAAATCAACCGAGATCCCGAAAGTAGCGGCGAGCGAAATTGGGTTAGCCCTTAAGCTTTTAATGAGACAGGTGAAGCCTCTGGAAAGTGGCGCGATACAAGGTGATAGCCCTGTAACCGACATCTCATCATCAGTGAAAACGAGTAAGGCGGGACACGTGATATCCTGTCTGAATATGGGGGGACCATCCTCCAAGGCTAAATACTACTGACTGACCGATAGTGAACCAGA
>NZ_JBREXA010000008.1:0-31839 GCF_052920805.1 Aliivibrio wodanis
TGTTATAGTTACGGCCGCCGTTTACTTGGGCTTCGATCAAGAGCTTCGACCGAAGTCTAACCCCATCAATTAACCTTCAAGCACCGGGCAGGCGTCACACCGTATACGTCATCTTACGATTTAGCACAGTGCTATGTTTTTAATAAACAGTTGCAGCCACCTGGTATCTGCGACTCCCGGCAGCTTAGAGAGCAAGTCTCATCACCGCTAGGAGCGTACCTTCTCCCGAAGTTACGGTACCATTTTGCCTAGTTCCTTCACCCGAGTTCTCTCAAGCGCCTTAGTATTCTCTACTCGACCACCTGTGTCGGTTTGGGGTACGATTTCTTATAATCTGAAGCTTAGAGGCTTTTCCTGGAAGCATGGCATCAATGGCTTCACATCCGTAGATGCTCGACATCGTGTCTCAGCCTAACAAGAGTCCGGATTTACCTAAACTCTTAGCCTACGCACTTGAACTTGGACGACCGTCGCCAAGCCCACCTAGCCTTCTCCGTCCCCCCATCGCAATTATAAGAAGTACGGGAATATTAACCCGTTTCCCATCGACTACGCTTTTCAGCCTCGCCTTAGGGGTCGACTTACCCTGCCCCGATTAACGTTGGACAGGAACCCTTGGTCTTCCGGCGAGGGGGTTTTTCACCCCCTTTATCGTTACTCATGTCAGCATTCGCACTTCTGATACCTCCAGCATGCCTTACAGCACACCTTCGACGGCTTACAGAACGCTCCCCTACCCAACACAATAAATTGCATTGCCGCAGCTTCGGTGTATAGCTTAGCCCCGTTACATCTTCCGCGCAGGCCGACTCGACCAGTGAGCTATTACGCTTTCTTTAAATGATGGCTGCTTCTAAGCCAACATCCTGGCTGTCTGAGCCTTCCCACATCGTTTCCCACTTAGCTATAACTTTGGGACCTTAGCTGGCGGTCTGGGTTGTTTCCCTCTCCACGACGGACGTTAGCACCCGCCGTGTGTCTCCCGGATAGTACTTACTGGTATTCGGAGTTTGCAAAGGGTTGGTAAGTCGGGATGACCCCCTAGCCTTAACAGTGCTCTACCCCCAGTAGTATTCGTCCGAGGCTCTACCTAAATAGATTTCGGGGAGAACCAGCTATCTCCAAGTTTGATTGGCCTTTCACCCCTAGCCACAAGTCATCCGCTAATTTTTCAACATTAGTCGGTTCGGTCCTCCAATTGATGTTACTCAATCTTCAACCTGCCCATGGCTAGATCACTTGGTTTCGGGTCTATATCCAGAGACTGAACGCCCAGTTAAGACTCGGTTTCCCTACGGCTCCCCTAAACGGTTAACCTTGCCACTGAATATAAGTCGCTGACCCATTATACAAAAGGTACGCAGTCACATAACAAGTATGCTCCTACTGCTTGTACGTACACGGTTTCAGGTTCTATTTCACTCCCCTCACAGGGGTTCTTTTCGCCTTTCCCTCACGGTACTGGTTCACTATCGGTCAGTCAGTAGTATTTAGCCTTGGAGGATGGTCCCCCCATATTCAGACAGGATATCACGTGTCCCGCCTTACTCGTTTTCACTGATGATGAGATGTCGGTTACAGGGCTATCACCTTGTATCGCGCCACTTTCCAGAGGCTTCACCTGTCTCATTAAAAGCTTAAGGGCTAACCCAATTTCGCTCGCCGCTACTTTCGGGATCTCGGTTGATTTCTCTTCCTCGGGGTACTTAGATGTTTCAGTTCTCCCGGTTTGCTTCGCTGCGCTATGTATTCACGCAGCGATACTAGCTTATGCTAGTGGGTTTCCCCATTCAGAAATCCCAGACTCAAAAGGTTTTTACTACCTAATCTGGGCTTATCGCAAGTTAATACGTCTTTCATCGCCTCTGACTGCCAAGGCATCCACCGTGTACGCTTAGTCACTTAACCATACAACCCCAAGAGGTTTCGTATGGCATAAACAACCAAGGTTGAACTCGTCATTGCGAGTTCTGGTTTTTCGCCGGATTCAAAATACAAGAACACTTGAATGTGTTTTTAATTTGTTTATCTAAGATAAACAAAAGATATTAAGAACTTTTAAATTTTGATTTGAATAACTCGTAAGTTATTTAAATCAGTCAGCTTTCCAAATTGTTAAAGAGCTTAAAGCAAAAAGCTTTAATCAATAATCGAAATCATTAATTAAAGCTCTGTCACTTCAACTTATTAAAACCTAATCAATCTGTGTGAACACTCATAAATCGTAATCTATCGTTTAAGGAGGTGATCCAGCCCCAGGTTCCCCTAGGGCTACCTTGTTACGACTTCACCCCAGTCATGAACCACAAAGTGGTGAGCGTCCTCCCGAAGGTTAAACTACCCACTTCTTTTGCAGCCCACTCCCATGGTGTGACGGGCGGTGTGTACAAGGCCCGGGAACGTATTCACCGTGACATTCTGATTCACGATTACTAGCGATTCCGACTTCACGGAGTCGAGTTGCAGACTCCGATCCGGACTACGACGCACTTTTTGGGATTCGCTCACTATCGCTAGCTTGCAGCCCTCTGTATGCGCCATTGTAGCACGTGTGTAGCCCTACTCGTAAGGGCCATGATGACTTGACGTCGTCCCCACCTTCCTCCGGTTTATCACCGGCAGTCTCCCTGGAGTTCCCACCATTACGTGCTGGCAAACAAGGATAAGGGTTGCGCTCGTTGCGGGACTTAACCCAACATTTCACAACACGAGCTGACGACAGCCATGCAGCACCTGTCTCAGAGTTCCCGAAGGCACTAAGCTATCTCTAGCGAATTCTCTGGATGTCAAGAGTAGGTAAGGTTCTTCGCGTTGCATCGAATTAAACCACATGCTCCACCGCTTGTGCGGGCCCCCGTCAATTCATTTGAGTTTTAATCTTGCGACCGTACTCCCCAGGCGGTCTACTTAACGCGTTAGCTCCGAAAGCCACGGCTCAAGGCCACAACCTCCAAGTAGACATCGTTTACGGCGTGGACTACCAGGGTATCTAATCCTGTTTGCTCCCCACGCTTTCGCATCTGAGTGTCAGTGTCTGTCCAGGGGGCCGCCTTCGCCACTGGTATTCCTTCAGATCTCTACGCATTTCACCGCTACACCTGAAATTCTACCCCCTCTACAGCACTCTAGTTTGCCAGTTTCAAATGCGGTTCCGAGGTTGAGCCCCGGGCTTTCACATCTGACTTAACAAACCACCTGCATGCGCTTTACGCCCAGTAATTCCGATTAACGCTCGCACCCTCCGTATTACCGCGGCTGCTGGCACGGAGTTAGCCGGTGCTTCTTCTGTCGCTAACGTCAAGATGTGCAGCTATTAACTACACACCCTTCCTCACGACTGAAAGTACTTTACAACCCGAAGGCCTTCTTCATACACGCGGCATGGCTGCATCAGGCTTTCGCCCATTGTGCAATATTCCCCACTGCTGCCTCCCGTAGGAGTCTGGACCGTGTCTCAGTTCCAGTGTGGCTGATCATCCTCTCAGACCAGCTAGAGATCGTCGCCTTGGTGAGCTCTTACCTCACCAACAAGCTAATCTCACCTGGGCTAATCTTAGCGCGAGAGGTCCGAAGATCCCCCTCTTTGGTCCGAAGACATTATGCGGTATTAGCTATCGTTTCCAATAGTTATCCCCCACACTAAGGCATATTCCCAGGCATTACTCACCCGTCCGCCGCTCGTCAGCAAATTAGCAAGCTAATTTCTGTTACCGCTCGACTTGCATGTGTTAGGCCTGCCGCCAGCGTTCAATCTGAGCCATGATCAAACTCTTCAATTAAAGTAATTAAAGTTTTTTGGTTTGTTTCAGCAGAAACAAAACCGGCTCAATGATTAATACTGATTTCTTACATAAAAGTAATTTTGTGTAGTCACTCAGTTCATTGATTATTTTTGTTTGAATTCACTTCGAAAAGTAAAAGCAAACTAGTGATTATCAACTCACAAGTGCCCACACAGATTGATTTGGTTAAATTGTTAAAGAGCTTGTCTTTCAACCACTTAGCGTTACCGCTTCGTCGCTTCAGGCTGCGTATAATACGCTTTCTGATTTGAAAGTCAAGATAATATTTTCAACTTTTTCATTTATTTATGAAAGACTTAAAAACGTTATGTTGACTTGGCTCACAGTGACAATCTGGGAGCGAAATAAAAGCCCGTTCTATTGAACGGGCACTTATTCAAATTCAAGCCTGGCGATGTCCTACTCTCACATGGGAAAACCCACAAACTACCATCGGCGCTATTACGTTTCACTTCTGAGTTCGGCATGGGATCAGGTGGGTCCATAACGCTATGGTCGCCAAGCAAATTCTTTCTATCTACCTCACTAAGAGATAAATAATAATCTGGAAAGCCGTTTCTCTATATAAAGAGTTGTTCTTAATCACATTCAATCTGTTTCTTGCAACTTTAAATCCGTTCAAAACCCCTTGGGTGTTGTATGGTTAAGCCTCACGGGCAATTAGTACAGGTTAGCTCAATGCCTCGCAGCACTTACACACCCTGCCTATCTACGTCGTAGTCTCCAACAACCCTTTAGGATACGTATAGTATCAGGGATGACTCATCTCAAGGCTCGCTTCACGCTTAGATGCTTTCAGCGTTTATCGATCCCGAACTTAGCTACCGGGCAATGCTACTGGCGTAACAACCCGAACACCAGAGGTTCGTCCACTCCGGTCCTCTCGTACTAGAGCAGCCCCTTTCACTCATCCAACGCCCACGGCAGATAGGGACCGAACTGTCTCACGACGTTCTAAACCCAGCTCGCGTACCCCTTTAATGGCGAACAGCCATACCCTTGGGACCGACTTCAGCCCCAGGATGTGATGAGCCGACATCGAGGTGCCAAACACCGCCGTCGATATGAACTCTTGGGCGGTATCAGCCTGTTATCCCCGGAGTACCTTTTATCCGTTGAGCGATGGCCCTTCCATTCAGAACCACCGGATCACTATGACCTACTTTCGTACCTGCTCGAATTGTCATTCTCGCAGTCAAGCGGGCTTATGCCATTGCACTAACCACACGATGTCCAACCGTGTTTAGCCCACCTTCGTGCTCCTCCGTTACTCTTTGGGAGGAGACCGCCCCAGTCAAACTACCCACCAGGCACTGTCCGCAACCCCGATAAGGGGCCAACGTTAGAACATCAAGCATACAAGGGTGGTATTTCAAGATTGCCTCCACCAATACTAGCGTACTGGTTTCAAAGGCTCCCACCTATCCTACACATGTAGGGTCAATGTTCAGTGCCAAGCTGTAGTAAAGGTTCACGGGGTCTTTCCGTCTAGCCGCGGGTACACTGCATCTTCACAGCGATTTCAATTTCACTGAGTCTCGGGTGGAGACAGCGTGGCCATCATTACGCCATTCGTGCAGGTCGGAACTTACCCGACAAGGAATTTCGCTACCTTAGGACCGTTATAGTTACGCCGCCGTTTACTTGGGCTTCGATCAAGAGCTTCGACCGAAGTCTAACCCCATCAATTAACCTTCAAGCACCGGGCAGGCGTCACACCGTATACGTCATCTTACGATTTAGCACAGTGCTATGTTTTTAATAAACAGTTGCAGCCACCTGGTATCTGCGACTCCCGGCAGCTTAGAGAGCAAGTCTCATCACCGCTAGGAGCGTACCTTCTCCCGAAGTTACGGTACCATTTTGCCTAGTTCCTTCACCCGAGTTCTCTCAAGCGCCTTAGTATTCTCTACTCGACCACCTGTGTCGGTTTGGGGTACGATTTCTTATAATCTGAAGCTTAGAGGCTTTTCCTGGAAGCATGGCATCAATGGCTTCACATCCGTAGATGCTCGACATCGTGTCTCAGCCTAACAAGAGTCCGGATTTACCTAAACTCTTAGCCTACGCACTTGAACTTGGACGACCGTCGCCAAGCCCACCTAGCCTTCTCCGTCCCCCATCGCAATTATAAGAAGTACGGGAATATTAACCCGTTTCCCATCGACTACGCTTTTCAGCCTCGCCTTAGGGGTCGACTTACCCTGCCCCGATTAACGTTGGACAGGAACCCTTGGTCTTCCGGCGAGGGGGTTTTTCACCCCCTTTATCGTTACTCATGTCAGCATTCGCACTTCTGATACCTCCAGCATGCCTTACAGCACACCTTCGACGGCTTACAGAACGCTCCCCTACCCAACACAATAAATTGCATTGCCGCAGCTTCGGTGTATAGCTTAGCCCCGTTACATCTTCCGCGCAGGCCGACTCGACCAGTGAGCTATTACGCTTTCTTTAAATGATGGCTGCTTCTAAGCCAACATCCTGGCTGTCTGAGCCTTCCCACATCGTTTCCCACTTAGCTATAACTTTGGGACCTTAGCTGGCGGTCTGGGTTGTTTCCCTCTCCACGACGGACGTTAGCACCCGCCGTGTGTCTCCCGGATAGTACTTACTGGTATTCGGAGTTTGCAAAGGTTGGTAAGTCGGGATGAACCCCTAGCCTTAACAGTGCTCTACCCCCAGTAGTATTCGTCCGAGGCTCTACCTAAATAGATTTCGGGGAGAACCAGCTATCTCCAAGTTTGATTGGCCTTTCACCCCTAGCCACAAGTCATCCGCTAATTTTTCAACATTAGTCGGTTCGGTCCTCCAATTGATGTTACTCAATCTTCAACCTGCCCATGGCTAGATCACTTGGTTTCGGGTCTATATCCAGAGACTGAACGCCCAGTTAAGACTCGGTTTCCCTACGGCTCCCCTAAACGGTTAACCTTGCCACTGAATATAAGTCGCTGACCCATTATACAAAAGGTACGCAGTCACATAACAAGTATGCTCCTACTGCTTGTACGTACACGGTTTCAGGTTCTATTTCACTCCCCTCACAGGGGTTCTTTTCGCCTTTCCCTCACGGTACTGGTTCACTATCGGTCAGTCAGTAGTATTTAGCCTTGGAGGATGGTCCCCCAATATTCAGACAGGATATCACGTGTCCGCCTTACTCGTTTTCACTGATGATGAGATGTCGGTTACAGGGCTATCACCTTGTATCGCGCCACTTTCCAGAGGCTTCACCTGTCTCATTAAAAGCTTAAGGGCTAACCCAATTTCGCTCGCCGCTACTTTCGGGATCTCGGTTGATTTCTCTTCCTCGGGGTACTTAGATGTTTCAGTTCTCCCGGTTTGCTTCGCTGCGCTATGTATTCACGCAGCGATACTAGCTTATGCTAGTGGGTTTCCCCATTCAGAAATCCCAGACTCAAAAGGTTTTTACTACCTAATCTGGGCTTATCGCAAGTTAATACGTCTTTCATCGCCTCTGACTGCCAAGGCATCCACCGTGTACGCTTAGTCACTTAACCATACAACCCCAAGAGGTTTCGTATGGCATAAACAACCAAGGTTGAACTCGTCATTGCGAGTTCTGGTTTTTCGCCGGATTCAAAATACAAGAACACTTGAATGTGTTTTTAATTTGTTTATCTAAGATAAACAAAAGATATTAAGAACTTTTAAATTTTGATTTGAATAACTCGTAAGTTATTTAAATCAGTCAGCTTTCCAAATTGTTAAAGAGCTTAAAGCAAAAAGCTTTAATCAATAATCGAAATCATTAATTAAAGCTCTGTCACTTCAACTTATTAAAACCTAATCAATCTGTGTGAACACTCATAAATCGTAATCTATCGTTTAAGGAGGTGATCCAGCCCCAGGTTCCCCTAGGCTACCTTGTTACGACTTCACCCCAGTCATGAACCACAAAGTGGTGAGCGTCCTCCCGAAGGTTAAACTACCCACTTCTTTTGCAGCCCACTCCCATGGTGTGACGGGCGGTGTGTACAAGGCCGGGGAACGAATCACCGTGACATTCTGATTCACGATTACTAGCGATTCCGACTTCACGGAGTCGAGTTGCAGACTCCGATCCGGACTACGACGCACTTTTTGGGATTCGCTCACATCGCTAGCTTGCAGCCCTCTGTATGCGCCATTGTAGCACGTGTGTAGCCCTACTCGTAAGGGCCATGATGACTTGACGTCGTCCCCACCTTCCTCCGGTTTATCACCGGCAGTCTCCTGGAGTTCCCACCATTACGTGCTGGCAAACAAGGATAAGGGTTGCGCTCGTTGCGGGACTTAACCCAACATTTCACAACACGAGCTGACGACAGCCATGCAGCACCTGTCTCAGAGTTCCCGAAGGCACTAAGCTATCTCTAGCGAATTCTCTGGATGTCAAGAGTAGGTAAGGTTCTTCGCGTTGCATCGAATTAAACCACATGCTCCACCGCTTGTGCGGGCCCCCGTCAATTCATTTAGAGTTTTAATCTTGCGACCGTACTCCCCAGGCGGTCTACTTAACGCGTTAGCTCCGAAAGCCACGGCTCAAGGCCACAACCTCCAAGTAGACATCGTTTACGGCGTGGACTACCAGGGTATCTAATCCTGTTTGCTCCCCACGCTTTCGCATCTGAGTGTCAGTGTCTGTCCAGGGGGCAGCCTTCGCCACTGGTATTCCTTCAGATCTCTACGCAGTTTCACCGCTACACCTGAAATTCTACCCCCCTCTACAGCACTCTAGTTTGCCAGTTTCAAATGCGGTTCCGAGGTTGAGCCCCGGGCTTTCACATCTGACTTAACAAACCACCTGCATGCGCTTTACGCCCAGTAATTCCGATTAACGCTCGCACCCTCCGTATTACCGCGGCTGCTGGCACGGAGTTAGCCGGTGCTTCTTCTGTCGCTAACGTCAAGATGTGCAGCTATTAACTACACACCCTTCCTCACGACTGAAAGTACTTTACAACCCGAAGGCCTTCTTCATACACGCGGCATGGCTGCATCAGGCTTTCGCCCATTGTGCAATATTCCCCACTGCTGCCTCCCGTAGGAGTCTGGACCGTGTCTCAGTTCCAGTGTGGCTGATCATCCTCTCAGACCAGCTAGAGATCGTCGCCTTGGTGAGCTCTTACCTCACCAACAAGCTAATCTCACCTGGGCTAATCTTAGCGCGAGAGGTCCGAAGATCCCCCTCTTTGGTCCGAAGACATTATGCGGTATTAGCTATCGTTTCCAATAGTTATCCCCCACACTAAGGCATATTCCCAGGCATTACTCACCCGTCCGCCGCTCGTCAGCAAATTAGCAAGCTAATTTCTGTTACCGCTCGACTTGCATGTGTTAGGCCTGCCGCCAGCGTTCAATCTGAGCCATGATCAAACTCTTCAATTAAAGTTTTTTGGTTTGTTTCAGCAGAAACAAAACCGGCTCAATGATTAATACTGATTTCTTACATAAAAGTAATTTTGTGTAGTCACTCAGTTCATTGATTATTTTTGTTTGAATTCACTTCGAAAAGTAAAAGCAAACTAGTGATTATCAACTCACAAGTGCCCACACAGATTGATTTGGTTAAATTGTTAAAGAGCTTGTCTTTCAACCACTTAGCGTTACCGCTTCGTCGCTTCAGGCTGCGTATAATACGCTTTCTGATTTGAAAGTCAAGATAATATTTTCAACTTTTTCATTTATTTATGAAAGACTTAAAAACGTTATGTTGACTTGGCTCACAGTGACAATCTGGGAGCGAAATAAAGCCCGTTCTATTGAACGGGCACTTATTCAAATTCAAGCCTGGCGATGTCCTACTCTCACATGGGGAAACCCCACACTACCATCGGCGCTATTACGTTTCACTTCTGAGTTCGGCATGGGATCAGGTGGGTCCATAACGCTATGGTCGCCAAGCAAATTCTTTCTATCTACCTCACTAAAGAGATAAATAATAATCTGGAAAGCCGTTTCTCTATATAAAGAGTTGTTCTTAATCACATTCAATCTGTTTCTTGCAACTTTAAATCCGTTCAAAACCCCTTGGGTGTTGTATGGTTAAGCCTCACGGGCAATTAGTACAGGTTAGCTCAATGCCTCGCAGCACTTACACACCCTGCCTATCTACGTCGTAGTCTCCAACAACCCTTTAGGATACGTATAGTATCAGGGATGACTCATCTCAAGGCTCGCTTCACGCTTAGATGCTTTCAGCGTTTATCGATCCCGAACTTAGCTACCGGGCAATGCTACTGGCGTAACAACCCGAACACCAGAGGTTCGTCCACTCCGGTCCTCTCGTACTAGGAGCAGCCCCTTTCAATCATCCAACGCCCACGGCAGATAGGGACCGAACTGTCTCACGACGTTCTAAACCCAGCTCGCGTACCACTTTAAATGGCGAACAGCCATACCCTTGGGACCGACTTCAGCCCACGGATGTGATGAGCCGACATCGCGGTGCCAAACACCGCAGTCGATATGAACTCCTGGGCGGTATCAGCCTGTTATCCCGGAGTACCTTTTATCCGTTGAGCGATGGCCCTTCCATTCAGAACCACCGGATCACTATGACCTACTTTCGTACCTGCTCGAATTGTCATTCTCGCAGTCAAGCGGGCTTATGCACTGCAATGAACAACCGAGGGTCAAACTGGGTTCGAGCCACCTTCGTGCTCCTCCGTTACTCTTTGGGAGGAGACCGCCCCAGTCAAACTACCCACCAGGCACTGTCCGCAACCCCGATAAGGGGCCAACGTTAGAACATCAAGCATACAAGGGTGGTATTTCAAGATTGCCTCCACCAATACTAGCGTACTGTTTCAAAGGCTCCCACCTATCCTACACATGTAGGGTCAATGTTCAGTGCCAAGCTGTAGTAAAGGTTCACGGGGTCTTTCCGTCTAGCCGCGGGTACACTGCATCTTCACAGCGATTTCAATTTCACTGAGTCTCGGGTGGAGACAGCGTGGCCATCATTACGCCATTCGTGCAGGTCGGAACTTACCGACAAGGAATTTCGCTACCTTAGGACCGTTATAGTTACGGCCGCCGTTTACTTGGGCTTCGATCAAGAGCTTCGACCGAAGTCTAACCCCATCAATTAACCTTCAAGCACCGGGCAGGCGTCACACCGTATACGTCATCTTACGATTTAGCACAGTGCTATGTTTTTAATAAACAGTTGCAGCCACCTGGTATCTGCGACTTCCTGCAGCTTAGAGAGCAAGTCTCATCACCGCTAGGAGCGTACCTTCTCCCGAAGTTACGGTACCATTTTGCCTAGTTCCTTCACCCGAGTTCTCTCAAGCGCCTTAGTATTCTCTACTCGACCACCTGTGTCGGTTTGGGGTACGATTTCTTATAATCTGAAGCTTAGAGGCTTTTCCTGGAAGCATGGCATCAATGGCTTCACATCCGTAGATGCTCGACATCGTGTCTCAGCCTAACAAGAGTCCGGATTTACCTAAACTCTTAGCCTACGCACTTGAACTTGGACGACCGTCGCCAAACCCACCTAGCCTTCTCCGTTCCCCCATCGCAATTATAAGAAGTACGGGAATATTAACCCGTTTCCCATCGACTACGCTTTTCAGCCTCGCCTTAGGGGTCGACTTACCCTGCCCCGATTAACGTTGGACAGGAACCCTTGGTCTTCCGGCGAGGGGGTTTTTCACCCCCTTTATCGTTACTCATGTCAGCATTCGCACTTCTGATACCTCCAGCATGCCTTACAGCACACCTTCGACGGCTTACAGAACGCTCCCCTACCCAACACAATAAATTGCATTGCCGCAGCTTCGGTGTATAGCTTAGCCCGTTACTTCTTCCGCGCAGGCCGACTCGACCAGTGAGCTATACGCTTTCTTTAAATGATGGCTGCTTCTAAGCCAACATCCTGGCTGTCTGAGCCTTCCCACATCGTTTCCCACTTAGCTATAACTTTGGGACCTTAGCTGGCGGTCTGGGTTGTTTCCTCTCCACGACGGACGTTAGCACCCGCCGTGTGTCTCCCGGATAGTACTTACTGGTATTCGGAGTTTGCAAAGGGTTGGTAAGTCGGGATGACCCCCTAGCCTTAACAGTGCTCTACCCCCAGTAGTATTCGTCCGAGGCTCTACCTAAATAGATTTCGGGGAGAACCAGCTATCTCCAAGTTTGATTGGCCTTTCACCCCTAGCCACAAGTCATCCGCTAATTTTTCAACATTAGTCGGTTCGGTCCTCCAATTGATGTTACTCAATCTTCAACCTGCCCATGGCTAGATCACTTGGTTTCGGGTCTATATCCAGAGACTGAACGCCCAGTTAAGACTCGGTTTCCCTACGGCTCCCCTAAACGGTTAACCTTGCCACTGAATATAAGTCGCTGACCCATTATACAAAAGGTACGCAGTCACATAACAAGTATGCTCCTACTGCTTGTACGTACACGGTTTCAGGTTCTATTTCACTCCCCTTCTTTTCGCCTTTCCCTCACGGTACTGGTTCACTATCGGTCAGTCAGTAGTATTTAGCCTTGGAGGATGGTCCCCCCATATTCAGACAGGATATCACGTGTCCCGCCTTACTCGTTTTCACTGATGATGAGATGTCGGTTACAGGGCTATCACCTTGTATCGCGCCACTTTCCAGAGGCTTCACCTGTCTCATTAAAAGCTTAAGGGCTAACCCAATTTCGCTCGCCGCTACTTTCGGGATCTCGGTTGATTTCTCTTCCTCGGGGTACTTAGATGTTTCAGTTCTCCCGGTTTGCTTCGCTGCGCTATGTATTCACGCAGCGATACTAGCTTATGCTAGTGGGTTTCCCCATTCAGAAATCCCAGACTCAAAAGGTTTTTACTACCTAATCTGGGCTTATCGCAAGTTAATACGTCTTTCATCGCCTCTGACTGCCAAGGCATCCACCGTGTACGCTTAGTCACTTAACCATACAACCCCAAGAGGTTTCGTATGGCATAAACAACCAAGGTTGAACTCGTCATTGCGAGTTCTGGTTTTTCGCCGGATTCAAAATACAAGAACACTTGAATGTGTTTTTAATTTGTTTATCTAAGATAAACAAAAGATATTAAGAACTTTTAAATTTTGATTTGAATAACTCGTAAGTTATTTAAATCAGTCAGCTTTCCAAATTGTTAAAGAGCTTAAAGCAAAAAGCTTTAATCAATAATCGAAATCATTAATTAAAGCTCTGTCACTTCAACTTATTAAAACCTAATCAATCTGTGTGAACACTCATAAATCGTAATCTATCGTTTAAGGAGGTGATCCAGCCCCAGGTTCCCCTAGGGCTACCTTGTTACGACTTCACCCCAGTCATGAACCACAAAGTGGTGAGCGTCCTCCCGAAGGTTAAACTACCCACTTCTTTTGCAGCCCACTCCCATGGTGTGACGGGCGGTGTGTACAAGGCCCGGGAACGTATTCACCGTGACATTCTGATTCACGATTACTAGCGATTCCGACTTCACGGAGTCGAGTTGCAGACTCCGATCCGGACTACGACGCACTTTTTGGGATTCGCTCACTATCGCTAGCTTGCAGCCCTCTGTATGCGCCATTGTAGCACGTGTGTAGCCCTACTCGTAAGGGCCATGATGACTTGACGTCGTCCCCACCTTCCTCCGGTTTATCACCGGCAGTCTCCCTGGAGTTCCCACCATTACGTGCTGGCAAACAAGGATAAGGGTTGCGCTCGTTGCGGGACTTAACCCAACATTTCACAACACGAGCTGACGACAGCCATGCAGCACCTGTCTCAGAGTTCCCGAAGGCACTAAGCTATCTCTAGCGAATTCTCTGGATGTCAAGAGTAGGTAAGGTTCTTCGCGTTGCATCGAATTAAACCACATGCTCCACCGCTTGTGCGGGCCCCCGTCAATTCATTTGAGTTTTAATCTTGCGACCGTACTCCCCAGGCGGTCTACTTAACGCGTTAGCTCCGAAAGCCACGGCTCAAGGCCACAACCTCCAAGTAGACATCGTTTACGGCGTGGACTACCAGGGTATCTAATCCTGTTTGCTCCCCACGCTTTCGCATCTGAGTGTCAGTGTCTGTCCAGGGGCCGCCTTCGCCACTGGTATTCCTTCAGATCTCTACGCATTTCACCGCTACACCTGAAATTCTACCCCCCTCTACAGCACTCTAGTTTGCCAGTTTCAAATGCGGTTCCGAGGTTGAGCCCCGGGCTTTCACATCTGACTTAACAAACCACCTGCATGCGCTTTACGCCCAGTAATTCCGATTAACGCTCGCACCCTCCGTATTACCGCGGCTGCTGGCACGGAGTTAGCCGGTGCTTCTTCTGTCGCTAACGTCAAGATGTGCAGCTATTAACTACACACCCTTCCTCACGACTGAAAGTACTTTACAACCCGAAGGCCTTCTTCATACACGCGGCATGGCTGCATCAGGCTTTCGCCCATTGTGCAATATTCCCCACTGCTGCCTCCCGTAGGAGTCTGGACCGTGTCTCAGTTCCAGTGTGGCTGATCATCCTCTCAGACCAGCTAGAGATCGTCGCCTTGGTGAGCTCTTACCTCACCAACAAGCTAATCTCACCTGGGCTAATCTTAGCGCGAGAGGTCCGAAGATCCCCCTCTTTGGTCCGAAGACATTATGCGGTATTAGCTATCGTTTCCAATAGTTATCCCCCACACTAAGGCATATTCCCAGGCATTACTCACCCGTCCGCCGCTCGTCAGCAAATTAGCAAGCTAATTTCTGTTACCGCTCGACTTGCATGTGTTAGGCCTGCCGCCAGCGTTCAATCTGAGCCATGATCAAACTCTTCAATTAAAGTTTTTTGGTTTGTTTCAGCAGAAACAAAACCGGCTCAATGATTAATACTGATTTCTTACATAAAAGTAATTTTGTGTAGTCACTCAGTTCATTGATTATTTTTGTTTGAATTCACTTCGAAAAGTAAAAGCAAACTAGTGATTATCAACTCACAAGTGCCCACACAGATTGATTTGGTTAAATTGTTAAAGAGCTTGTCTTTCAACCACTTAGCGTTACCGCTTCGTCGCTTCAGGCTGCGTATAATACGCTTTCTGATTTGAAAGTCAAGATAATATTTTCAACTTTTTCATTTATTTATGAAAGACTTAAAAACGTTATGTTGACTTGGCTCACAGTGACAATCTGGGAGCGAAATAAAAGCCCGTTCTATTGAACGGGCACTTATTCAAATTCAAGCCTGGCGATGTCCTACTCTCACATGGGGAAACCCCACACTACCATCGGCGCTATTACGTTTCACTTCTGAGTTCGGCATGGGATCAGGTGGGTCCATAACGCTATGGTCGCCAAGCAAATTCTTTCTATCTACCTCACTAAGAGATAAATAATAATCTGGAAAGCCGTTTCTCTATATAAAGAGTTGTTCTTAATCACATTCAATCTGTTTCTTGCAACTTTAAATCCGTTCAAAACCCCTTGGGTGTTGTATGGTTAAGCCTCACGGGCAATTAGTACAGGTTAGCTCAATGCCTCGCAGCACTTACACACCCTGCCTATCTACGTCGTAGTCTCCAACAACCCTTTAGGATACGTATAGTATCAGGGATGACTCATCTCAAGGCTCGCTTCACGCTTAGATGCTTTCAGCGTTTATCGATCCCGAACTTAGCTACCGGGCAATGCTACTGGCGTAACAACCCGAACACCAGAGGTTCGTCCACTCCGGTCCTCTCGTACTAGGAGCAGCCCCTTTCAATCATCCAACGCCCAGGCAGATAGGGACCGAACTGTCTCACGACGTTCTAAACCCAGCTCGCGTACCACTTTAAATGGCGAACAGCCATACCCTTGGGACCGACTTCAGCCCCAGGATGTGATGAGCCGACATCGAGGTGCCAAACACCGCCGTCGATATGAACTCTTGGGCGGTATCAGCCTGTTATCCCCGGAGTACCTTTTATCCGTTGAGCGATGGCCCTTCCATTCAGAACCACCGGATCACTATGACCTACTTTCGTACCTGCTCGAATTGTCATTCTCGCAGTCAAGCGGGCTTATGCCATTGCACTAACCACACGATGTCCAACCGTGTTTAGCCCACCTTCGTGCTCCTCCGTTACTCTTTGGGAGGAGACCGCCCCAGTCAAACTACCCACCAGGCACTGTCCGCAACCCCGATAAGGGGCCAACGTTAGAACATCAAGCATACAAGGGTGGTATTTCAAGATTGCCTCCACCAATACTAGCGTACTGGTTTCAAAGGCTCCCACCTATCCTACACATGTAGGGTCAATGTTCAGTGCCAAGCTGTAGTAAAGGTTCACGGGGTCTTTCCGTCTAGCCGCGGGTACACTGCATCTTCACAGCGATTTCAATTTCACTGAGTCTCGGGTGGAGACAGCGTGGCCATCATTACGCCATTCGTGCAGGTCGGAACTTACCCGACAAGGAATTTCGCTACCTTAGGACCGTTATAGTTACGGCCGCCGTTTACTTGGGCTTCGATCAAGAGCTTCGACCGAAGTCTAACCCCATCAATTAACCTTCAAGCACCGGGCAGGCGTCACACCGTATACGTCATCTTACGATTTAGCACAGTGCTATGTTTTTAATAAACAGTTGCAGCCACCTGGTATCTGCGACTCCCGGCAGCTTAGAGAGCAAGTCTCATCACCGCTAGGAGCGTACCTTCTCCCGAAGTTACGGTACCATTTTGCCTAGTTCCTTCACCCGAGTTCTCTCAAGCGCCTTAGTATTCTCTACTCGACCACCTGTGTCGGTTTGGGGTACGATTTCTTATAATCTGAAGCTTAGAGGCTTTTCCTGGAAGCATGGCATCAATGGCTTCACATCCGTAGATGCTCGACATCGTGTCTCAGCCTAACAAGAGTCCGGATTTACCTAAACTCTTAGCCTACGCACTTGAACTTGGACGACCGTCGCCAAGCCCACCTAGCCTTCTCCGTCCCCCCATCGCAATTATAAGAAGTACGGGAATATTAACCCGTTTCCCATCGACTACGCTTTTCAGCCTCGCCTTAGGGGTCGACTTACCCTGCCCCGATTAACGTTGGACAGGAACCCTTGGTCTTCCGGCGAGGGGGTTTTTCACCCCCTTTATCGTTACTCATGTCAGCATTCGCACTTCTGATACCTCCAGCATGCCTTACAGCACACCTTCGACGGCTTACAGAACGCTCCCCTACCCAACACAATAAATTGCATTGCCGCAGCTTCGGTGTATAGCTTAGCCCCGTTACATCTTCCGCGCAGGCCGACTCGACCAGTGAGCTATTACGCTTTCTTTAAATGATGGCTGCTTCTAAGCCAACATCCTGGCTGTCTGAGCCTTCCCACATCGTTTCCCACTTAGCTATAACTTTGGGACCTTAGCTGGCGGTCTGGGTTGTTTCCCTCTCCACGACGGACGTTAGCACCCGCCGTGTGTCTCCCGGATAGTACTTACTGGTATTCGGAGTTTGCAAAGGGTTGGTAAGTCGGGATGACCCCCTAGCCTTAACAGTGCTCTACCCCCAGTAGTATTCGTCCGAGGCTCTACCTAAATAGATTTCGGGGAGAACCAGCTATCTCCAAGTTTGATTGGCCTTTCACCCCTAGCCACAAGTCATCCGCTAATTTTTCAACATTAGTCGGTTCGGTCCTCCAATTGATGTTACTCAATCTTCAACCTGCCCATGGCTAGATCACTTGGTTTCGGGTCTATATCCAGAGACTGAACGCCCAGTTAAGACTCGGTTTCCCTACGGCTCCCCTAAACGGTTAACCTTGCCACTGAATATAAGTCGCTGACCCATTATACAAAAGGTACGCAGTCACATAACAAGTATGCTCCTACTGCTTGTACGTACACGGTTTCAGGTTCTTATTTCACTCCCCTCACAGGGGTTCTTTTCGCCTTTCCCTCACGGTACTGGTTCACTATCGGTCAGTCAGTAGTATTTAGCCTTGGAGGATGGTCCCCCCATATTCAGACAGGATATCACGTGTCCCGCCTTACTCGTTTTCACTGATGATGAGATGTCGGTTACAGGGCTATCACCTTGTATCGCGCCACTTTCCAGAGGCTTCACCTGTCTCATTAAAAGCTTAAGGGCTAACCCAATTTCGCTCGCCGCTACTTTCGGGATCTCGGTTGATTTCTCTTCCTCGGGGTACTTAGATGTTTCAGTTCTCCCGGTTTGCTTCGCTGCGCTATGTATTCACGCAGCGATACTAGCTTATGCTAGTGGGTTTCCCCATTCAGAAATCCCAGACTCAAAAGGTTTTTACTACCTAATCTGGGCTTATCGCAAGTTAATACGTCTTTCATCGCCTCTGACTGCCAAGGCATCCACCGTGTACGCTTAGTCACTTAACCATACAACCCCAAGAGGTTTCGTATGGCATAAACAACCAAGGTTGAACTCGTCATTGCGAGTTCTGGTTTTTCGCCGGATTCAAAATACAAGAACACTTGAATGTGTTTTTAATTTGTTTATCTAAGATAAACAAAAGATATTAAGAACTTTTAAATTTTGATTTGAATAACTCGTAAGTTATTTAAATCAGTCAGCTTTCCAAATTGTTAAAGAGCTTAAAGCAAAAAGCTTTAATCAATAATCGAAATCATTAATTAAAGCTCTGTCACTTCAACTTATTAAAACCTAATCAATCTGTGTGAACACTCATAAATCGTAATCTATCGTTT
This sequence comes from Aliivibrio wodanis, assembly GCF_052920805.1. Lineage (NCBI taxonomy): Bacteria > Pseudomonadati > Pseudomonadota > Gammaproteobacteria > Vibrionales > Vibrionaceae > Aliivibrio > Aliivibrio wodanis. The sequence goes on from NZ_JBREXA010000008.1 coordinate 18,472, forward strand.
AAGGAGGTGATCCAGCCCCAGGTTCCCCTAGGGCTACCTTGTTACGACTTCACCCCAGTCATGAACCACAAAGTGGTGAGCGTCCTCCCGAAGGTTAAACTACCCACTTCTTTTGCAGCCCACTCCCATGGTGTGACGGGCGGTGTGTACAAGGCCCGGGAACGTATTCACCGTGACATTCTGATTCACGATTACTAGCGATTCCGACTTCACGGAGTCGAGTTGCAGACTCCGATCCGGACTACGACGCACTTTTTGGGATTCGCTCACTATCGCTAGCTTGCAGCCCTCTGTATGCGCCATTGTAGCACGTGTGTAGCCCTACTCGTAAGGGCCATGATGACTTGACGTCGTCCCCACCTTCCTCCGGTTTATCACCGGCAGTCTCCCTGGAGTTCCCACCATTACGTGCTGGCAAACAAGGATAAGGGTTGCGCTCGTTGCGGGACTTAACCCAACATTTCACAACACGAGCTGACGACAGCCATGCAGCACCTGTCTCAGAGTTCCCGAAGGCACTAAGCTATCTCTAGCGAATTCTCTGGATGTCAAGAGTAGGTAAGGTTCTTCGCGTTGCATCGAATTAAACCACATGCTCCACCGCTTGTGCGGGCCCCCGTCAATTCATTTGAGTTTTAATCTTGCGACCGTACTCCCCAGGCGGTCTACTTAACGCGTTAGCTCCGAAAGCCACGGCTCAAGGCCACAACCTCCAAGTAGACATCGTTTACGGCGTGGACTACCAGGGTATCTAATCCTGTTTGCTCCCCACGCTTTCGCATCTGAGTGTCAGTGTCTGTCCAGGGGGCCGCCTTCGCCACTGGTATTCCTTCAGATCTCTACGCATTTCACCGCTACACCTGAAATTCTACCCCCCTCTACAGCACTCTAGTTTGCCAGTTTCAAATGCGGTTCCGAGGTTGAGCCCCGGGCTTTCACATCTGACTTAACAAACCACCTGCATGCGCTTTACGCCCAGTAATTCCGATTAACGCTCGCACCCTCCGTATTACCGCGGCTGCTGGCACGGAGTTAGCCGGTGCTTCTTCTGTCGCTAACGTCAAGATGTGCAGCTATTAACTACACACCCTTCCTCACGACTGAAAGTACTTTACAACCCGAAGGCCTTCTTCATACACGCGGCATGGCTGCATCAGGCTTTCGCCCATTGTGCAATATTCCCCACTGCTGCCTCCCGTAGGAGTCTGGACCGTGTCTCAGTTCCAGTGTGGCTGATCATCCTCTCAGACCAGCTAGAGATCGTCGCCTTGGTGAGCTCTTACCTCACCAACAAGCTAATCTCACCTGGGCTAATCTTAGCGCGAGAGGTCCGAAGATCCCCTCTTTGGTCCGAAGACATTATGCGGTATTAGCTATCGTTTCCAATAGTTATCCCCCACACTAAGGCATATTCCCAGGCATTACTCACCCGTCCGCCGCTCGTCAGCAAATTAGCAAGCTAATTTCTGTTACCGCTCGACTTGCATGTGTTAGGCCTGCCGCCAGCGTTCAATCTGAGCCATGATCAAACTCTTCAATTAAAGTTTTTTGGTTTGTTTCAGCAGAAACAAAACCGGCTCAATGATTAATACTGATTTCTTACATAAAAGTAATTTTGTGTAGTCACTCAGTTCATTGATTATTTTTGTTTGAATTCACTTCGAAAAGTAAAAGCAAACTAGTGATTATCAACTCACAAGTGCCCACACAGATTGATTTGGTTAAATTGTTAAAGAGCTTGTCTTTCAACCACTTAGCGTTACCGCTTCGTCGCTTCAGGCTGCGTATAATACGCTTTCTGATTTGAAAGTCAAGATAATATTTTCAACTTTTTCATTTATTTATGAAAGACTTAAAAACGTTATGTTGACTTGGCTCACAGTGACAATCTGGGAGCGAAATAAAAGCCCGTTCTATTGAACGGGCACTTATTCAAATTCAAGCCTGGCGATGTCCTACTCTCACATGGGGAAACCCCACACTACCATCGGCGCTATTACGTTTCACTTCTGAGTTCGGCATGGGATCAGGTGGGTCCATAACGCTATGGTCGCCAAGCAAATTCTTTCTATCTACCTCACTAAGAGATAAATAATAATCTGGAAAGCCGTTTCTCTATATAAAGAGTTGTTCTTAATCACATTCAATCTGTTTCTTGCAACTTTAAATCCGTTCAAAACCCCTTGGGTGTTGTATGGTTAAGCCTCACGGGCAATTAGTACAGGTTAGCTCAATGCCTCGCAGCACTTACACACCCTGCCTATCTACGTCGTAGTCTCCAACAACCCTTTAGGATACGTATAGTATCAGGGATGACTCATCTCAAGGCTCGCTTCACGCTTAGATGCTTTCAGCGTTTATCGATCCCGAACTTAGCTACCGGGCAATGCTACTGGCGTAACAACCCGAACACCAGAGGTTCGTCCACTCCGGTCCTCTCGTACTAGGAGCAGCCCCTTTCAATCATCCAACGCCCACGGCAGATAGGGACCGAACTGTCTCACGACGTTCTAAACCCAGCTCGCGTACCACTTTAAATGGCGAACAGCCATACCCTTGGGACCGACTTCAGCCCCAGGATGTGATGAGCCGACATCGAGGTGCCAAACACCGCCGTCGATATGAACTCTTGGGCGGTATCAGCCTGTTATCCCCGGAGTACCTTTTATCCGTTGAGCGATGGCCCTTCCCTTCAGAACCACCGGATCACTATGACCTACTTTCGTACCTGCTCGAATTGTCATTCTCGCAGTCAAGCGGGCTTATGCCATTGCACTAACCACACGATGTCCAACCGTGTTTAGCCCACCTTCGTGCTCCTCCGTTACTCTTTGGGAGGAGACCGCCCCAGTCAAACTACCCACCAGGCACTGTCCGCAACCCCGATAAGGGGCCAACGTTAGAACATCAAGCATACAAGGGTGGTATTTCAAGATTGCCTCCACCAATACTAGCGTACTGGTTTCAAAGGCTCCCACCTATCCTACACATGTAGGGTCAATGTTCAGTGCCAAGCTGTAGTAAAGGTCAACGGGGTCTTTCCGTCTAGCCGCGGGTACACTGCATCTTCACAGCGATTTCAATTTCACTGAGTCTCGGGTGGAGACAGCGTGGCCATCATTACGCCATTCGTGCAGGTCGGAACTTACCCGACAAGGAATTTCGCTACCTTAGGACCGTTATAGTTACGGCCGCCGTTTACTTGGGCTTCGATCAAGAGCTTCGACCGAAGTCTAACCCCATCAATTAACCTTCAAGCACCGGGCAGGCGTCACACCGTATACGTCATCTTACGATTTAGCACAGTGCTATGTTTTTAATAAACAGTTGCAGCCACCTGGTATCTGCGACTCCCGGCAGCTTAGAGAGCAAGTCTCATCACCGCTAGGAGCGTACCTTCTCCCGAAGTTACGGTACCATTTTGCCTAGTTCCTTCACCCGAGTTCTCTCAAGCGCCTTAGTATTCTCTACTCGACCACCTGTGTCGGTTTGGGGTACGATTTCTTATAATCTGAAGCTTAGAGGCTTTTCCTGGAAGCATGGCATCAATGGCTTCACATCCGTAGATGCTCGACATCGTGTCTCAGCCTAACAAGAGTCCGGATTTACCTAAACTCTTAGCCTACGCACTTGAACTTGGACGACCGTCGCCAAGCCCACCTAGCCTTCTCCGTCCCCCCATCGCAATTATAAGAAGTACGGGAATATTAACCCGTTTCCCATCGACTACGCTTTTCAGCCTCGCCTTAGGGGTCGACTTACCCTGCCCCGATTAACGTTGGACAGGAACCCTTGGTCTTCCGGCGAGGGGGTTTTTCACCCCCTTTATCGTTACTCATGTCAGCATTCGCACTTCTGATACCTCCAGCATGCCTTACAGCACACCTTCGACGGCTTACAGAACGCTCCCCTACCCAACACAATAAATTGCATTGCCGCAGCTTCGGTGTATAGCTTAGCCCCGTTACATCTTCCGCGCAGGCCGACTCGACCAGTGAGCTATTACGCTTTCTTTAAATGATGGCTGCTTCTAAGCCAACATCCTGGCTGTCTGAGCCTTCCCACATCGTTTCCCACTTAGCTATAACTTTGGGACCTTAGCTGGCGGTCTGGGTTGTTTCCCTCTCCACGACGGACGTTAGCACCCGCCGTGTGTCTCCCGGATAGTACTTACTGGTATTCGGAGTTTGCAAAGGGTTGGTAAGTCGGGATGACCCCCTAGCCTTAACAGTGCTCTACCCCCAGTAGTATTCGTCCGAGGCTCTACCTAAATAGATTTCGGGGAGAACCAGCTATCTCCAAGTTTGATTGGCCTTTCACCCCTAGCCACAAGTCATCCGCTAATTTTTCAACATTAGTCGGTTCGGTCCTCCAATTGATGTTACTCAATCTTCAACCTGCCCATGGCTAGATCACTTGTTTCGGGTCTATATCCAGAGACTGAACGCCCAGTTAAGACTCGGTTTCCCTACGGCTCCCCTAAACGGTTAACCTTGCCACTGAATATAAGTCGCTGACCCATTATACAAAAGGTACGCAGTCACATAACAAGTATGCTCCTACTGCTTGTACGTACACGGTTTCAGGTTCTATTTCACTCCCCTCACAGGGGTTCTTTTCGCCTTTCCCTCACGGTACTGGTTCACTATCGGTCAGTCAGTAGTATTTAGCCTTGGAGGATGGTCCCCCCATATTCAGACAGGGATATCACGTGTCCCGCCTTACTCGTTTTCACTGATGATGAGATGTCGGTTACAGGGCTATCACCTTGTATCGCGCCACTTTCCAGAGGCTTCACCTGTCTCATTAAAAGCTTAAGGGCTAACCCAATTTCGCTCGCCGCTACTTTCGGGATCTCGGTTGATTTCTCTTCCTCGGGGTACTTAGATGTTTCAGTTCTCCCGGTTTGCTTCGCTGCGCTATGTATTCACGCAGCGATACTAGCTTATGCTAGTGGGTTTCCCCATTCAGAAATCCCAGACTCAAAAGGTTTTTACTACCTAATCTGGGCTTATCGCAAGTTAATACGTCTTTCATCGCCTCTGACTGCCAAGGCATCCACCGTGTACGCTTAGTCACTTAACCATACAACCCCAAGAGGTTTCGTATGGCATAAACAACCAAGGTTGAACTCGTCATTGCGAGTTCTGGTTTTTCGCCGGATTCAAAATACAAGAACACTTGAATGTGTTTTTAATTTGTTTATCTAAGATAAACAAAAGATATTAAGAACTTTTAAATTTTGATTTGAATAACTCGTAAGTTATTTAAATCAGTCAGCTTTCCAAATTGTTAAAGAGCTTAAAGCAAAAGCTTTAATCAATAATCGAAATCATTAATTAAAGCTCTGTCACTTCAACTTATTAAAACCTAATCAATCTGTGTGAACACTCATAAATCGTAATCTATCGTTTAAGGAGGTGATCCAGCCCCAGGTTCCCCTAGGGCTACCTTGTTACGACTTCACCCCAGTCATGAACCACAAAGTGGTGAGCGTCCTCCCGAAGGTTAAACTACCCACTTCTTTTGCAGCCCACTCCCATGGTGTGACGGGCGGTGTGTACAAGGCCCGGGAACGTATTCACCGTGACATTCTGATTCACGATTACTAGCGATTCCGACTTCACGGAGTCGAGTTGCAGACTCCGATCCGGACTACGACGCACTTTTTGGGATTCGCTCACTATCGCTAGCTTGCAGCCCTCTGTATGCGCCATTGTAGCACGTGTGTAGCCCTACTCGTAAGGGCCATGATGACTTGACGTCGTCCCCCACCTTCCTCCGGTTTATCACCGGCAGTCTCCCTGGAGTTCCCACCATTACGTGCTGGCAAACAAGGATAAGGGTTGCGCTCGTTGCGGGACTTAACCCAACATTTCACAACACGAGCTGACGACAGCCATGCAGCACCTGTCTCAGAGTTCCCGAAGGCACTAAGCTATCTCTAGCGAATTCTCTGGATGTCAAGAGTAGGTAAGGTTCTTCGCGTTGCATCGAATTAAACCACATGCTCCACCGCTTGTGCGGGCCCCCGTCAATTCATTTGAGTTTTAATCTTGCGACCGTACTCCCCAGGCGGTCTACTTAACGCGTTAGCTCCGAAAGCCACGGCTCAAGGCCACAACCTCCAAGTAGACATCGTTTACGGCGTGGACTACCAGGGTATCTAATCCTGTTTGCTCCCCACGCTTTCGCATCTGAGTGTCAGTGTCTGTCCAGGGGGCCGCCTTCGCCACTGGTATTCCTTCAGATCTCTACGCATTTCACCGCTACACCTGAAATTCTACCCCCCTCTACAGCACTCTAGTTTGCCAGTTTCAAATGCGGTTCCGAGGTTGAGCCCCGGGCTTTCACATCTGACTTAACAAACCACCTGCATGCGCTTTACGCCCAGTAATTCCGATTAACGCTCGCACCCTCCGTATTACCGCGGCTGCTGGCACGGAGTTAGCCGGTGCTTCTTCTGTCGCTAACGTCAAGATGTGCAGCTATTAACTACACACCCTTCCTCACGACTGAAAGTACTTTACAACCCGAAGGCCTTCTTCATACACGCGGCATGGCTGCATCAGGCTTTCGCCCATTGTGCAATATTCCCCACTGCTGCCTCCCGTAGGAGTCTGGACCGTGTCTCAGTTCCAGTGTGGCTGATCATCCTCTCAGACCAGCTAGAGATCGTCGCCTTGGTGAGCTCTTACCTCACCAACAAGCTAATCTCACCTGGGCTAATCTTAGCGCGAGAGGTCCGAAGATCCCCCTCTTTGGTCCGAAGACATTATGCGGTATTAGCTATCGTTTCCAATAGTTATCCCCCACACTAAGGCATATTCCCAGGCATTACTCACCCGTCCGCCGCTCGTCAGCAAATTAGCAAGCTAATTTCTGTTACCGCTCGACTTGCATGTGTTAGGCCTGCCGCAGCGTTCAATCTGAGCCATGATCAAACTCTTCAATTAAAGTTTTTTGGTTTGTTTCAGCAGAAACAAAACCGGCTCAATGATTAATACTGATTTCTTACATAAAAGTAATTTTGTGTAGTCACTCAGTTCATTGATTATTTTTGTTTGAATTCACTTCGAAAAGTAAAAGCAAACTAGTGATTATCAACTCACAAGTGCCCACACAGATTGATTTGGTTAAATTGTTAAAGAGCTTGTCTTTCAACCACTTAGCGTTACCGCTTCGTCGCTTCAGGCTGCGTATAATACGCTTTCTGATTTGAAAGTCAAGATAATATTTTCAACTTTTTCATTTATTTATGAAAGACTTAAAAACGTTATGTTGACTTGGCTCACAGTGACAATCTGGGAGCGAAATAAAAGCCCGTTCTATTGAACGGGCACTTATTCAAATTCAAGCCTGGCGATGTCCTACTCTCACATGGGAAACCCCACACTACCATCGGCGCTATTACGTTTCACTTCTGAGTTCGGCATGGGATCAGGTGGGTCCATAACGCTATGGTCGCCAAGCAAATTCTTTCTATCTACCTCACTAAGAGATAAATAATAATCTGGAAAGCCGTTTCTCTATATAAAGAGTTGTTCTTAATCACATTCAATCTGTTTCTTGCAACTTTAAATCCGTTCAAAACCCCTTGGGTGTTGTATGGTTAAGCCTCACGGGCAATTAGTACAGGTTAGCTCAATGCCTCGCAGCACTTACACACCCTGCCTATCTACGTCGTAGTCTCCAACAACCTTTAGGATACGTATAGTATCAGGGATGACTCATCTCAAGGCTCGCTTCACGCTTAGATGCTTTCAGCGTTTATCGATCCCGAACTTAGCTACCGGGCAATGCTACTGGCGTAACAACCCGAACACCAGAGGTTCGTCCACTCCGGTCCTCTCGTACTAGGAGCAGCCCCTTTCAATCATCCAACGCCCACGGCAGATAGGGACCGAACTGTCTCACGACGTTCTAAACCCAGCTCGCGTACCACTTTAAATGGCGAACAGCCATACCCTTGGGACCGACTTCAGCCCCAGGATGTGATGAGCCGACATCGAGGTGCCAAACACCGCCGTCGATATGAACTCTTGGGCGGTATCAGCCTGTTATCCCCGGAGTACCTTTTATCCGTTGAGCGATGGCCCTTCCATTCAGAACCACCGGATCACTATGACCTACTTTCGTACCTGCTCGAATTGTCATTCTCGCAGTCAAGCGGGCTTATGCCATTGCACTAACCACACGATGTCCAACCGTGTTTAGCCCACCTTCGTGCTCCTCCGTTACTCTTGGGAGGAGACCGCCCCAGTCAAACTACCCACCAGGCACTGTCCGCAACCCCGATAAGGGGCCAACGTTAGAACATCAAGCATACAAGGGTGGTATTTCAAGATTGCCTCCACCAATACTAGCGTACTGGTTTCAAAGGCTCCCACCTATCCTACACATGTAGGGTCAATGTTCAGTGCCAAGCTGTAGTAAAGGTTCACGGGGTCTTTCCGTCTAGCCGCGGGTACACTGCATCTTCACAGCGATTTCAATTTCACTGAGTCTCGGGTGGAGACAGCGTGGCCATCATTACGCCATTCGTGCAGGTCGGAACTTACCCGACAAGGAATTTCGCTACCTTAGGACCGTTATAGTTACGGCCGCCGTTTACTTGGGCTTCGATCAAGAGCTTCGACCGAAGTCTAACCCCATCAATTAACCTTCAAGCACCGGGCAGGCGTCACACCGTATACGTCATCTTACGATTTAGCACAGTGCTATGTTTTTAATAAACAGTTGCAGCCACCTGGTATCTGCGACTCCCGGCAGCTTAGAGAGCAAGTCTCATCACCGCTAGGAGCGTACCTTCTCCCGAAGTTACGGTACCATTTTGCCTAGTTCCTTCACCCGAGTTCTCTCAAGCGCCTTAGTATTCTCTACTCGACCACCTGTGTCGGTTTGGGGTACGATTTCTTATAATCTGAAGCTTAGAGGCTTTTCCTGGAAGCATGGCATCAATGGCTTCACATCCGTAGATGCTCGACATCGTGTCTCAGCCTAACAAGAGTCCGGATTTACCTAAACTCTTAGCCTACGCACTTGAACTTGGACGACCGTCGCCAAGCCCACCTAGCCTTCTCCGTCCCCCCATCGCAATTATAAGAAGTACGGGAATATTAACCCGTTTCCCATCGACTACGCTTTTCAGCCTCGCCTTAGGGGTCGACTTACCCTGCCCCGATTAACGTTGGACAGGAACCCTTGGTCTTCCGGCGAGGGGGTTTTTCACCCCCTTTATCGTTACTCATGTCAGCATTCGCACTTCTGATACCTCCAGCATGCCTTACAGCACACCTTCGACGGCTTACAGAACGCTCCCCTACCCAACACAATAAATTGCATTGCCGCAGCTTCGGTGTATAGCTTAGCCCCGTTACATCTTCCGCGCAGGCCGACTCGACCAGTGAGCTATTACGCTTTCTTTAAATGATGGCTGCTTCTAAGCCAACATCCTGGCTGTCTGAGCCTTCCCACATCGTTTCCCACTTAGCTATAACTTTGGGACCTTAGCTGGCGGTCTGGGTTGTTTCATCTCCAAGACGGACGTTAGCACCCGCCGTGTGTCTCCCGGATAGTACTTACTGGTATTCGGAGTTTGCAAAGGGTTGGTAAGTCGGGATGACCCCCTAGCCTTAACAGTGCTCTACCCCCAGTAGTATTCGTCCGAGGCTCTACCTAAATAGATTTCGGGGAGAACCAGCTATCTCCAAGTTTGATTGGCCTTTCACCCCTAGCCACAAGTCATCCGCTAATTTTTCAACATTAGTCGGTTCGGTCCTCCAATTGATGTTACTCAATCTTCAACCTGCCCATGGCTAGATCACTTGGTTTCGGGTCTATATCCAGAGACTGAACGCCCAGTTAAGACTCGGTTTCCCTACGGCTCCCCTAAACGGTTAACCTTGCCACTGAATATAAGTCGCTGACCCATTATACAAAAGGTACGCAGTCACATAACAAGTATGCTCCTACTGCTTGTACGTACACGGTTTCAGGTTCTATTTCACTCCCCTCACAGGGGTTCTTTTCGCCTTTCCCTCACGGTACTGGTTCACTATCGGTCAGTCAGTAGTATTTAGCCTTGGAGGATGGTCCCCCATATTCAGACAGGATATCACGTGTCCCGCCTTACTCGTTTTCACTGATGATGAGATGTCGGTTACAGGGCTATCACCTTGTATCGCGCCACTTTCCAGAGGCTTCACCTGTCTCATTAAAAGCTTAAGGGCTAACCCAATTTCGCTCGCCGCTACTTTCGGGATCTCGGTTGATTTCTCTTCCTCGGGGTACTTAGATGTTTCAGTTCTCCCGGTTTGCTTCGCTGCGCTATGTATTCACGCAGCGATACTAGCTTATGCTAGTGGGTTTCCCCATTCAGAAATCCCAGACTCAAAAGGTTTTTACTACCTAATCTGGGCTTATCGCAAGTTAATACGTCTTTCATCGCCTCTGACTGCCAAGGCATCCACCGTGTACGCTTAGTCACTTAACCATACAACCCCAAGAGGTTTCGTATGGCATAAACAACCAAGGGTTGAACTCGTCATTGCGAGTTCTGGTTTTTCGCCGGATTCAAAATACAAGAACACTTGAATGTGTTTTTAATTTGTTTATCTAAGATAAACAAAAGATATTAAGAACTTTTAAATTTTGATTTGAATAACTCGTAAGTTATTTAAATCAGTCAGCTTTCCAAATTGTTAAAGAGCTTAAAGCAAAAAGCTTTAATCAATAATCGAAATCATTAATTAAAGCTCTGTCACTTCAACTTATTAAAACCTAATCAATCTGTGTGAACACTCATAAATCGTAATCTATCGTTTAAGGAGGTGATCCAGCCCCAGGTTCCCCTAGGGCTACCTTGTTACGACTTCACCCCAGTCATGAACACAAAGTGGTGAGCGTCCTCCCGAAGGTTAAACTACCCACTTCTTTTGCAGCCCACTCCCATGGTGTGACGGGCGGTGTGTACAAGGCCCGGGAACGTATTCACCGTGACATTCTGATTCACGATTACTAGCGATTCCGACTTCACGGAGTCGAGTTGCAGACTCCGATCCGGACTACGACGCACTTTTTGGGATTCGCTCACTATCGCTAGCTTGCAGCCCTCTGTATGCGCCATTGTAGCACGTGTGTAGCCCTACTCGTAAGGGCCATGATGACTTGACGTCGTCCCCACCTTCCTCCGGTTTATCACCGGCAGTCTCCCTGGAGTTCCCACCATTACGTGCTGGCAAACAAGGATAAGGGTTGCGCTCGTTGCGGGACTTAACCCAACATTTCACAACACGAGCTGACGACAGCCATGCAGCACCTGTCTCAGAGTTCCCGAAGGCACTAAGCTATCTCTAGCGAATTCTCTGGATGTCAAGAGTAGGTAAGGTTCTTCGCGTTGCATCGAATTAAACCACATGCTCCACCGCTTGTGCGGGCCCCCGTCAATTCATTTGAGTTTTAATCTTGCGACCGTACTCCCCAGGCGGTCTACTTAACGCGTTAGCTCCGAAAGCCACGGCTCAAGGCCACAACCTCCAAGTAGACATCGTTTACGGCGTGGACTACCAGGGTATCTAATCCTGTTTGCTCCCCACGCTTTCGCATCTGAGTGTCAGTGTCTGTCCAGGGGGCCGCCTTCGCCACTGGTATTCCTTCAGATCTCTACGCATTTCACCGCTACACCTGAAATTCTACCCCCCTCTACAGCACTCTAGTTTGCCAGTTTCAAATGCGGTTCCGAGGTTGAGCCCCGGGCTTTCACATCTGACTTAACAAACCACCTGCATGCGCTTTACGCCCAGTAATTCCGATTAACGCTCGCACCCTCCGTATTACCGCGGCTGCTGGCACGGAGTTAGCCGGTGCTTCTTCTGTCGCTAACGTCAAGATGTGCAGCTATTAACTACACACCCTTCCTCACGACTGAAAGTACTTTACAACCCGAAGGCCTTCTTCATACACGCGGCATGGCTGCATCAGGCTTTCGCCCATTGTGCAATATTCCCCACTGCTGCCTCCCGTAGGAGTCTGGACCGTGTCTCAGTTCCAGTGTGGCTGATCATCCTCTCAGACCAGCTAGAGATCGTCGCCTTGGTGAGCTCTTACCTCACCAACAAGCTAATCTCACCTGGGCTAATCTTAGCGCGAGAGGTCCGAAGATCCCCCTCTTTGGTCCGAAGACATTATGCGGTATTAGCTATCGTTTCCAATAGTTATCCCCCACACTAAGGCATATTCCCAGGCATTACTCACCCGTCCGCCGCTCGTCAGCAAATTAGCAAGCTAATTTCTGTTACCGCTCGACTTGCATGTGTTAGGCCTGCCGCCAGCGTTCAATCTGAGCCATGATCAAACTCTTCAATTAAAGTTTTTTGGTTTGTTTCAGCAGAAACAAAACCGGCTCAATGATTAATACTGATTTCTTACATAAAAGTAATTTTGTGTAGTCACTCAGTTCATTGATTATTTTGTTTGAATTCACTTCGAAAAGTAAAAGCAAACTAGTGATTATCAACTCACAAGTGCCCACACAGATTGATTTGGTTAAATTGTTAAAGAGCTTGTCTTTCAACCACTTAGCGTTACCGCTTCGTCGCTTCAGGCTGCGTATAATACGCTTTCTGATTTGAAAGTCAAGATAATATTTTCAACTTTTTCATTTATTTATGAAAGACTTAAAAACGTTATGTTGACTTGGCTCACAGTGACAATCTGGGAGCGAAATAAAAGCCCGTTCTATTGAACGGGCACTTATTCAAATTCAAGCCTGGCGATGTCCTACTCTCACATGGGGAAACCCCACACTACCATCGGCGCTATTACGTTTCACTTCTGAGTTCGGCATGGGATCAGGTGGGTCCATAACGCTATGGTCGCCAAGCAAATTCTTTCTATCTACCTCACTAAGAGATAAATAATAATCTGGAAAGCCGTTTCTCTATATAAAGAGTTGTTCTTAATCACATTCAATCTGTTTCTTGCAACTTTAAATCCGTTCAAAACCCCTTGGGTGTTGTATGGTTAAGCCTCACGGGCAATTAGTACAGGTTAGCTCAATGCCTCGCAGCACTTACACACCCTGCTATCTACGTCGTAGTCTCCAACAACCCTTTAGGATACGTATAGTATCAGGGATGACTCATCTCAAGGCTCGCTTCACGCTTAGATGCTTTCAGCGTTTATCGATCCCGAACTTAGCTACCGGGCAATGCTACTGGCGTAACAACCCGAACACCAGAGGTTCGTCCACTCCGGTCCTCTCGTACTAGGAGCAGCCCCTTTCAATCATCCAACGCCCACGGCAGATAGGGACCGAACTGTCTCACGACGTTTTAAACCCAGCTCGCGTACCACTTTAAATGGCGA
>NZ_JBREXA010000009.1:0-31920 GCF_052920805.1 Aliivibrio wodanis
TTCTTCTGCTTGAATCGCTGCATCTTCAGTAATGCCTTTGACCCAGCTTGCTGCAATTGCATGTAAACTCTCATTTGTCACAATTTCGTGACGTGCTAGAGCAATCAAATTTACGACACAGTGACTACGCAACTCAATTGATACAGTTTGATTTTCGTAAATGTTACTCATCTTTTGAGTTTCAATTTCATCGCGCTCTTTAAGTTTTGCTTCAGCTTCTGAATCAGACAACTTTGACACTACAAAAATGCCTTTTTTCGCTAAATGCGACTCTAAAGCAACGATTTTCTTATCAAGCGAAGCATCATCATGTAAATCACGTTGATAACGCATCAATTGAAGTTCAGTCACGTAAGCGTTCTGAGAATCAAGCAAATCAATCATGTCCAAAATTGCTTTTTTTGAAAACTCAGAAGCCTTATTTTTCAAAAAATGGGCTACCGCTTGTTCATTATTTGAAAATTGAATGTCGCTTTTTTCTACGTACTCTTTAAATGAAACAATGCACGCAACTAGTTTTTTTTGCGCTTCAGTTTTCATTGCTTTTGTACCAACTTGCAATTGTTCTTGTAAATTTACATTAACCATTTTTTCGCTCTCTTTGTTTGAATTCGATCTCATGATCGATTGGGCGATAAAAAAAACAAAACGTTAAATGCAATATCTTAATGCAATCAAGTAATATTTCATAAAGTCTAGACCGACCACATCAGCAACAAAACTTGCCTTTCTTTTAAAAAGAAACGATTTCAAATAAACACTGTTATTTTCAATAAAATCAGTAAGTAGTAGATACCTTTCTTCATTAAATTCACTTACTGAACGTTGATTTTCAATCATCAAGCAAGCACAAGTAGCAGCTCGAAATTGGGCTTCTGTGCGCCACGACACTGGATCAAGCTCAACTTCCTCTAAAACTTTATTGAACAACACTAAAGAGCGTTCGTTTTTTTGTAGCATTAATTTTTCATTTGTCATTTTTCTATTCACTCTCTTTGTCTTTAACCGCATCGTCTGAAAGGGTGTGACTCTCACGCCCTAGGTTGCCTACCTTTTCGTAGATTTTGTTGTTTCGCTCAACAAGCTTACGCTGTCGTTCTTCTCGCCCAGATCTTCGCATTATTGATGCTTCTCTTAACTTCTCAGCTTCTTCTGCTGTTAATCCTTTTTCGTTGTCGATTTCATCCTCAGCATTTTTAGCTTCTAATTCTGCTAACTTTTGAAAGTAAATTGGAGGCGTTAAGCCATTTTTTAAGAATAACTGGCACGCTTTTCTATTATCGAGTTTCTCTTCTTCGATTCTCAGCACTAGTGTTGTCACCAACTCTGTTTGAGCCGATAAATCTAGAAGTGGCCTTTTTGCTGCTAGTGCGTCAATCTCCAGTATTTGTTTCTTTGTTGTCGCGATTCTAAACAAAAGAGAATCACTACTCTTTTGTGTTTGGGCAACGACACATTGAATCGCGTCAAATTCACTTAACTCAGTATCATTGTGCGTTATTCGCTTACCTGTCGCGTACAGGGCTGTTACCTCCCTCAATCTACGACTAGACACTTCGTTCAAGATGTTTAATTGATTTTGCATAACACGAACTGAGTCTAGTAATGAGCACTCAGCTAGTGCTTCTTCTTCATCGTTATCAAACATCTTCTTTTTAAATGCCGCTTTGTGCTTTCCGTTCAACTCACTCGCTGTATTGCCGACGATGAATCGGCCTCTGGCATCTCGATCAGAATTTACCGTCCCCGGACTGATCTGAGCCGTTTTTGACAAAAGCGCCACATTGGCGACAACTTCATTTTTGATCGACCTGCTTTTTGTCTGTTGACACGCCCAATTTTCATAAGCGTTTGTCTTCTTCCATGTAGCCAGTTTAGAACGAAATGTATTGTCGTTAAGCTTATGTTTCTTAACGAAAATCTTTCGGGATTGAGCTGAAGTATCACCACCATTTAAAAATTCTTTAAAGAGTTTTTCGTAACCATTTTTTGAGATTTTCATCGATGTCCTAAATTCAGAAAACTGGCTAGATAGATCATAGTTTGGGCGACGAATAACAGACTGATCTAAAATTAACTTTTTTTTCATCTTAATTTTCAACAACCTACAGTTAGATCAGTATGATTTTCAATCAACCTGCTTTTTACTCAACCTGATCGGCATTGATTTTTAACGACTTTTTTAAGAGAAACTGATCTGTGCCCCAGAGCAAGCCCCGAACGATAAAAAAAATAGGCGTTAATCACCGCCCAACCTATATTTGTCATTTAACTTAAGAGAAAGTGACAGATCAGTGTTTATCAACAAAGAAGAGCTACTCAACGCAGCAGTAAAAAAGAAAACATATGAATTCAATGTATGTACTCACATATCACTATCAGTGCACCCAAGCGGCTCAAAGACGCTATTAATGCGCTACCGCATTAGTGGTAAAAAGAAATGTCTGAAAATCGGTAATATTGAGCTATTCAGCAATGAAGAACTGAATCAACGCATCAGAAAAGCAAAACAAGAATTACATGACGGTACATGCCCTGCAGCACGCGCAAGGACAGAAATTAGAAAAAACAAGGAAGGTTCTATACGAATTGATGCGCTTATTGACTACTATTCGAAAACTCACGTTGCAAAATTAAAGTCAGCAGATCAAATCAATGCTCTTTTAAATCGACATCTAATAGAAAAAATAGGGTATGTGCGTATTGCTGAGTTCAATCAACAAATATTAGAAACCGCTCTAGCGAACGTGGGGCAAACAACACAAAGAAAAGTAGCTAAATTACTGCACGCAGCGTTTAACTTCGCAATTAGTCGCGACTTAATTTCGATGACAAATCCGATGGGCCAAAAAGTTAATAACTTTGGGCGCAACGGACGCAAAACAAAACGATATTTAAAGAAAACAGACATAGAGTTGCTACTTGAGAATATTAATAATGTGACAAGTGACAAATCAATCGTAAATGCTGTTTTGCTGCTTATCGCAACAGGCCAACGCAAACGCGAAATTTTAGAAATGAAATGGAGCGAAGTAGAGTTTGATAACAAACAAATTGTTATTACTGCAGAACGACTGAAAACATCGCATTCAGAAGAGATAGAGAAGCAAGAAGATCACACTGTTTTCTTATCTGATTTCACGATTACTACTTTAAAAAATCAGCTTGAGCGCACCGGCACTAAAAAAAACGTATTCAATGATCTGAATGTCGATACTTTCAATCGAGATTTAACGAAAATAATCAAAAAAATTGAGGGATTAAAACATTTCACGCCTCATGATCTACGTAGAACCTTTTTCACAAACAATTTGGAAAGTGGCCACAACGTGAAAGTGCTCGACAAAATTTTAAATCACAAGGTAACTGGCGTGGAAAGTCATTACAATTATGCTCAGTTTATTGATAATCAAAAAGAGATAATGCAAAAGTGGGGGGTCACATTGTCATAAGTTAGACAAACGATGAGATCGTTGCTCTTTGTGAAACTGGCTCAGTTCAAAGAAAATTTGAGAAATTGACGTTACAGCGTGATTTTTATCTGAAATGGATCGAGATTTTATTGCCCTGTAAATCGTTCTGAAAGCGTCATAAACTTTCAAACGTGTTTTGATGTACATCGGCGTAGTT
Source organism: Aliivibrio wodanis (assembly GCF_052920805.1). Classification (NCBI taxonomy): domain Bacteria; kingdom Pseudomonadati; phylum Pseudomonadota; class Gammaproteobacteria; order Vibrionales; family Vibrionaceae; genus Aliivibrio; species Aliivibrio wodanis. Next base: position 3,631 of record NZ_JBREXA010000009.1, read on the forward strand.
TATATCTTAAAAGTGGCTCTGTGGGCTTTTCAGGCTGCGAAAGCATGGTTTTTATAGGCTAACTTACGGATTTAACATAAGGGCCATAATGACTACCGCGGTTTTAAGGTCAAGTGACATTTTAAAGTGGGATAAACTAAACAAGCCTCATTTTTTGTGAAAAAGTTTGAAGCTAGAAATAAAAGGATACATTTGCTAGATACAGAACCAAGATTGCTGTATAAAAGAACAGTACTTTATTGTGTGGTGAGTGATCATGCAGTAGGCATTGTAAATAGTTATTAAATAGCTGTTATTTAAGGGAAAGTGTTTTTTGTTTGATTATGTGTAATCATACGCATATGATTTGTTTGGTCTTAAGTGGGAGGTTATATGACAATCATATTTAGGTTGTTTTTAACTCTTAGTTCACTTCTATTGTCGGTGTTTGTTTTTTTTGTGGCTAAAGGGTATTCAATATCTTGTTTAGGACTGAAATATACAAATGATCTAACAATGATTCCATCAATGATTATTTATTTTACCATTGTTTTTTTTGTGGGTTTTTTGACCATTAATATAACACGTTTAATAAATAATGAAGGCTTTGATAAAGGTTCGTTTTTATCTATCGAAATAGCAAATGATTCTTTTTTACCAAGTTATCTAGGGTATTTTTTTGTATCATTAAGTGCGGCTTCGATGGGGGAAGAGTCGGTAACTGTATTTATATTCGTGTTTTTAATTATGTCGATATTCATATTTTTTTCTAGAATATCATTTTTCAATCCTATCTTTTTGTTGTTGGGGTATAATTTTTTTTACATGACAACAAATCATGACGTTAAAGTAATCCTAATCACTCGAAAGAATATAAAAAAGCCTGCGGAAATTTAATTCTAAAAAAGTAAAAAGAATCAACAATTACACTTTTCTTGATATGGAGTAAATAATGAGTTTGCTATTAATAAAGCCCGGACACAAAAGACAATCCCCTCTTCATATAGCTATTAGCCATGATAAGGATATTTATAGCATTCCTGTCTTTTCTGATTGTATTGAATATACGCCTACACATAAATTAGAGGATGATGAGTGGTTTTGTATAAGTAAATTTAAAAGTAATAATTTTTCAAATGAATTCATTGATCTAGACTCCTTTACCCCCGCAGATTTCAATCCGCTAGAGGCGAAAAACTTTTCAAAAGCAAAATATATCTGCGTTAAAGAAGGGGGCTTTAAGTTTTTTCAAAAGTTAGTATCTTCAAATTTCATCAAGAAAAAAATGTTGAACTTAAACACTTCATCTTTTATAGAAGATGGGAATATTATAACGATAAATTCCCACCCTGACGCTGCGTACAATATTAACGACGACAAATTATATTTTAAAGACCTTTCGAGGATTAGCGCGTTATTTAAAAATATTGATAGCTTGTATAGAGAAGCTACAGATTCAGAGGTGGTAAGTTTTCTACAGAATGACCTTATTTCCATTGAAGGCGCAAGTGAATTTAAAGTTGGCATCCCAAACAGAAAAAAAATAGCACTCGCATTAGAAAAATTAGATGACTTCACTGCCAATGATAAAGGAGTGATAAAGGAATATATAAAGCAATATTTCCCTGACATCCCTCATGAAAATGATAAATTTGTCATTTCAACGGACATTGATTTGAAAAACTTCATCTATGGTGTTGAACAGAGGTTCTATACCACTTTAATCGGCAATGAAAAACGGGTAGCCAGTGCAGTGTTTAATATTCCCTCTAAGCAGGCTTAAAATAATAATCAATAGTTATTAAGCGCGTAGTATTTACCATAACAGCCGTATCACGAATTGAAAATGCCGCTAATTTTAGCGGCATTTTTTAGTTTTTCCAACTCATATCTAGCTTACGGTGGTTGTTCACACAGTCTCGTAAATATAAATTAATTAAGCTTTGATAAGGGATCTCTGAATCCTCAGACATCTCTTTAAAATAATCAATCACATCTTCACTTAGTCGCATAGTTACAGGCTTTTTTAGCTTACTAGCATAAGGATTTCTGCGAGATTTCATTGTTGAAAAGTCATATTCATCTTTCATATTAATGCCCTCGGCTATAGTGTTTAGTTTCATTTTTGGTAGCTTTTCTAGATGATATAATTCTTATTGTATTTCCATCATCTCGTTCACAATGACAAACAATCAATACATTTAAGCCATTACTCATTCCAAGCATCAAAAATCTATCTTCAATATCAGAATGTTTTTCATCGAAGAACTGCATTGCGTATTCGTCATAAAATACAGAGGTTGCTTCTTCAAAAGAAATACCATGTTTTTTGATATTGATTTCAGCTTTAGCTGAATCCCAGTCAAAATTTATCATATTTACATTGTATGTCACACTTTGTGCGTTTAGCAAACTATTTACCATAATGGGCATTATGCGCAGTCGATTAATACTTATAGTCTAAGGTTCGTTTATGTACGGAGTACATTACTAATGCTACGATAGTTTTGACTTTTTAATTGGATCTTTGTTATGAAAATACTTTTTTTTACTTTGTTATTATTTACAAAGGCTGCAGTTGCAGAAATTTCTAGTGAACGTTGGAACGTTTTCAACTCTCAGCTTGGTGTGGTCGCTAGTTTAGATGGACAGGGTCATGTAGCAACTTTTTCTTCTGGTGTTATCCAGTTTTCAATTAGTTCTGGGGCTTGCTCTGAAAGGGACGAGAACCTAGAATTTGATGTTGCAGTTGATTCTACTTTAATCAAAATGGTGCAGTACTGTAATTCAGGTATGACATTTATCAGACCTTTAACGATCGTAGGTTTTTCTGTTGTTATCGGTACATTTAAAACGTTAAAAGAAGTCAAAGTTTTCAATAGCACGTTTACGACAAATGGCTTTAATTCTATGTATGAGTTAATTAACAATACAAAACCTTCAATATAGTGATAATAAAAAATGGGCAAGTTGATTTATGCTTTACGAAGTAAGACGTTAAAAAAAATTAAGATAGGAGAATCTAATAGAGATACGTTGTTTAGTCGACTAGCTTCTCTTCAAACTGGTTCCGCCGATGAACTAGAAATTATAGGTGTGCATTATGGTTATTTTGGTTCTGACAGAGAAATACATCCTATATTGAAATTAAGCCACTCTCATCTTGAATGGTTCAATGAAACTGAAGAGGTGACTGATTTTGTTGTATCTAAATTCTTAGTCTTCCCTAAACCTTTATCTTTGCTAAAGGACGTTAATTCGCTTATGGATAAAGCCGTGTCACCAGAAACGATTGCAATTAAACAATATACTGAAGGGAGAATTGACTCTACACAAAGTAAAGATTGGTTTGAGCAATTTAATATGTTGGATTACTTAAATGCTACTTCCCCAATACATTTTTAGAAGCTGTTGATGGAATGCTCCTTGGTGCTCGCGACTTAACCTAATTTTCCTAATGAACATTTAGACTAAGTAACTATTTTAAGAATAAACGCTATTGTTCCTCTCGAAGATCCTGTGAGCCAACAATGACAGAGTAATTATCCCTGATAGGCTCGGCTTCATAAACTGGGATACCCTTACTCTTGCATAAACTGACTATTTTAGCTTTATTAGGATGAGACATTTTGGAACCTACTATTACCGCCCTTAAAGAGTTGTTTGGTATCTTAATGAGTTCTCCTGATTTTGTGACATTGTCTTCAACTTCAAATAATACTCGCCTTATTTCTTCTTCATAGTCCCATCGAGTATGCTTCTGGTAAACATGCTGAAGGTTACGTAAAGAAGAAGTGGAGTTCACATACCTGGACATACTTCCTGTTGCAAAGTCAAAACATTTACCCAAAGCTACAGCTTGTGACTCAATGTCTTGATAGCCAATTTTTTTTGTGGTTTTGTTGTAGGTAACTTCCCTCAAACCAAATGGCTCTCCATCTTTTTGTAACTTAGTTTTATCGTATACAAGGCAAAGGCCAGTCATTCCATTGGAATAGTGTGACCACATCATAGGGTTGTCGTTAGTTTTGCTAAAACAACATACATATGTATTGGTAGTATAATTCTCAAGTTGCTCTATTTGAGTTTCCAAAGTTTCTTTTAGAGCGCTAAAAAGCTTGCACTGTTGGTTAGTGCAATAGGCTTGTTCAACTGTAGATTGATTGAACAGTTTTAAGTGATTGTTGATGTTTACGAAATTACTTAAAGTGATCTCTGACCAATCAAACTCGAACGTGTGTTCAAATGGGTCGTTGAGTCCGCTAACATGTGAGTGCCAGAGTTCATTGTTATCAATCTCACTAAGCGTGTTCTCATTGAATGATCTATATCGGTATAGCATTTCGCTAGGCATTGAACTGACCAATTTATTTAAAATTTAACCTAACATTACCGATTTATTTTTAGCAGTCAATTGGTTAACTGTTTTAGGCTCGTTCCATTCCACAATAAACAACTATCTATGAGTCTCTCATGTTCAATTTTTCGAAACTAGGTTCTGTCCACATCTCAGCGCTGTTTGTAAATCAAACTTAGCACCCAATTTTTCTAATAAAGATAAGTATCTAGTTGCATCATCTTCAGTCAAAACCTGACCTTCAAATTGTGCTTGTTGCACTGAATAATCAGCAGCTAGCATATTCGCTTCAGTTGAATCAGCATTGTTGATAACGTTTACGATCTTTTTCAGCGAATCAGTGTAAAAATTAATTGTTGTTGCTACTTCTTTTTGAGATTCAATATTTGCAATAGCTTGTTGCAACTCAATTAATGCTACTTGTTGAGCGCGTATCAATTGCTTAACTTCGATAACTTGGCCGCTTGCTTGCTCGTCGTAAGATTTTAATTGTTGCTCAATTAACGTTTGAATCTTTTCTACTGTAATCATTTTTCTAACACTCCATTCGTAATTGCTCAAATACGCTGCTTGTTTTACTCGTTTATCAAAAAAAACCAACCTCAAACTATTCTCAGTTCCGCATAACTCTAATTATGCGGAACTGAGAAAAATATGACCATCCTCTACTGCGTGACACTGTCACCAAAAAATCATAATTAATCAGACAAACTATGCCACTAAAATCTGTAATTTTTGTAAAAAAAGTGTAATTTCTGTAATGTTCATTACACTTTTGTAATTCGTTACACTTATTTAAAAACTACAGCTACTTCACTCGCATTAAGTGCGCCATCAACGCTCAATTCGAGCACAATTTCGTTGTGAGTAAAAAAACCATCTTCCGTTTTTGGGGCAGCTTCATTGTAAGAAACTGATTTTATATACACGTCAGTTAATATTCTGCGCCCCAGATTTAGTTTAACTGCACCCGGGACGGCTTGGAGTGGCGTTAGGCCAGTACTTGGAGAACTCATCATCATTAAATACTTTATTGCGTCGTTAACCTCAATTTTTGCATCAGAATAAGCTATGAATTGTAGTTTGATGTTAAAAGTTAACGCTTCAGCTCCTCCCCACACCATTTTTGAGTTCCATGATGTTTTTGTTGTCATACCCACGAGCGTTTGACCGACTTGTGCTACCTTTTCCTTGCCCCCTGCGTTTCCTGCAGTATCTCCCTCGAATGGGCTTTCCCACAGTTGATTCATTTCAATAGAGGTTTCGCCACTCATGTAGCCCACGACTGTTACTGGCCCTATTCCTTTTATGTTTTGCATCAACGTGGCTTTGTAAAACTCTGAAATACCGTCACCGGCACGGACTCCGCAATAGATCGTCATCGCTCAACTCCTTAAAACTTAAAACTTAAAACTTAAAAGATCACTTTAAATTGAGCGACAAAAAAAGCCTATCACGATTAAGTGATAGGCTTTTGATTGTACAGTTGCTGATTAAGCCGGTTCAAAATCAAAATTAATTGTTTTAACAATCTTGCTGATTTCATGTCTTACAATATCAATGTTTTCTGAAACTGCTTGAGTCACTTTCGAAGCTGAAACCTCAAAACGTTTCGCGATGAAATCAGTCCTCGCTTTCAAAAAATCTGCATCAGCATTAAATTGATCGTCAAACTCAATCTCTTGCACATCATCAAACGTTAGATCATCACACGTCATCAAAACCAACTCTGTTAATTCTTTATTATTCATATTTAAAGCGCCAACTTACTGATAAAAAAATATTATAGTACTTACTATTAGTACTTACCAATAATTCTAGCATTATTCATACTTCGATGAATGAAAACAGGCGAATGATTTGTGATTTAGTCAAAAGATGACTGATGCGTTTTAAATCGTAAAGTGATATTGTTCTCATGTTAATTAGCCTCATAATTGTTAATTAATGTGCCGCTTGAGATGTTCCCGCATCACAAGCGGCTTTTTTGTTTCTGTTAAATGTCGTCTCGCTTTAATTGCTCCATAAATGCTCTTCGCATGTAATCATTCATTGATCCAGTGGCTTTACCCTCAGCTTTAAGTCGCTTGAATTTTTCTCTAAGTGCCTTGGGCATATTTCTAAGACTCATATCAAACGTTGTTTTTTCTTCTACACTCTGCGTTGTTATCGCAGTATTCAGCTTTGCACTTTCATTAATTTCAATGCTACGCTTTGCCATTTTTAAACCTTATTTTATACTTGAAACGTGTTTAGTTCTGAGTATAAGTCTTTAAATTTCATTGTCAATTTTTTATCAGTCGTGTGGCTACCCTTGAATGCTGATTTTGGTATTAGGCTACTTGCTTGAATAGTTGTTTTTAATAGTGACAAATTAGAAAGCTCAGAAATCAGCGCTGTGATTTCTGGGAATGATTTTCGACTGTGATGCACACGATTTAACACAACATGAGCAATGAGAGACTCATTAACCATTTTGCTCACGGCTCGCATAGTTTTATCAAACTCAACTAACGCAAATTGGTCGGTAGGATCATCAGACGTCGGAGTGAGAATATGATCAGCTTGAGATATACAATAACGCGTGATGTCTGAATCAAAGCCGCCACAATCAATTAAAATTCGCTTATCTTCGTCGCACCACTTTAATATTTCATTTTTTGAAGTTGGTATTCTCACTTCGATTTCATTTGCTCCCAATGCTAATAGACGACTGATGCCGCGATGAACGTCAGCATCAATAATGAAATCAGGCTTAAATAGTGGGATCATATTTAGCGTTACACTACTTTTTCCTGTTCCGCCTTTTTGATTTGCAATACACAATATAGACACGTTTTTACACTCACTTTGAATTTAATTTTAAGTGTAAAAAGTTATATCTCATATGGGAAATAATATCTAGTAAAAATAAGATACATTTTTAGTCATCGCTTAAAACTTCTTTACAGAAAGAGATCAGTAAATCACGACTACTCTTGCACCCTCTTTTTTTCGCAGCGGCTTTTATTAAAGCGTACTCGTATGAATTAACTTTCATAGAGTGAAGACCAGGACGGACATCGTATACTTGATCCGTTGTTGCACCGGTCACAAACTGAAAAAGCTCATCATCAGAAAAACTATCAATTAACTTCTTGTCATTTGAGTATTTAACAAGCGTTTTGGCTCTGTGTTTCTTTTGATACTCTCGACTAGCAGCTCGTTGTTCGCTCATCGATGCTAACTCGTTATGAGAACTCATATATACAACCTATAAAAAATTGGTAAGTACTAATAGAGTAGTTACATAATCAAATCAAGCCAAACATTTTTCTTAAAACGAATAGCCCTCAACATCTAGTCGATCGCAGCATTTCCCAATTATTTTCGAAGCGTGTTCTCTTGTCGTGTAATGTTCCTTTCGTCCTCCAATTACGATTTTTTCTCTCATTCGCAGCGTTGGTGCATATAAGTAACCATCTTAGCTTCTGATTCGCGTGAAGAAAAAAAGAAGTTCACTTTAAGCAGTAGGTTCATAAGTTGTAACTTGTGAACCTACTTCTTTATATTTATCTGACTATATTCATAATTCTATGGTTCATTATAAGTATACTTAAACCAGACCAACTATATACGCTCATAATACTGGTTCATTAAATATTGACTTGACTTAAAACAGACTATATATTTAAAACCACTTAAAACAGACCAGTGAGGCCGCAATGTTTATTCGAGCATATCTACGAGCATCAACAAGTGAACAAGATGCTACTCGTGCTATTGAAGATCTAAACATGCTTGTTGAATGTCACAAGCAACAAATAGCGAATACTTACATTGAAAACATAAGTGGCACTAATCTAGAACGTCCAGAGCTGAACCGGCTAATTAATGACGCGAAAAAAGGAGATGTACTGCTCGTAGAAAAAATGGATCGATTAACTCGACTACCGTTCCAAGAGTGGCGCACACTGAAAGCGAGGATTAATGATAAGCAGTTATTAATTGTTGCAGCAGATCAGCCGATGACGCATGCCGCTTTAACTGAGAATCAAGCAACAAGTGCAATACAGCAAGCACTTACTGAGTTCATGCTAGATCTAGGCGCTGCAATGGCTCGTGACGATTATGAAACTCGTCAGAAAAGACAAAGGCAAGGTATCGAGAAAGCAGTCAAAGAAGGTAAGTACAGAGGCCGCCCTGTAGATTCTGAACTACATAAGAAAGTGAATGACTTACTCACAGTTAGCGTGAGTTGGTCAAAAATACAAAATATTGTTGGCTGTAGTAGAGCAACGATAGCCAAGGTCGCAAAATCTCGCAAAGAAGCCGGTGTTGCAATTGAAAATCAAATGAATATTGATGTGTAAAAAAAGGAGTAAATATGTCTAGAGCACTATTAGACGATGTAGTACTAAAGCTTATTGATGCGTTGCTTATAAAAAATGGGCACGTTACGAGTAGAGACGTTTACAAATACGTTGGGCTTGGAAGACAAAAAGTAAGTACTCTTTTTCAGATTTACTTAAATCAAAATCCAAACTCTATGAGTTATGTACCTGGAAAGAGAAAATATATTGTCAGTGACTCATTTAAGCCTCAGTTTTTAAATGAAGATGAAGCCGAGAGCTTTATCAAATCTTTAGAAGTTGTGTTTGGCACATTTACTTAAGAGTTCTTAAAAAATAGCTTTGCTTCATGCTAGAACCATCGCGAAGCGATAAAAGCTACGATCTTTCATAGTGCAATGAATTTAACTGTCGAATGACAAAAAGCACTTACAGCAACGATAAAGGCCTCACTGCGTAGCAGTCGAGAGGCCGCTTCATTTGTATATTCTTTTTATCCACAGTCGATTTCGACGGAATAAGATATATTTGAATAATATAAGTAAAAGAATATTAGCAGGGTTTAGAAAGGGGCTATATTTATATTATCAGAGGGCTATTCCGACTTGTATGTATAAGTATAAAAGAACGTGGCGAAGAAGAGGCTTAAGTTAAGTAAATGATAATGTTTTAATACTGATTTATGGCTATTTTATGACCGCTACAAATTTTAGATGTGACAATGCCCACTCAGCTAAGAGCGTGACAGGATAACTTAATTTAAGGTATTGGAGGGGTTAACTCAGATTTAAGTACAGATAAGCCCATTCTACGTAGAAGATTATTAGCCATCTTAGTTATGTTTACTGCGTCAGTATTTAATTGCCAACCTTTCGATCTAATTCGTTCAACTAACTTACGAGAAATGTAGGCAATGCGATCTACAGCATTCATATCAGCTATTTTCACTCTATAACTCGACGTAGTTTTTGCATGTCGATATTCCCAAATTCGCAGAATATTACTATGACAGTAGGCTTTTAGTGCGATGTCAGCATCATATTGTTCGTGACGTTTAGCCGCTTCTATTTTTCGACGTTCGATCTCAATAGAGCGTAAACGCTCAAGTTCATCATTTTTAACGCCTAAAATCTCATAGAACAACGGCGTGGTGCATAGCGTTCGTGGCAAACGTCCATCATGCAAAATATCTTGCATTGATTGTCCGCTATGCTCAGGTTCGTACAGCAACCCCATGACCACTAATTCCTTCATGATTACTGAAATAGTAGAACTTGATACACCAATTTCTTTGCCGATTTCAATGCATAATCTAGTTACATTAATACAACCCGTAACTGTGTCTGAGTTGTAAGAAATCCAGCGTAGTGTATTTTCGATATTACGCTTATGCACTTCTCTAAATGATAGATTGTACTTACGCATACCAACCTCAATTAAACGGTGCACTAACTGTGGCCACAGGCCACTAATCCAAACACCATTTTTTTCAATAGTGTTAAACACTTTGCGATTTAAAGTGGGTATGTGCTTTTTCTTTCTATCAGAAACAGCGAGTAGATCGCCATTTTCATCTAAAGATTCTTGCGGATGCCATTTAGCTTTTGAATGAGTCGTAATTGATTTAAGCATGATAAACAACTCCAAACGCTTCAAATTTTGAATATGACAAATCACACACCTGGTGTGCGTATCGATTCAAAATTGATGGTTTGAAATTGTTTTGGGATTCTATTTTCAGTTCGACGGAGCGAACAGGGGGATTCTGTCTAATCATTATTTTATCTTCGATGTAGTTCTAGCGCAAAACGCGACAAAGGTTGGTGGCCTTTTCTAGATTCAAATAGAATACAACAAGCAAATAGAATACAACAAGCACAAATTACAGATACAAAAAAACCGCCCATCGAATAAGCGGTTTTTTTGCTGTCATTTTTTACCCTCTTCGACCAAGCGTGGTTACCACACCGCGCTTAAGAGCGTTTTCATTTCGTCATATCACATCGAAATGCAGCACGACTAAATCTAAAATTGATATTAGCACATCACTGAAAATGCGCAAAATTTAAAAATTAATAATTCTAACTGCGTCAAATTGAGTAACGTCTCACAAAAAATACGAGTCACTAGCATAAAACGTCCAGACAACAGACGAAAACCCAGAAAATGCGAGAAATCCAAGAAAACTTGGATATTTGGGAAAACTTGGATTTAATTTCAAGTTTAACACATTACACGTAATGCTTAAAAAACATACACCAACCAACCATTAATCGGGAAAACAAATTAATTTACCTTAATCAATCGAAAAAAACCATGATTGATTTAATTGACAACAAACTCAGTTTGGCTATTTTTTAAACGATTTTGGATTTTTACTCTTATTTCTTCTCCAATTTTTTGAGCTTCAGACTTATATGAACTTTGTTTCTTCTCTACTTTAACGACAAATAACAAGTTAAGTTCTACATCATCAATAGCTTTAAGCACGTCAGAAACAGTCAAATTATGATAGTCCGCCGCTTTGGTTGCTGCTGATAATATCAATGCTTGTTGCTCTTGATGCTTCGTGCTTTCACACAATAGAGATTGCTTTAAGTACGTCTTCACAACATTAACCACGTCACATTTAGTGACGTGGTTAATGTACTCACTCTTAAAAATTGGCTGCATCATTAAACTGAATGACTCTTAAGCTCATTAGCTTGCTGCTTAAATGACTTTTTCAGCTCTCGAAACTCATCATCTTCAGCATTGCGCGTCAATTCACGTATCAACTTAAGATAGTACAGTTCTCGCTTATACAGAGCGTCAAAAATGTAAGGTTTAGCTCTCTCATAGAAAAATAACTTTCGCGTTGACGCAAAGCGCAAACTTGGCAAATCTTGAGCTATTTTGTTCACAACAAAACTTTGAAAAGCTAGACGCTCTTCATCGTTAGCGACATACTGATCTAACGTTGGTGTGCGTTTTTTGTCATAGACTCTCACGTACTCGCTTAACACACGTTGCATTTGCTGAGCGAATGCTGTTGAGATAGTTGCAAGCGCAATATCATCACGTTGCTCAATCGCATTAGAGATAGTCTCTACTTGATCAATCTTCGAGAAGAACGCGATGCTTTGTACAAGCTTCGTCCAAACAGCTTTAAACTCGTGATCCAATTCTTCTGCTGATATGTCGCGTTTAGACTCAGTCACATGCTTCACAATGAGCGCATCAATAATCGACAAATACTCTGAGTTAAACAAGTTACGATCAATGACAATCAACGCAATTGACGCAGCGAAGAACCCTTGCTCTTTTTCAGCTAATTGAGCTAGATTGTTTTTTACCCAAGCAGCTTTATGCTGCTCTTCATAAAGACTTTTGTCTTCATCGTAGTCTTTACTCATGCTCAATCGCTTTTTTTAATAGAGCACGAAGTTGGCTACGAAGCTTCAGCGTGTTTTTTTCTTGTCGATCCAAAACCTTCTGATCTACATAGTCATCTGCCCACAGTCGCGTAAGTGGCACATCTGTTTTCACTTCGTTAATGTCTAACTTTACGCGCTTGCAATAACGATTACGAAAATCATTCGCAGCAATCAAAATGCTATTTGTTGCGCACAAATCACAAAAGCGATCGAGGTGCATATCTACATCAGAAAGAACAAGCGCATCTTCAACTTCAAGCACTTCAGCAACAAATGAAATCAACGTAGCGTACGCTTCTTCAAAATCGTCTTGATCTTCTTCTGCTTGAATCGCTGCATCTTCAGTAATGCCTTTGACCCAGCTTGCTGCAATTGCATGTAAACTCTCATTTGTCACAATTTCGTGACGTGCTAGAGCAATCAAATTTACGACACAGTGACTACGCAACTCAATTGATACAGTTTGATTTTCGTAAATGTTACTCATCTTTTGAGTTTCAATTTCATCGCGCTCTTTAAGTTTTGCTTCAGCTTCTGAATCAGACAACTTTGACACTACAAAAATGCCTTTTTTCGCTAAATGCGACTCTAAAGCAACGATTTTCTTATCAAGCGAAGCATCATCATGTAAATCACGTTGATAACGCATCAATTGAAGTTCAGTCACGTAAGCGTTCTGAGAATCAAGCAAATCAATCATGTCCAAAATTGCTTTTTTTGAAAACTCAGAAGCCTTATTTTTCAAAAAATGGGCTACCGCTTGTTCATTATTTGAAAATTGAATGTCGCTTTTTTCTACGTACTCTTTAAATGAAACAATGCACGCAACTAGTTTTTTTTGCGCTTCAGTTTTCATTGCTTTTGTACCAACTTGCAATTGTTCTTGTAAATTTACATTAACCATTTTTTCGCTCTCTTTGTTTGAATTCGATCTCATGATCGATTGGGCGATAAAAAAAACAAAACGTTAAATGCAATATCTTAATGCAATCAAGTAATATTTCATAAAGTCTAGACCGACCACATCAGCAACAAAACTTGCCTTTCTTTTAAAAAGAAACGATTTCAAATAAACACTGTTATTTTCAATAAAATCAGTAAGTAGTAGATACCTTTCTTCATTAAATTCACTTACTGAACGTTGATTTTCAATCATCAAGCAAGCACAAGTAGCAGCTCGAAATTGGGCTTCTGTGCGCCACGACACTGGATCAAGCTCAACTTCCTCTAAAACTTTATTGAACAACACTAAAGAGCGTTCGTTTTTTTGTAGCATTAATTTTTCATTTGTCATTTTTCTATTCACTCTCTTTGTCTTTAACCGCATCGTCTGAAAGGGTGTGACTCTCACGCCCTAGGTTGCCTACCTTTTCGTAGATTTTGTTGTTTCGCTCAACAAGCTTACGCTGTCGTTCTTCTCGCCCAGATCTTCGCATTATTGATGCTTCTCTTAACTTCTCAGCTTCTTCTGCTGTTAATCCTTTTTCGTTGTCGATTTCATCCTCAGCATTTTTAGCTTCTAATTCTGCTAACTTTTGAAAGTAAATTGGAGGCGTTAAGCCATTTTTTAAGAATAACTGGCACGCTTTTCTATTATCGAGTTTCTCTTCTTCGATTCTCAGCACTAGTGTTGTCACCAACTCTGTTTGAGCCGATAAATCTAGAAGTGGCCTTTTTGCTGCTAGTGCGTCAATCTCCAGTATTTGTTTCTTTGTTGTCGCGATTCTAAACAAAAGAGAATCACTACTCTTTTGTGTTTGGGCAACGACACATTGAATCGCGTCAAATTCACTTAACTCAGTATCATTGTGCGTTATTCGCTTACCTGTCGCGTACAGGGCTGTTACCTCCCTCAATCTACGACTAGACACTTCGTTCAAGATGTTTAATTGATTTTGCATAACACGAACTGAGTCTAGTAATGAGCACTCAGCTAGTGCTTCTTCTTCATCGTTATCAAACATCTTCTTTTTAAATGCCGCTTTGTGCTTTCCGTTCAACTCACTCGCTGTATTGCCGACGATGAATCGGCCTCTGGCATCTCGATCAGAATTTACCGTCCCCGGACTGATCTGAGCCGTTTTTGACAAAAGCGCCACATTGGCGACAACTTCATTTTTGATCGACCTGCTTTTTGTCTGTTGACACGCCCAATTTTCATAAGCGTTTGTCTTCTTCCATGTAGCCAGTTTAGAACGAAATGTATTGTCGTTAAGCTTATGTTTCTTAACGAAAATCTTTCGGGATTGAGCTGAAGTATCACCACCATTTAAAAATTCTTTAAAGAGTTTTTCGTAACCATTTTTTGAGATTTTCATCGATGTCCTAAATTCAGAAAACTGGCTAGATAGATCATAGTTTGGGCGACGAATAACAGACTGATCTAAAATTAACTTTTTTTTCATCTTAATTTTCAACAACCTACAGTTAGATCAGTATGATTTTCAATCAACCTGCTTTTTACTCAACCTGATCGGCATTGATTTTTAACGACTTTTTTAAGAGAAACTGATCTGTGCCCCAGAGCAAGCCCCGAACGATAAAAAAAATAGGCGTTAATCACCGCCCAACCTATATTTGTCATTTAACTTAAGAGAAAGTGACAGATCAGTGTTTATCAACAAAGAAGAGCTACTCAACGCAGCAGTAAAAAAGAAAACATATGAATTCAATGTATGTACTCACATATCACTATCAGTGCACCCAAGCGGCTCAAAGACGCTATTAATGCGCTACCGCATTAGTGGTAAAAAGAAATGTCTGAAAATCGGTAATATTGAGCTATTCAGCAATGAAGAACTGAATCAACGCATCAGAAAAGCAAAACAAGAATTACATGACGGTACATGCCCTGCAGCACGCGCAAGGACAGAAATTAGAAAAAACAAGGAAGGTTCTATACGAATTGATGCGCTTATTGACTACTATTCGAAAACTCACGTTGCAAAATTAAAGTCAGCAGATCAAATCAATGCTCTTTTAAATCGACATCTAATAGAAAAAATAGGGTATGTGCGTATTGCTGAGTTCAATCAACAAATATTAGAAACCGCTCTAGCGAACGTGGGGCAAACAACACAAAGAAAAGTAGCTAAATTACTGCACGCAGCGTTTAACTTCGCAATTAGTCGCGACTTAATTTCGATGACAAATCCGATGGGCCAAAAAGTTAATAACTTTGGGCGCAACGGACGCAAAACAAAACGATATTTAAAGAAAACAGACATAGAGTTGCTACTTGAGAATATTAATAATGTGACAAGTGACAAATCAATCGTAAATGCTGTTTTGCTGCTTATCGCAACAGGCCAACGCAAACGCGAAATTTTAGAAATGAAATGGAGCGAAGTAGAGTTTGATAACAAACAAATTGTTATTACTGCAGAACGACTGAAAACATCGCATTCAGAAGAGATAGAGAAGCAAGAAGATCACACTGTTTTCTTATCTGATTTCACGATTACTACTTTAAAAAATCAGCTTGAGCGCACCGGCACTAAAAAAAACGTATTCAATGATCTGAATGTCGATACTTTCAATCGAGATTTAACGAAAATAATCAAAAAAATTGAGGGATTAAAACATTTCACGCCTCATGATCTACGTAGAACCTTTTTCACAAACAATTTGGAAAGTGGCCACAACGTGAAAGTGCTCGACAAAATTTTAAATCACAAGGTAACTGGCGTGGAAAGTCATTACAATTATGCTCAGTTTATTGATAATCAAAAAGAGATAATGCAAAAGTGGGGGGTCACATTGTCATAAGTTAGACAAACGATGAGATCGTTGCTCTTTGTGAAACTGGCTCAGTTCAAAGAAAATTTGAGAAATTGACGTTACAGCGTGATTTTTATCTGAAATGGATCGAGATTTTATTGCCCTGTAAATCGTTCTGAAAGCGTCATAAACTTTCAAACGTGTTTTGATGTACATCGGCGTAGTTTATATCTTAAAAGTGGCTCTGTGGGCTTTTCAGGCTGCGAAAGCATGGTTTTTATAGGCTAACTTACGGATTTAACATAAGGGCCATAATGACTACCGCGGTTTTAAGGTCAAGTGACATTTTAAAGTGGGATAAACTAAACAAGCCTCATTTTTTGTGAAAAAGTTTGAAGCTAGAAATAAAAGGATACATTTGCTAGATACAGAACCAAGATTGCTGTATAAAAGAACAGTACTTTATTGTGTGGTGAGTGATCATGCAGTAGGCATTGTAAATAGTTATTAAATAGCTGTTATTTAAGGGAAAGTGTTTTTTGTTTGATTATGTGTAATCATACGCATATGATTTGTTTGGTCTTAAGTGGGAGGTTATATGACAATCATATTTAGGTTGTTTTTAACTCTTAGTTCACTTCTATTGTCGGTGTTTGTTTTTTTTGTGGCTAAAGGGTATTCAATATCTTGTTTAGGACTGAAATATACAAATGATCTAACAATGATTCCATCAATGATTATTTATTTTACCATTGTTTTTTTTGTGGGTTTTTTGACCATTAATATAACACGTTTAATAAATAATGAAGGCTTTGATAAAGGTTCGTTTTTATCTATCGAAATAGCAAATGATTCTTTTTTACCAAGTTATCTAGGGTATTTTTTTGTATCATTAAGTGCGGCTTCGATGGGGGAAGAGTCGGTAACTGTATTTATATTCGTGTTTTTAATTATGTCGATATTCATATTTTTTTCTAGAATATCATTTTTCAATCCTATCTTTTTGTTGTTGGGGTATAATTTTTTTTACATGACAACAAATCATGACGTTAAAGTAATCCTAATCACTCGAAAGAATATAAAAAAGCCTGCGGAATTTAATTCTAAAAAAGTAAAAAGAATCAACAATTACACTTTTCTTGATATGGAGTAAATAATGAGTTTGCTATTAATAAAGCCCGGACACAAAAGACAATCCCCTCTTCATATAGCTATTAGCCATGATAAGGATATTTATAGCATTCCTGTCTTTTCTGATTGTATTGAATATACGCCTACACATAAATTAGAGGATGATGAGTGGTTTTGTATAAGTAAATTTAAAAGTAATAATTTTTCAAATGAATTCATTGATCTAGACTCCTTTACCCCCGCAGATTTCAATCCGCTAGAGGCGAAAAACTTTTCAAAAGCAAAATATATCTGCGTTAAAGAAGGGGGCTTTAAGTTTTTTCAAAAGTTAGTATCTTCAAATTTCATCAAGAAAAAAATGTTGAACTTAAACACTTCATCTTTTATAGAAGATGGGAATATTATAACGATAAATTCCCACCCTGACGCTGCGTACAATATTAACGACGACAAATTATATTTTAAAGACCTTTCGAGGATTAGCGCGTTATTTAAAAATATTGATAGCTTGTATAGAGAAGCTACAGATTCAGAGGTGGTAAGTTTTCTACAGAATGACCTTATTTCCATTGAAGGCGCAAGTGAATTTAAAGTTGGCATCCCAAACAGAAAAAAAATAGCACTCGCATTAGAAAAATTAGATGACTTCACTGCCAATGATAAAGGAGTGATAAAGGAATATATAAAGCAATATTTCCCTGACATCCCTCATGAAAATGATAAATTTGTCATTTCAACGGACATTGATTTGAAAAACTTCATCTATGGTGTTGAACAGAGGTTCTATACCACTTTAATCGGCAATGAAAAACGGGTAGCCAGTGCAGTGTTTAATATTCCCTCTAAGCAGGCTTAAAATAATAATCAATAGTTATTAAGCGCGTAGTATTTACCATAACAGCCGTATCACGAATTGAAAATGCCGCTAATTTTAGCGGCATTTTTTAGTTTTTCCAACTCATATCTAGCTTACGGTGGTTGTTCACACAGTCTCGTAAATATAAATTAATTAAGCTTTGATAAGGGATCTCTGAATCCTCAGACATCTCTTTAAAATAATCAATCACATCTTCACTTAGTCGCATAGTTACAGGCTTTTTTAGCTTACTAGCATAAGGATTTCTGCGAGATTTCATTGTTGAAAAGTCATATTCATCTTTCATATTAATGCCCTCGGCTATAGTGTTTAGTTTCATTTTTGGTAGCTTTTCTAGATGATATAATTCTTATTGTATTTCCATCATCTCGTTCACAATGACAAACAATCAATACATTTAAGCCATTACTCATTCCAAGCATCAAAAATCTATCTTCAATATCAGAATGTTTTTCATCGAAGAACTGCATTGCGTATTCGTCATAAAATACAGAGGTTGCTTCTTCAAAAGAAATACCATGTTTTTTGATATTGATTTCAGCTTTAGCTGAATCCCAGTCAAAATTTATCATATTTACATTGTATGTACACTTTGTGCGTTTAGCAAACTATTTACCATAATGGGCATTATGCGCAGTCGATTAATACTTATAGTCTAAGGTTCGTTTATGTACGGAGTACATTACTAATGCTACGATAGTTTTGACTTTTTAATTGGATCTTTGTTATGAAAATACTTTTTTTTACTTTGTTATTATTTACAAAGGCTGCAGTTGCAGAAATTTCTAGTGAACGTTGGAACGTTTTCAACTCTCAGCTTGGTGTGGTCGCTAGTTTAGATGGACAGGGTCATGTAGCAACTTTTTCTTCTGGTGTTATCCAGTTTTCAATTAGTTCTGGGGCTTGCTCTGAAAGGGACGAGAACCTAGAATTTGATGTTGCAGTTGATTCTACTTTAATCAAAATGGTGCAGTACTGTAATTCAGGTATGACATTTATCAGACCTTTAACGATCGTAGGTTTTTCTGTTGTTATCGGTACATTTAAAACGTTAAAAGAAGTCAAAGTTTTCAATAGCACGTTTACGACAAATGGCTTTAATTCTATGTATGAGTTAATTAACAATACAAAACCTTCAATATAGTGATAATAAAAAATGGGCAAGTTGATTTATGCTTTACGAAGTAAGACGTTAAAAAAAATTAAGATAGGAGAATCTAATAGAGATACGTTGTTTAGTCGACTAGCTTCTCTTCAAACTGGTTCCGCCGATGAACTAGAAATTATAGGTGTGCATTATGGTTATTTTGGTTCTGACAGAGAAATACATCCTATATTGAAATTAAGCCACTCTCATCTTGAATGGTTCAATGAAACTGAAGAGGTGACTGATTTTGTTGTATCTAAATTCTTAGTCTTCCCTAAACCTTTATCTTTGCTAAAGGACGTTAATTCGCTTATGGATAAAGCCGTGTCACCAGAAACGATTGCAATTAAACAATATACTGAAGGGAGAATTGACTCTACACAAAGTAAAGATTGGTTTGAGCAATTTAATATGTTGGATTACTTAAATGCTACTTCCCCAATACATTTTTAGAAGCTGTTGATGGAATGCTCCTTGGTGCTCGCGACTTAACCTAATTTTCCTAATGAACATTTAGACTAAGTAACTATTTTAAGAATAAACGCTATTGTTCCTCTCGAAGATCCTGTGAGCCAACAATGACAGAGTAATTATCCCTGATAGGCTCGGCTTCATAAACTGGGATACCCTTACTCTTGCATAAACTGACTATTTTAGCTTTATTAGGATGAGACATTTTGGAACCTACTATTACCGCCCTTAAAGAGTTGTTTGGTATCTTAATGAGTTCTCCTGATTTTGTGACATTGTCTTCAACTTCAAATAATACTCGCCTTATTTCTTCTTCATAGTCCCATCGAGTATGCTTCTGGTAAACATGCTGAAGGTTACGTAAAGAAGAAGTGGAGTTCACATACCTGGACATACTTCCTGTTGCAAAGTCAAAACATTTACCCAAAGCTACAGCTTGTGACTCAATGTCTTGATAGCCAATTTTTTTTGTGGTTTTGTTGTAGGTAACTTCCCTCAAACCAAATGGCTCTCCATCTTTTTGTAACTTAGTTTTATCGTATACAAGGCAAAGGCCAGTCATTCCATTGGAATAGTGTGACCACATCATAGGGTTGTCGTTAGTTTTGCTAAAACAACATACATATGTATTGGTAGTATAATTCTCAAGTTGCTCTATTTGAGTTTCCAAAGTTTCTTTTAGAGCGCTAAAAAGCTTGCACTGTTGGTTAGTGCAATAGGCTTGTTCAACTGTAGATTGATTGAACAGTTTTAAGTGATTGTTGATGTTTACGAAATTACTTAAAGTGATCTCTGACCAATCAAACTCGAACGTGTGTTCAAATGGGTCGTTGAGTCCGCTAACATGTGAGTGCCAGAGTTCATTGTTATCAATCTCACTAAGCGTGTTCTCATTGAATGATCTATATCGGTATAGCATTTCGCTAGGCATTGAACTGACCAATTTATTTAAAATTTAACCTAACATTACCGATTTATTTTTAGCAGTCAATTGGTTAACTGTTTTAGGCTCGTTCCATTCCACAATAAACAACTATCTATGAGTCTCTCATGTTCAATTTTTCGAAACTAGGTTCTGTCCACATCTCAGCGCTGTTTGTAAATCAAACTTAGCACCCAATTTTTCTAATAAAGATAAGTATCTAGTTGCATCATCTTCAGTCAAAACCTGACCTTCAAATTGTGCTTGTTGCACTGAATAATCAGCAGCTAGCATATTCGCTTCAGTTGAATCAGCATTGTTGATAACGTTTACGATCTTTTTCAGCGAATCAGTGTAAAAATTAATTGTTGTTGCTACTTCTTTTTGAGATTCAATATTTGCAATAGCTTGTTGCAACTCAATTAATGCTACTTGTTGAGCGCGTATCAATTGCTTAACTTCGATAACTTGGCCGCTTGCTTGCTCGTCGTAAGATTTTAATTGTTGCTCAATTAACGTTTGAATCTTTTCTACTGTAATCATTTTTCTAACACTCCATTCGTAATTGCTCAAATACGCTGCTTGTTTTACTCGTTTATCAAAAAAAACCAACCTCAAACTATTCTCAGTTCCGCATAACTCTAATTATGCGGAACTGAGAAAAATATGACCATCCTCTACTGCGTGACACTGTCACCAAAAAATCATAATTAATCAGACAAACTATGCCACTAAAATCTGTAATTTTTGTAAAAAAAGTGTAATTTCTGTAATGTTCATTACACTTTTGTAATTCGTTACACTTATTTAAAAACTACAGCTACTTCACTCGCATTAAGTGCGCCATCAACGCTCAATTCGAGCACAATTTCGTTGTGAGTAAAAAAACCATCTTCCGTTTTTGGGGCAGCTTCATTGTAAGAAACTGATTTTATATACACGTCAGTTAATATTCTGCGCCCCAGATTTAGTTTAACTGCACCCGGGACGGCTTGGAGTGGCGTTAGGCCAGTACTTGGAGAACTCATCATCATTAAATACTTTATTGCGTCGTTAACCTCAATTTTTGCATCAGAATAAGCTATGAATTGTAGTTTGATGTTAAAAGTTAACGCTTCAGCTCCTCCCCACACCATTTTTGAGTTCCATGATGTTTTTGTTGTCATACCCACGAGCGTTTGACCGACTTGTGCTACCTTTTCCTTGCCCCCTGCGTTTCCTGCAGTATCTCCCTCGAATGGGCTTTCCCACAGTTGATTCATTTCAATAGAGGTTTCGCCACTCATGTAGCCCACGACTGTTACTGGCCCTATTCCTTTTATGTTTTGCATCAACGTGGCTTTGTAAAACTCTGAAATACCGTCACCGGCACGGACTCCGCAATAGATCGTCATCGCTCAACTCCTTAAAACTTAAAACTTAAAACTTAAAAGATCACTTTAAATTGAGCGACAAAAAAAGCCTATCACGATTAAGTGATAGGCTTTTGATTGTACAGTTGCTGATTAAGCCGGTTCAAAATCAAAATTAATTGTTTTAACAATCTTGCTGATTTCATGTCTTACAATATCAATGTTTTCTGAAACTGCTTGAGTCACTTTCGAAGCTGAAACCTCAAAACGTTTCGCGATGAAATCAGTCCTCGCTTTCAAAAAATCTGCATCAGCATTAAATTGATCGTCAAACTCAATCTCTTGCACATCATCAAACGTTAGATCATCACACGTCATCAAAACCAACTCTGTTAATTCTTTATTATTCATATTTAAAGCGCCAACTTACTGATAAAAAAATATTATAGTACTTACTATTAGTACTTACCAATAATTCTAGCATTATTCATACTTCGATGAATGAAAACAGGCGAATGATTTGTGATTTAGTCAAAAGATGACTGATGCGTTTTAAATCGTAAAGTGATATTGTTCTCATGTTAATTAGCCTCATAATTGTTAATTAATGTGCCGCTTGAGATGTTCCCGCATCACAAGCGGCTTTTTTGTTTCTGTTAAATGTCGTCTCGCTTTAATTGCTCCATAAATGCTCTTCGCATGTAATCATTCATTGATCCAGTGGCTTTACCCTCAGCTTTAAGTCGCTTGAATTTTTCTCTAAGTGCCTTGGGCATATTTCTAAGACTCATATCAAACGTTGTTTTTTCTTCTACACTCTGCGTTGTTATCGCAGTATTCAGCTTTGCACTTTCATTAATTTCAATGCTACGCTTTGCCATTTTTAAACCTTATTTTATACTTGAAACGTGTTTAGTTCTGAGTATAAGTCTTTAAATTTCATTGTCAATTTTTTATCAGTCGTGTGGCTACCCTTGAATGCTGATTTTGGTATTAGGCTACTTGCTTGAATAGTTGTTTTTAATAGTGACAAATTAGAAAGCTCAGAAATCAGCGCTGTGATTTCTGGGAATGATTTTCGACTGTGATGCACACGATTTAACACAACATGAGCAATGAGAGACTCATTAACCATTTTGCTCACGGCTCGCATAGTTTTATCAAACTCAACTAACGCAAATTGGTCGGTAGGATCATCAGACGTCGGAGTGAGAATATGATCAGCTTGAGATATACAATAACGCGTGATGTCTGAATCAAAGCCGCCACAATCAATTAAAATTCGCTTATCTTCGTCGCACCACTTTAATATTTCATTTTTTGAAGTTGGTATTCTCACTTCGATTTCATTTGCTCCCAATGCTAATAGACGACTGATGCCGCGATGAACGTCAGCATCAATAATGAAATCAGGCTTAAATAGTGGGATCATATTTAGCGTTACACTACTTTTTCCTGTTCCGCCTTTTTGATTTGCAATACACAATATAGACACGTTTTTACACTCACTTTGAATTTAATTTTAAGTGTAAAAAGTTATATCTCATATGGGAAATAATATCTAGTAAAAATAAGATACATTTTTAGTCATCGCTTAAAACTTCTTTACAGAAAGAGATCAGTAAATCACGACTACTCTTGCACCCTCTTTTTTTCGCAGCGGCTTTTATTAAAGCGTACTCGTATGAATTAACTTTCATAGAGTGAAGACCAGGACGGACATCGTATACTTGATCCGTTGTTGCACCGGTCACAAACTGAAAAAGCTCATCATCAGAAAAACTATCAATTAACTTCTTGTCATTTGAGTATTTAACAAGCGTTTTGGCTCTGTGTTTCTTTTGATACTCTCGACTAGCAGCTCGTTGTTCGCTCATCGATGCTAACTCGTTATGAGAACTCATATATACAACCTATAAAAAATTGGTAAGTACTAATAGAGTAGTTACATAATCAAATCAAGCCAAACATTTTTCTTAAAACGAATAGCCCTCAACATCTAGTCGATCGCAGCATTTCCCAATTATTTTCGAAGCGTGTTCTCTTGTCGTGTAATGTTCCTTTCGTCCTCCAATTACGATTTTTTCTCTCATTCGCAGCGTTGGTGCATATAAGTAACCATCTTAGCTTCTGATTCGCGTGAAGAAAAAAAGAAGTTCACTTTAAGCAGTAGGTTCATAAGTTGTAACTTGTGAACCTACTTCTTTATATTTATCTGACTATATTCATAATTCTATGGTTCATTATAAGTATACTTAAACCAGACCAACTATATACGCTCATAATACTGGTTCATTAAATATTGACTTGACTTAAAACAGACTATATATTTAAAACCACTTAAAACAGACCAGTGAGGCCGCAATGTTTATTCGAGCATATCTACGAGCATCAACAAGTGAACAAGATGCTACTCGTGCTATTGAAGATCTAAACATGCTTGTTGAATGTCACAAGCAACAAATAGCGAATACTTACATTGAAAACATAAGTGGCACTAATCTAGAACGTCCAGAGCTGAACCGGCTAATTAATGACGCGAAAAAAGGAGATGTACTGCTCGTAGAAAAAATGGATCGATTAACTCGACTACCGTTCCAAGAGTGGCGCACACTGAAAGCGAGGATTAATGATAAGCAGTTATTAATTGTTGCAGCAGATCAGCCGATGACGCATGCCGCTTTAACTGAGAATCAAGCAACAAGTGCAATACAGCAAGCACTTACTGAGTTCATGCTAGATCTAGGCGCTGCAATGGCTCGTGACGATTATGAAACTCGTCAGAAAAGACAAAGGCAAGGTATCGAGAAAGCAGTCAAAGAAGGTAAGTACAGAGGCCGCCCTGTAGATTCTGAACTACATAAGAAAGTGAATGACTTACTCACAGTTAGCGTGAGTTGGTCAAAAATACAAAATATTGTTGGCTGTAGTAGAGCAACGATAGCCAAGGTCGCAAAATCTCGCAAAGAAGCCGGTGTTGCAATTGAAAATCAAATGAATATTGATGTGTAAAAAAAGGAGTAAATATGTCTAGAGCACTATTAGACGATGTAGTACTAAAGCTTATTGATGCGTTGCTTATAAAAAATGGGCACGTTACGAGTAGAGACGTTTACAAATACGTTGGGCTTGGAAGACAAAAAGTAAGTACTCTTTTTCAGATTTACTTAAATCAAAATCCAAACTCTATGAGTTATGTACCTGGAAAGAGAAAATATATTGTCAGTGACTCATTTAAGCCTCAGTTTTTAAATGAAGATGAAGCCGAGAGCTTTATCAAATCTTTAGAAGTTGTGTTTGGCACATTTACTTAAGAGTTCTTAAAAAATAGCTTTGCTTCATGCTAGAACCATCGCGAAGCGATAAAAGCTACGATCTTTCATAGTGCAATGAATTTAACTGTCGAATGACAAAAAGCACTTACAGCAACGATAAAGGCCTCACTGCGTAGCAGTCGAGAGGCCGCTTCATTTGTATATTCTTTTTATCCACAGTCGATTTCGACGGAATAAGATATATTTGAATAATATAAGTAAAAGAATATTAGCAGGGTTTAGAAAGGGGCTATATTTATATTATCAGAGGGCTATTCCGACTTGTATGTATAAGTATAAAAGAACGTGGCGAAGAAGAGGCTTAAGTTAAGTAAATGATAATGTTTTAATACTGATTTATGGCTATTTTATGACCGCTACAAATTTTAGATGTGACAATGCCCACTCAGCTAAGAGCGTGACAGGATAACTTAATTTAAGGTATTGGAGGGGTTAACTCAGATTTAAGTACAGATAAGCCCATTCTACGTAGAAGATTATTAGCCATCTTAGTTATGTTTACTGCGTCAGTATTTAATTGCCAACCTTTCGATCTAATTCGTTCAACTAACTTACGAGAAATGTAGGCAATGCGATCTACAGCATTCATATCAGCTATTTTCACTCTATAACTCGACGTAGTTTTTGCATGTCGATATTCCCAAATTCGCAGAATATTACTATGACAGTAGGCTTTTAGTGCGATGTCAGCATCATATTGTTCGTGACGTTTAGCCGCTTCTATTTTTCGACGTTCGATCTCAATAGAGCGTAAACGCTCAAGTTCATCATTTTTAACGCCTAAAATCTCATAGAACAACGGCGTGGTGCATAGCGTTCGTGGCAAACGTCCATCCATGCAAAATATCTTGCATTGATTGTCCGCTATGCTCAGGTTCGTACAGCAACCCCATGACCACTAATTCCTTCATGATTACTGAAATAGTAGAACTTGATACACCAATTTCTTTGCCGATTTCAATGCATAATCTAGTTACATTAATACAACCCGTAACTGTGTCTGAGTTGTAAGAAATCCAGCGTAGTGTATTTTCGATATTACGCTTATGCACTTCTCTAAATGATAGATTGTACTTACGCATACCAACCTCAATTAAACGGTGCACTAACTGTGGCCACAGGCCACTAATCCAAACACCATTTTTTTCAATAGTGTTAAACACTTTGCGATTTAAAGTGGGTATGTGCTTTTTCTTTCTATCAGAAACAGCGAGTAGATCGCCATTTTCATCTAAAGATTCTTGCGGATGCCATTTAGCTTTTGAATGAGTCGTAATTGATTTAAGCATGATAAACAACTCCAAACGCTTCAAATTTTGAATATGACAAATCACACACCTGGTGTGCGTATCGATTCAAAATTGATGGTTTGAAATTGTTTTGGGATTCTATTTTCAGTTCGACGGAGCGAACAGGGGGATTCTGTCTAATCATTATTTTATCTTCGATGTAGTTCTAGCGCAAAACGCGACAAAGGTTGGTGGCCTTTTCTAGATTCAAATAGAATACAACAAGCAAATAGAATACAACAAGCACAAATTACAGATACAAAAAAACCGCCCATCGAATAAGCGGTTTTTTTGCTGTCATTTTTTACCCTCTTCGACCAAGCGTGGTTACCACACCGCGCTTAAGAGCGTTTTCATTTCGTCATATCACATCGAAATGCAGCACGACTAAATCTAAAATTGATATTAGCACATCACTGAAAATGCGCAAAATTTAAAAATTAATAATTCTAACTGCGTCAAATTGAGTAACGTCTCACAAAAAATACGAGTCACTAGCATAAAACGTCCAGACAACAGACGAAAACCCAGAAAATGCGAGAAATCCAAGAAAACTTGGATATTTGGGAAAACTTGGATTTAATTTCAAGTTTAACACATTACACGTAATGCTTAAAAAACATACACCAACCAACCATTAATCGGGAAAACAAATTAATTTACCTTAATCAATCGAAAAAAACCATGATTGATTTAATTGACAACAAACTCAGTTTGGCTATTTTTTAAACGATTTTGGATTTTTACTCTTATTTCTTCTCCAATTTTTTGAGCTTCAGACTTATATGAACTTTGTTTCTTCTCTACTTTAACGACAAATAACAAGTTAAGTTCTACATCATCAATAGCTTTAAGCACGTCAGAAACAGTCAAATTATGATAGTCCGCCGCTTTGGTTGCTGCTGATAATATCAATGCTTGTTGCTCTTGATGCTTCGTGCTTTCACACAATAGAGATTGCTTTAAGTACGTCTTCACAACATTAACCACGTCACATTTAGTGACGTGGTTAATGTACTCACTCTTAAAAATTGGCTGCATCATTAAACTGAATGACTCTTAAGCTCATTAGCTTGCTGCTTAAATGACTTTTTCAGCTCTCGAAACTCATCATCTTCAGCATTGCGCGTCAATTCACGTATCAACTTAAGATAGTACAGTTCTCGCTTATACAGAGCGTCAAAAATGTAAGGTTTAGCTCTCTCATAGAAAAATAACTTTCGCGTTGACGCAAAGCGCAAACTTGGCAAATCTTGAGCTATTTTGTTCACAACAAAACTTTGAAAAGCTAGACGCTCTTCATCGTTAGCGACATACTGATCTAACGTTGGTGTGCGTTTTTTGTCATAGACTCTCACGTACTCGCTTAACACACGTTGCATTTGCTGAGCGAATGCTGTTGAGATAGTTGCAAGCGCAATATCATCACGTTGCTCAATCGCATTAGAGATAGTCTCTACTTGATCAATCTTCGAGAAGAACGCGATGCTTTGTACAAGCTTCGTCCAAACAGCTTTAAACTCGTGATCCAATTCTTCTGCTGATATGTCGCGTTTAGACTCAGTCACATGCTTCACAATGAGCGCATCAATAATCGACAAATACTCTGAGTTAAACAAGTTACGATCAATGACAATCAACGCAATTGACGCAGCGAAGAACCCTTGCTCTTTTTCAGCTAATTGAGCTAGATTGTTTTTTACCCAAGCAGCTTTATGCTGCTCTTCATAAAGACTTTTGTCTTCATCGTAGTCTTTACTCATGCTCAATCGCTTTTTTTAATAGAGCACGAAGTTGGCTACGAAGCTTCAGCGTGTTTTTTTCTTGTCGATCCAAAACCTTCTGATCTACATAGTCATCTGCCCACAGTCGCGTAAGTGGCACATCTGTTTTCACTTCGTTAATGTCTAACTTTACGCGCTTGCAATAACGATTACGAAAATCATTCGCAGCAATCAAAATG
>NZ_JBREXA010000010.1:0-20394 GCF_052920805.1 Aliivibrio wodanis
AATTAGATATTTTTGAATTAGATAAGAAAAGAATATTAGCCGGGTTTAGAAAGGGGCTATATCTGAATTAAGAAAGGGCTATTCCGACATTAATGTATAACTAATAGGGAACCAATGAAAAAGGATCCGTATAACGATGAAAAAGATCCTTTTTTATCACTTTATCTGCTCACTTATTGAACAATGTGAATTATAGGCGTGACGAGTTCCACCCAGCTAAGAGCGTGACAAGGTCACTTAATTTAAGGTATTGGAGGGGCGAATTCCGCTTTTTTAACCGATAGTCCCATTCTACGAAGTAGATTGTTGGCCATCTTGGTGATGTTATTTTTTTCGGTACTGATTGGCCACTCTTTCGCTTTGATACGCTCAAGTAGCTTACGAGAAATATAAGCCAGGCGAGTCATTGGCTCCATATCAGCCAATTTAATCTTATAACTTGAGGTTGATTGAGTATGTCGATATTCCCATACACGCAGAATATTACTGTGACAGTAGGTTTTCAGAGCGATTTCTGCGTCGTATTTTTCTTGTCTTTTTGCATACTCAATTTCACGTCGCTTAATCTCAATGGAGCGCAAACGATCTAACTCATTCTGATTGATACCAAACATTTCATAGAACAACGGTGTGGTGCATAGCGTTCTTGGCAATCGGCCATCATGCAGAATATCTTGTATGGATTGACCACTGTGCTCAGGCTCGTACAACAAGCCCATGATAACCAATTCTTTCATGATCACTGAAATAGTCGAGCTCGATACCCCGATCTCTTTTCCAATCTCGATACACAAATGAGTCACGTTAATACAACCGGTTACCGCATCCGAATGGTAAGAAATCCAACGTAACGTATTTTCAATATTACGCTTATGTACTTCTTTAAATGAGAGATTACGCTTACGCATACCGACCTCAACCAACTTATGAACTAAGAAAGGCCATTGCGAATTTACCCACGCGCCATACTTCTCAATCGTGTTGAATAACTTTCGGTTTAAGGTTGGGATATATTTTTTCTTGCGATCACGGAACGGGATCACTTCATATTCAGAAGTTAAAGATTCTAGGGGATGCCATGTATTTAGGGGGGGAAGTGTCGCTTTCATTCATTCGTCTCTTGTAATTACAGGCTAGATAGCTATAATCACAACTACTCAAGCAAGTCTGTTTTGTTTGGGTATGCAGTTAGAATTTCTCAGGTTCTTAGCTGCCCTCTGTTCAAAGTGTTGACGCACTAAGAACGGAAACTATTAAAGCATTAAGCCCTACGTACTTCAAGTGCATAGGGCTTTTTTGTTTTTACGCCATTGTTTTTTTTCATACATCAAGTGAATGCCGACCAGTTTATTTTCGTTAAATCGGCTATTCCCCCTCCCCAGTATCGACCAAACTAGCTTAACGTTTACTACACATTGATTAATTAACGGATTAATTGACAGAATACCTACAACTAAACCTTCAAAAATTCATTATGTCTTGTATTCAATTTGATATAGGGGGATTGCATTATAGTGGTAGTAGTATATTATTTAATAAGTGAAAGCGCGAAACAATCTGGTCTCTTTGCCAATAGATTGCGTAGGAACCCAATAATCAAAAGAGTGATTGTGTAGGGTGAGACCTTTCCTTCCTTTTCTCTTGAGGATTATAAAAAAGAGATTAATAGAAGGCGGTCTCATTGAGACCGCCTTTCTTAATTTCGACTATATACTAAATGTCCATTCCTATGCTTATTGAGCTTTTTGGCATCGCAATGCATAAAGTTCCATAGCCATCTTTGTTCGTTTTCTTGTTTGACAGCTATAGCTAGCATTTGTTTTTTTCCTTTGAATGCTCCTATAAAAACTCGTCTTACTGAACCATCATCGTACTCCACATCATAGATTTCATATGGATTTAAAATGGTCGATATTGCAAAGTTAAGATAACGTTCACGTGCATCTTTTCGTTTTTCTACTATGTGTGGGATAGTAGATTCATGTACAACAACGTTGCCGATGGGAGACTCTAGTATGCAGAGTCCGTTTTTAACATTTAATTTATTATGAATTAAAGATATAGCGTTTTCTTGTGAGTCACATGCTTTGATGATTTCTTCTTCATCTAACAGATCTTGATCATCAAGATGTCTAAGGTCTTGTCTTTCATATTCAATCCATGTTTTTTGCCCTCTTATTGCTTGTGAAATAGTTTTACTTTTCAAAATTATTTACCTCCTCTACGTAATCGTCCATCCTCTTTTTTTCTTTGTTCTTTAATTTTTGTTAGTATTTTTGATTCAATTTTTAATTTCTCAACAAGACCACTTAAGTCGTATGAGTTAGATGTTTGACCTCCTTTTTCATAAAAACGAGCCTCTCTTTTAAGTAGGCCTTTATCTTCAAGGCTCTTCATTGATTTTCTTACTGTAGTTGCATCCCTATTAATGAATTCAGCAATTGTTGTTTTTGATGGAAATGGTGATTTATCGTCTTCCCACCAAAATTTTAGTAATACCAGTAATATGTTCATCTCTGTTGGGTTTAATTCAAGAGCCCGTTGACGTTCTATTAACGTATTTGGAATTGCTGTCCACCCACTATCAACAACACATTTTCCCCACCGTTTACTAAGCTTTTGAGGCTTGTCTTGAGGGGCGGCTTTCATCACTGTCATTTTATATAAGCACCTTGTTTCTAAGCTTCTATTTTTATTATATGAAAAAAATCATAGGACTAAAATAGTGCTCGGGGGGGTAATAATTCCTAGGGCAGTATTATATGTTATATATGTGTGTATCGTTATGTATAGTTATAATGTGTATTTTTAAAGTTATGTCTTATTTGTAAGGTGTTTTTGACTTGGGGAGGGAGGTATTTTCGTCCTTGTGGGGAGGCTTCTTTTCCTACGCTAGGGAGGGGAAAATGCTTATATCGTTTTATTTTAATTTGTTAATAAAGAAAGAATGAAGGGTAATTTTAAACATGAGTCGAGTGTTACCCACACATAGCTATATTGTAAGTAGCTGCTGTCCGAAGACATATTTAACATAACGAGCACGAACAATTCGATGCGCGATATGCACATTAAGTGAAATCAGTTCAGAACGGTATGGTTGTGTAACGTCCAGACGCGAAAAAGGCCGCTAGATTTAACGGCCTTTCTGTCTATTTTTATTATAAGCAAAACACGTAAACTTTTTTCTATTATCCAAAAATCTGTACGCGACATGGCTGTTAAGTTAAATTCGCAGCTGCGAATCACACGTGTAAATCGCATAAAACACCTGTGATATATGTATACCCCCGAAGGTGGGGAAATAAAAAATTCGGTAAGACATTAGTGCAGGATATGCACGTTACGTTAAATCAACTCAGAACGCGCATGATCGTGTAACGTCCAGATACGAAAAAGGCCGCCAATTTAAGCGACCTTCGATTCGTGATACGGGAACTATGTAAAATTAACTTCCCGAAATATTTTATGTTAAATCTTTAATTTCTGTTGTAGAACCATTTCCTCTTGTACCGATTTAATACCGTTTTCAGCGGCCTGCTTACTTGTATACATCTCACTTGTTGCAATAACTTGACCATTAGATGCTTTTAAAACAAACCAAAATGGTTGATCGGTAATTTTTGATGATTTTTTTATTTCGTAATGTCCCACGATAAATTCCTTATACTTAATTTATATGACATATTCATACGTAAAAGATCTTGGGGCTTATCAATAAAATGCAATTCAACAAATATGGTTATCGTGACGAAGCTCAATTTTCACCCAGAATTTGTTAGCCAAAATCATGTTAGGTTTATAAATTCTGTTAGCCCAAATTTAATACGCGATATGTGCGTTACGTTAAATACCATCAAACCAGTCAACAGCCACACCAAACAAACGGATAGCCTTTACAAGCAAAAATAAGAATTGAATTATAGCTTGAATTTTTTTCATGTTTTTCTCCAAAAAATTAGTTGAATATCTATTCTCTTTACAAAAACTGTGGATATAAAAAAAAGCCACCAGGAAGGCAGCCTTTCTCTATAAGGGGACGGTATTACTAAGAATATAAAGACAAATCGAAACTTCCCTAAAAATTTAACCGGGTTAAATTTTAGAGGTTCAGGATATTACTGTTACTCCTTCTCTATTAGTGTGTGCTTATACAAATCCGACATTGTCTGTTTTCTCAGATTAATAAGAAAACCGGTGCAGGATATGCGCATTACGTAAAATCAGTCCAGAACGCGTGTGATCGTGTAACGTCCAGACAGGGGAGAGTTTGGATATCGGACATTATTGTACGGTAGTGATACTGATGTGATCTATCCCGTTTGGGTGTACCTCAATGAGATAGGGCGTTGCAGGATAAATGACATCAATGCGTTAACTTAAATGCGATAGGCATTTGAAGTAATCAATGGGTTAGCCCCGTGAACTGAAGAAATTTTGCTCTTTCTTAACGTACAATAATTTTCGATATCCAAACTGACCCCATACACGAAAAAGGCCGCTAAAATTTAGCGACCTTTACGATTCGTAGAATCGGCTATTATGTTGAATTAACTTATTTCAACATAAATAATTTAGACCTCTCAGTAACGCTACCAAACCAAAAGCCACAATTGAAAGTGATAACAAGCAATGTTACGCCACCAATACCCACAGAAAATAATTCAATGAATGTCATATTTATTTACTCATTTTTGCAAATAGGCTAACAGTGCTATCATTTAATTGACGGATAATACGCACCATTACCTAATGTTGCTGTTGTTTATAATTGGAAGTTGTAAGAGGCGGGAACCTCTTACAACTTCTTCCGTTTTTTATGTTACTCATTTATTTTACCATCAATTTTCCTATGTCAAGTGCCAGAACATCTTAAGAAAAACACCAACAACAAAATCATATATCACCAACTAAACATCAAATTCCAAGTGGAAAAATTATTTATTCAGAGATAAATACAAACAAGGTAAATCCAATATTATTTTAAATTGGCTCATACTAAGAATAACCTCAGTTGATGCTCTTCTCTAAGGAGGTGTCAAAACTGATGCGCGATATGTGCGTTACGTTAAATACCATCAAACCAGTCAACAGCTACACCAAACAAACGGATAGCCTTTACAAGCAAAAATAAGAATTGAATTATAGCTTGAATTTTTTTCATGTTTTTCTCCAAAAAATTAGTTGAATATCTATTCTCTTTACAAAAACTGTGGATATAAAAAAAGCCACCAGGAAGGCAGCCTTTCTCTATAAGGGGACGGTATTACTAAGAATATAAATACAAATCAAAAATTTAACTGGGTTAAATTTTTGAGGTTCAGGATATTACTGTTACTCCTTATCTATAAGTTAGTGGTAATTGAAATTGGTCGAGATACGGAAGTTACGTAAAATCCAGATAGAAGCGACATAGAAAAACATCAGTAATGTTTTTTCTATAAGTGAATGCCTATACAAATCCGACACTGTCTGTTTTCTCAGATTAATAAGAAAAGCGGTGCAGGATATGCCCCTTATGTTAAATCCGTAAGTTAGCCTATGAAAACCATGCTTTCGCAGCCTCAGAAGTCCACAGTGCCGCTTTTCAGATATAAACCTAACCGATACCCCCCTAAACACGTTTGAAAGTTTATGACGCTTTCAGGGCGATTTACAGGGCAATAAAATCTCGATCCATTTGAGATAAAAATCACCCTGTAAGGTCTATTTTAAGCATTTATCGTTACGCTAAATTTGAATTCATTAAAATTCATCACAATTTAATGAATTCTAAATATGAACAATGCAAATATAGAAAACTGTGTTAACTAATTCACTTCAAAAGTACCAAAAACAATGATCAACGCATCGACATATTCACCGGCTCCAGATTCAAGAAAAACCGGTTTAAAATTACTGCAGGCGATGTATTTCTTTTTAGATGGTACATATGTCATCGATCCTGGATTTGCAGTTAAGTAAACTTGAAAGACTTTACTGACTTTCTGGCGACCAAGGCCCAGGTGAAAATAAATATCTTTACTTGTAACATGTCCGTTTAGTTTTAATTTTGCGTCTATCAATTTTAAAACGACTTCATCTAATAGCGGTTTACTCATTTTCAATTTCATCCTCTAAAATCTTTTGAAGGTTCTTTAGCTCGACAAGTACGTTATTAATCGCCGATTTAACTTCAAACGTTTGTCCCTTTTTGTCTTGTTCTAGCTGCTCAATACGTTTTGTAATGTGCTCATTAATGTCAAAATCCATATCATCACTCTTATACTTCGTAATTAACGCCTCTACCTTCCCGACAAGCTGAGAAGGGACTCTAATTAACTTACTTCCAGCGCCTTTTTTTCTCCCCGAACCGGCTCTTGATCCACCGTGGCCATAATTTCCTTTTTCTTCAGTAAGTAGATCTAACTGTTTTTCTTTTTTTGCCATCATGATAACCTTGATTTCTGTTACGGAAATCAAGGTTATCAGTTTTCTTTGCTCAAATATAGAAAACTGTTTTAAATATATAGAAATCTGTTTCCCACAAGAGCTTAGTTTGACAACATTACGCAGCAGTGAGATGATCACTCCATCAATTTACAGTTGAGTCGTTTTGGCTGTAAGCTCTTCTGAGTAACGACAACTTTCTTCCATGCGCTTTGCTGCGCATGTACCACACACCCACCGGTGTGGCCCGGATCGTCGGGAGTGGAACCTATAGCTATTTCTTAGCTACATACCAATTGATTATTTCCAACTTATGCAAGATATCTTGCAGCTGCTTGGCTACGTCAAATTTATCACCTGATGATTTACTCATAACCTACTCTCATCGCGTCTAATTTTTTTATAAAAATTAGACGCGGAATACCGCTATTTGCTGAAAACCCTTTCGCCATAAGCCTTAAACACAATAATTTATTGTTGCCTTCAATCAAATGGCCGGAAGTTTTGGAAAGTACATAGTGAAAAATCTCAATGTTGAGGTATCGAAATACGAAATTATGTTCGTATTTAATGCAAACGGTACGGCACTGAGAAAGAGAGCAAAAAACAACAGCGTATCGCTGTGTTCTCACAATAGATCAGAGTCTGCAAAATGACGTTCAAGAAGCACAACTTGCTGATCTTAAAAAATAAATGTGCGTAATCTCTTAACTAAACATCAATGATGAGCATCTGTGAGAATACAAAATACTAGGCGTAAAAATACATAATTCAAGAAAGGAAATTACATAACTAAGCGTAAAAATACATGATTCTAGAAGGTAAATTACATGGATAGAAAACTGCACGTAAGAAATTTTGGCCTTGGCTCTCGTGATATGAGCCGAGCGCTTGTTGCTGCCTACAAAATGAAGGGGAACGGTGACAATTCAACACACAATTCGAAAAGTGCCTTCAATGATTTTGCAAAACACATGAAAGAAGAATTTGAGATAAAGGATCTACGAAAAATAGAAAAATCTCACGTTCAGTCTTATGCAGGATCCTTAAATCAGCGTTTTGAAGAAGAAAAAATGAAGTGCTTCAACTGCCCAAAATTACTTATCTAAAATCAATGTTGCGCTATCTCATGCTCGATGTGATCACCAGCTTCATATCAATCCTGTAAAAGATGCCGGCTTACCGAATCGAACAGGGATCGCAACCAGCAACCACAGCGTCACACTGGCAGAGCACAATCATGCTGTAAATAACGTGTCTGAGCGACTAGGAGCCATTATCACGCTTGAAAGAGAGTTTGGTCTACGATTCAAAGAATCGTGTCTTATTGACGCAAAGAGCGCTCTTCAGGAAGCAATTAACAAGCAAGTGATCACGGTTGAGTTTGGAACAAAAGGCGGAAAAGAAAGAACTATCCCAATTTCATCTCATACTCAAATATCAGCACTGGAAAGAGCTGCAGATATTCAAAAACATGAGCACTCGATGATCCCTGCAGAGCAAAAGTGGTCACAATTTCAAAATCAATCTTATCGAGAGATCCACTCACTTGGTTTTACATTCCATTCCGAACGACATCATTTTGCCAATCATCGATATGAAAAATTAACCGGTGCATTAAGCCCTGTATTAGCAAACGTACCTCATTCAACCCATCACCAATACCTGGCAACCACGTTAAACATCTCAAAACAAGACGCACGACAGTTAGATCATCAAGCCCGATTACAGATATCAAAAGAACTTGGCCACGAACGTATATCAATAACGAACAACTATTTGGGATAAAGCATGCATCCACAAACCCACTTTGAAATAAGACAAACCCTGATCGTTTACAGTACCAAAGGAAAAAAATCGGCGTACAAAAAGAAACAAATGAAACGATTAATTGCCATCATTGACGATATTTTCAAACACGAACCAATCTCATCCTTAGAAAGCATAGGGAAAAGACAAATTATTGGTTATTGGAAACGACATGAAAATGAATCAGTGAAAACAAGAAGAGAAAAATACTCAATCTTAGTTCATTTTTTTAGAGTCTCTAATCCTCAAGTTACTGTACCAGAGCCTAAGCCATAACAAGGGTATTAGAAATTACGCAGGTTGCGTTATGCAACTTGCGTAATTTCGAGCTCGCGGCGCATTTCCTTTCTTGCTAGACCATCGCGAAGCGATAAGAACTACCCCATTTCTTTTAGAGTGTGATTCATCTTCCTGTCGAATGACAAAAAGTACTTTCAGCGCGTATGACTGACCACATCAAAGAATTGATTGATTTTGTAAGGGGTTAATTTGCCCTTTAATTTTTAATGAAGAACTAAAGGAGTCTGAGGTTTTAAATAAAAATTAATGGGAGGTATCTAATGCTCTGCTCTTTTATCAACAAGCATTGGTGGAATTAGATATTTTTGAATTAGATAAGAAAAGAATATTAGCCGGGTTTAGAAAGGGGCTATATCTGAATTAAGAAAGGGCTATTCCGACATTAATGTATAACTAATAGGGAACCAATGAAAAAGGATCCGTATAACGATGAAAAAGATCCTTTTTTATCACTTTATCTGCTCACTTATTGAACAATGTGAATTATAGGCGTGACGAGTTCCACCCAGCTAAGAGCGTGACAAGGTCACTTAATTTAAGGTATTGGAGGGGCGAATTCCGCTTTTTTAACCGATAGTCCCATTCTACGAAGTAGATTGTTGGCCATCTTGGTGATGTTATTTTTTTCGGTACTGATTGGCCACTCTTTCGCTTTGATACGCTCAAGTAGCTTACGAGAAATATAAGCCAGGCGAGTCATTGGCTCCATATCAGCCAATTTAATCTTATAACTTGAGGTTGATTGAGTATGTCGATATTCCCATACACGCAGAATATTACTGTGACAGTAGGTTTTCAGAGCGATTTCTGCGTCGTATTTTTCTTGTCTTTTTGCATACTCAATTTCACGTCGCTTAATCTCAATGGAGCGCAAACGATCTAACTCATTCTGATTGATACCAAACATTTCATAGAACAACGGTGTGGTGCATAGCGTTCTTGGCAATCGGCCATCATGCAGAATATCTTGTATGGATTGACCACTGTGCTCAGGCTCGTACAACAAGCCCATGATAACCAATTCTTTCATGATCACTGAAATAGTCGAGCTCGATACCCCGATCTCTTTTCCAATCTCGATACACAAATGAGTCACGTTAATACAACCGGTTACCGCATCCGAATGGTAAGAAATCCAACGTAACGTATTTTCAATATTACGCTTATGTACTTCTTTAAATGAGAGATTACGCTTACGCATACCGACCTCAACCAACTTATGAACTAAGAAAGGCCATTGCGAATTTACCCACGCGCCATACTTCTCAATCGTGTTGAATAACTTTCGGTTTAAGGTTGGGATATATTTTTTCTTGCGATCACGGAACGGGATCACTTCATATTCAGAAGTTAAAGATTCTAGGGGATGCCATGTATTTAGGGGGGGAAGTGTCGCTTTCATTCATTCGTCTCTTGTAATTACAGGCTAGATAGCTATAATCACAACTACTCAAGCAAGTCTGTTTTGTTTTTTGGGTATGCAGTTAGAATTTCTCAGGTTCTTAGCTGCCCTCTGTTCAAAGTGTTGACGCACTAAGAACGGAAACTATTAAAGCATTAAGCCCTACGTACTTCAAGTGCATAGGGCTTTTTTGTTTTTACGCCATTGTTTTTTTTCATACATCAAGTGAATGCCGACCAGTTTATTTTCGTTAAATCGGCTATTCCCCCTCCCCAGTATCGACCAAACTAGCTTAACGTTTACTACACATTGATTAATTAACGGATTAATTGACAGAATACCTACAACTAAACCTTCAAAAATTCATTATGTCTTGTATTCAATTTGATATAGGGGGATTGCATTATAGTGGTAGTAGTATATTATTTAATAAGTGAAAGCGCGAAACAATCTGGTCTCTTTGCCAATAGATTGCGTAGGAACCCAATAATCAAAAGAGTGATTGTGTAGGGTGAGACCTTTCCTTCCTTTTCTCTTGAGGATTATAAAAAAGAGATTAATAGAAGGCGGTCTCATTGAGACCGCCTTTCTTAATTTCGACTATATACTAAATGTCCATTCCTATGCTTATTGAGCTTTTTGGCATCGCAATGCATAAAGTTCCATAGCCATCTTTGTTCGTTTTCTTGTTTGACAGCTATAGCTAGCATTTGTTTTTTTCCTTTGAATGCTCCTATAAAAACTCGTCTTACTGAACCATCATCGTACTCCACATCATAGATTTCATATGGATTTAAAATGGTCGATATTGCAAAGTTAAGATAACGTTCACGTGCATCTTTTCGTTTTTCTACTATGTGTGGGATAGTAGATTCATGTACAACAACGTTGCCGATGGGAGACTCTAGTATGCAGAGTCCGTTTTTAACATTTAATTTATTATGAATTAAAGATATAGCGTTTTCTTGTGAGTCACATGCTTTGATGATTTCTTCTTCATCTAACAGATCTTGATCATCAAGATGTCTAAGGTCTTGTCTTTCATATTCAATCCATGTTTTTTGCCCTCTTATTGCTTGTGAAATAGTTTTACTTTTCAAAATTATTTACCTCCTCTACGTAATCGTCCATCCTCTTTTTTTCTTTGTTCTTTAATTTTTGTTAGTATTTTTGATTCAATTTTTAATTTCTCAACAAGACCACTTAAGTCGTATGAGTTAGATGTTTGACCTCCTTTTTCATAAAAACGAGCCTCTCTTTTAAGTAGGCCTTTATCTTCAAGGCTCTTCATTGATTTTCTTACTGTAGTTGCATCCCTATTAATGAATTCAGCAATTGTTGTTTTTGATGGAAATGGTGATTTATCGTCTTCCCACCAAAATTTTAGTAATACCAGTAATATGTTCATCTCTGTTGGGTTTAATTCAAGAGCCCGTTGACGTTCTATTAACGTATTTGGAATTGCTGTCCACCCACTATCAACAACACATTTTCCCCACCGTTTACTAAGCTTTTGAGGCTTGTCTTGAGGGGCGGCTTTCATCACTGTCATTTTATATAAGCACCTTGTTTCTAAGCTTCTATTTTTATTATATGAAAAAAATCATAGGACTAAAATAGTGCTCGGGGGGGTAATAATTCCTAGGGCAGTATTATATGTTATATATGTGTGTATCGTTATGTATAGTTATAATGTGTATTTTTAAAGTTATGTCTTATTTGTAAGGTGTTTTTGACTTGGGGAGGGAGGTATTTTCGTCCTTGTGGGGAGGCTTCTTTTCCTACGCTAGGGAGGGGAAAATGCTTATATCGTTTTATTTTAATTTGTTAATAAAGAAAGAATGAAGGGTAATTTTAAACATGAGTCGAGTGTTACCCACACATAGCTATATTGTAAGTAGCTGCTGTCCGAAGACATATTTAACATAACGAGCACGAACAATTCGATGCGCGATATGCACATTAAGTGAAATCAGTTCAGAACGGTATGGTTGTGTAACGTCCAGACGCGAAAAAGGCCGCTAGATTTAACGGCCTTTCTGTCTATTTTTATTATAAGCAAAACACGTAAGACTTTTTTCTATTATCCAAAAATCTGTACGCGACATGGCTGTTAAGTTAAATTCGCAGCTGCGAATCACACGTGTAAATCGCATAAAACACCTGTGATATATGTATACCCCCGAAGGTGGGGAAATAAAAAATTCGGTAAGACATTAGTGCAGGATATGCACGTTACGTTAAATCAACTCAGAACGCGCATGATCGTGTAACGTCCAGATACGAAAAAGGCCGCCAATTTAAGCGACCTTCGATTCGTGATACGGGAACTATGTAAAATTAACTTCCCGAAATATTTTATGTTAAATCTTTAATTTCTGTTGTAGAACCATTTTCTTGTACCGATTTAATACCGTTTTCAGCGGCCTGCTTACTTGTATACATCTCACTTGTTGCAATAACTTGACCATTAGATGCTTTTAAAACAAACCAAAATGGTTGATCGGTAATTTTTGATGATTTTTTTATTTCGTAATGTCCCACGATAAATTCCTTATACTTAATTTATATGACATATTCATACGTAAAAGATCTTGGGGCTTATCAATAAAATGCAATTCAACAAATATGGTTATCGTGACGAAGCTCAATTTTCACCCAGAATTTGTTAGCCAAAATCATGTTAGGTTTATAAATTCTGTTAGCCCAAATTTAATACGCGATATGTGCGTTACGTTAAATACCATCAAACCAGTCAACAGCCACACCAAACAAACGGATAGCCTTTACAAGCAAAAATAAGAATTGAATT
Organism: Aliivibrio wodanis; assembly: GCF_052920805.1. Taxonomy (NCBI): domain Bacteria; kingdom Pseudomonadati; phylum Pseudomonadota; class Gammaproteobacteria; order Vibrionales; family Vibrionaceae; genus Aliivibrio; species Aliivibrio wodanis. The sequence goes on from NZ_JBREXA010000010.1 coordinate 12,750, forward strand.
ATAGCTTGAATTTTTTTCATGTTTTTCTCCAAAAAATTAGTTGAATATCTATTCTCTTTACAAAAACTGTGGATATAAAAAAAGCCACCAGGAAGGCAGCCTTTCTCTATAAGGGGACGGTATTACTAAGAATATAAAGACAAATCGAAACTTCCCTAAAAATTTAACCGGGTTAAATTTTAGAGGTTCAGGATATTACTGTTACTCCTTCTCTATTAGTGTGTGCTTATACAAATCCGACATTGTCTGTTTTCTCCAGATTAATAAGAAAACCGGTGCAGGATATGCGCATTACGTAAAATCAGTCCAGAACGCGTGTGATCGTGTAACGTCCAGACAGGGGAGAGTTTGGATATCGGACATTATTGTACGGTAGTGATACTGATGTGATCTATCCCGTTTGGGTGTACCTCAATGAGATAGGGCGTTGCAGGATAAATGACATCAATGCGTTAACTTAAATGCGATAGGCATTTGAAGTAATCAATGGGTTAGCCCCGTGAACTGAAGAAATTTTGCTCTTTCTTAACGTACAATAATTTTCGATATCCAAACTGACCCCATACACGAAAAAGGCCGCTAAATTTAGCGACCTTTACGATTCGTAGAATCGGCTATTATGTTGAATTAACTTATTTCAACATAAATAATTTAGACCTCTCAGTAACGCTACCAAACCAAAAGCCACAATTGAAAGTGATAACAAGCAATGTTACGCCACCAATACCCACAGAAAATAATTCAATGAATGTCATATTTATTTACTCATTTTTGCAAATAGGCTAACAGTGCTATCATTTAATTGACGGATAATACGCACCATTACCTAATGTTGCTGTTGTTTATAATTGGAAGTTGTAAGAGGCGGGAACCTCTTACAACTTCTTCCGTTTTTTATGTTACTCATTTATTTTACCATCAATTTTCCTATGTCAAGTGCCAGAACATCTTAAGAAAAACACCAACAACAAAATCATATATCACCAACTAAACATCAAATTCCAAGTGGAAAAATTATTTATTCAGAGATAAATACAAACAAGGTAAATCCAATATTATTTTAAATTGGCTCATACTAAGAATAACCTCAGTTGATGCTCTTCTCTAAGGAGGTGTCAAAACTGATGCGCGATATGTGCGTTACGTTAAATACCATCAAACCAGTCAACAGCTACACCAAACAAACGGATAGCCTTTACAAGCAAAAATAAGAATTGAATTATAGCTTGAATTTTTTTCATGTTTTTCTCCAAAAACATTAGTTGAATATCTATTCTCTTTACAAAAACTGTGGATATAAAAAAAGCCACCAGGAAGGCAGCCTTTCTCTATAAGGGGACGGTATTACTAAGAATATAAATACAAATCAAAAATTTAACTGGGTTAAATTTTTGAGGTTCAGGATATTACTGTTACTCCTTATCTATAAGTTAGTGGTAATTGAAATTGGTCGAGATACGGAAGTTACGTAAAATCCAGATAGAAGCGACATAGAAAAACATCAGTAATGTTTTTTCTATAAGTGAATGCCTATACAAATCCGACACTGTCTGTTTTCTCAGATTAATAAGAAAAGCGGTGCAGGATATGCCCCTTATGTTAAATCCGTAAGTTAGCCTATGAAAACCATGCTTTCGCAGCCTCAGAAGTCCACAGTGCCGCTTTTCAGATATAAACCTAACCGATACCCCCCTAAACACGTTTGAAAGTTTATGACGCTTTCAGGGCGATTTACAGGGCAATAAAATCTCGATCCATTTGAGATAAAAATCACCCTGTAAGGTCTATTTTAAGCATTTATCGTTACGCTAAATTTGAATTCATTAAAATTCATCACAATTTAATGAATTCTAAATATGAACAATGCAAATATAGAAAACTGTGTTAACTAATTCACTTCAAAAGTACCAAAAACAATGATCAACGCATCGACATATTCACCGGCTCCAGATTCAAGAAAAACCGGTTTAAAATTACTGCAGGCGATGTATTTCTTTTTAGATGGTACATATGTCATCGATCCTGGATTTGCAGTTAAGTAAACTTGAAAGACTTTACTGACTTTCTGGCGACCAAGGCCCAGGTGAAAATAAATATCTTTACTTGTAACATGTCCGTTTAGTTTTAATTTTGCGTCTATCAATTTTAAAACGACTTCATCTAATAGCGGTTTACTCATTTTCAATTTCATCCTCTAAAATCTTTTGAAGGTTCTTTAGCTCGACAAGTACGTTATTAATCGCCGATTTAACTTCAAACGTTTGTCCCTTTTTGTCTTGTTCTAGCTGCTCAATACGTTTTGTAATGTGCTCATTAATGTCAAAATCCATATCATCACTCTTATACTTCGTAATTAACGCCTCTACCTTCCCGACAAGCTGAGAAGGGACTCTAATTAACTTACTTCCAGCGCCTTTTTTTCTCCCCGAACCGGCTCTTGATCCACCGTGGCCATAATTTCCTTTTTCTTCAGTAAGTAGATCTAACTGTTTTTCTTTTTTTGCCATCATGATAACCTTGATTTCTGTTACGGAAATCAAGGTTATCAGTTTTCTTTGCTCAAATATAGAAAACTGTTTTAAATATATAGAAATCTGTTTCCCACAAGAGCTTAGTTTGACAACATTACGCAGCAGTGAGATGATCACTCCATCAATTTACAGTTGAGTCGTTTTGGCTGTAAGCTCTTCTGAGTAACGACAACTTTCTTCCATGCGCTTTGCTGCGCATGTACCACACACCCACCGGTGTGGCCCGGATCGTCGGGAGTGGAACCTATAGCTATTTCTTAGCTACATACCAATTGATTATTTCCAACTTATGCAAGATATCTTGCAGCTGCTTGGCTACGTCAAATTTATCACCTGATGATTTACTCATAACCTACTCTCATCGCGTCTAATTTTTTTATAAAAATTAGACGCGGAATACCGCTATTTGCTGAAAACCCTTTCGCCATAAGCCTTAAACACAATAATTTATTGTTGCCTTCAATCAAATGGCCGGAAGTTTTGGAAAGTACATAGTGAAAAATCTCAATGTTGAGGTATCGAAATACGAAATTATGTTCGTATTTAATGCAAACGGTACGGCACTGAGAAAGAGAGCAAAAAACAACAGCGTATCGCTGTGTTCTCACAATAGATCAGAGTCTGCAAAATGACGTTCAAGAAGCACAACTTGCTGATCTTAAAAAATAAATGTGCGTAATCTCTTAACTAAACATCAATGATGAGCATCTGTGAGAATACAAAATACTAGGCGTAAAAATACATAATTCAAGAAAGGAAATTACATAACTAAGCGTAAAAATACATGATTCTAGAAGGTAAATTACATGGATAGAAAACTGCACGTAAGAAATTTTGGCCTTGGCTCTCGTGATATGAGCCGAGCGCTTGTTGCTGCCTACAAAATGAAGGGGAACGGTGACAATTCAACACACAATTCGAAAAGTGCCTTCAATGATTTTGCAAAACACATGAAAGAAGAATTTGAGATAAAGGATCTACGAAAAATAGAAAAATCTCACGTTCAGTCTTATGCAGGATCCTTAAATCAGCGTTTTGAAGAAGAAAAAATGAGTGCTTCAACTGCCCAAAATTACTTATCTAAAATCAATGTTGCGCTATCTCATGCTCGATGTGATCACCAGCTTCATATCAATCCTGTAAAAGATGCCGGCTTACCGAATCGAACAGGGATCGCAACCAGCAACCACAGCGTCACACTGGCAGAGCACAATCATGCTGTAAATAACGTGTCTGAGCGACTAGGAGCCATTATCACGCTTGAAAGAGAGTTTGGTCTACGATTCAAAGAATCGTGTCTTATTGACGCAAAGAGCGCTCTTCAGGAAGCAATTAACAAGCAAGTGATCACGGTTGAGTTTGGAACAAAAGGCGGAAAAGAAAGAACTATCCCAATTTCATCTCATACTCAAATATCAGCACTGGAAAGAGCTGCAGATATTCAAAAACATGAGCACTCGATGATCCCTGCAGAGCAAAAGTGGTCACAATTTCAAAATCAATCTTATCGAGAGATCCACTCACTTGGTTTTACATTCCATTCCGAACGACATCATTTTGCCAATCATCGATATGAAAAATTAACCGGTGCATTAAGCCCTGTATTAGCAAACGTACCTCATTCAACCCATCACCAATACCTGGCAACCACGTTAAACATCTCAAAACAAGACGCACGACAGTTAGATCATCAAGCCCGATTACAGATATCAAAAGAACTTGGCCACGAACGTATATCAATAACGAACAACTATTTGGGATAAAGCATGCATCCACAAACCCACTTTGAAATAAGACAAACCCTGATCGTTTACAGTACCAAAGGAAAAAAATCGGCGTACAAAAAGAAACAAATGAAACGATTAATTGCCATCATTGACGATATTTTCAAACACGAACCAATCTCATCCTTAGAAAGCATAGGGAAAAGACAAATTATTGGTTATTGGAAACGACATGAAAATGAATCAGTGAAAACAAGAAGAGAAAAATACTCAATCTTAGTTCATTTTTTTAGAGTCTCTAATCCTCAAGTTACTGTACCAGAGCCTAAGCCATAACAAGGGTATTAGAAATTACGCAGGTTGCGTTATGCAACTTGCGTAATTTCGAGCTCGCGGCGCATTTCCTTTCTTGCTAGACCATCGCGAAGCGATAAGAACTACCCCATTTCTTTTAGAGTGTGATTCATCTTCCTGTCGAATGACAAAAAGTACTTTCAGCGCGTATGACTGACCACATCAAAGAATTGATTGATTTTGTAAGGGGTTAATTTGCCCTTTAATTTTTAATGAAGAACTAAAGGAGTCTGAGGTTTTAAATAAAAATTAATGGGAGGTATCTAATGCTCTGCTCTTTTATCAACAAGCATTGGTGGAATTAGATATTTTTGAATTAGATAAGAAAAGAATATTAGCCGGGTTTAGAAAGGGGCTATATCTGAATTAAGAAAGGGCTATTCCGACATTAATGTATAACTAATAGGGAACCAATGAAAAAGGATCCGTATAACGATGAAAAAGATCCTTTTTTATCACTTTATCTGCTCACTTATTGAACAATGTGAATTATAGGCGTGACGAGTTCCACCCAGCTAAGAGCGTGACAAGGTCACTTAATTTAAGGTATTGGAGGGGCGAATTCCGCTTTTTTAACCGATAGTCCCATTCTACGAAGTAGATTGTTGGCCATCTTGGTGATGTTATTTTTTTCGGTACTGATTGGCCTACTCTTTCGCTTTGATACGCTCAAGTAGCTTACGAGAAATATAAGCCAGGCGAGTCATTGGCTCCATATCAGCCAATTTAATCTTATAACTTGAGGTTGATTGAGTATGTCGATATTCCCATACACGCAGAATATTACTGTGACAGTAGGTTTTCAGAGCGATTTCTGCGTCGTATTTTTCTTGTCTTTTTGCATACTCAATTTCACGTCGCTTAATCTCAATGGAGCGCAAACGATCTAACTCATTCTGATTGATACCAAACATTTCATAGAACAACGGTGTGGTGCATAGCGTTCTTGGCAATCGGCCATCATGCAGAATATCTTGTATGGATTGACCACTGTGCTCAGGCTCGTACAACAAGCCCATGATAACCAATTCTTTCATGATCACTGAAATAGTCGAGCTCGATACCCCGATCTCTTTTCCAATCTCGATACACAAATGAGTCACGTTAATACAACCGGTTACCGCATCCGAATGGTAAGAAATCCAACGTAACGTATTTTCAATATTACGCTTATGTACTTCTTTAAATGAGAGATTACGCTTACGCATACCGACCTCAACCAACTTATGAACTAAGAAAGGCCATTGCGAATTTACCCACGCGCCATACTTCTCAATCGTGTTGAATAACTTTCGGTTTAAGGTTGGGATATATTTTTTCTTGCGATCACGGAACGGGATCACTTCATATTCAGAAGTTAAAGATTCTAGGGGATGCCATGTATTTAGGGGGGGAAGTGTCGCTTTCATTCATTCGTCTCTTGTAATTACAGGCTAGATAGCTATAATCACAACTACTCAAGCAAGTCTGTTTTGTTTGGGTATGCAGTTAGAATTTCTCAGGTTCTTAGCTGCCCTCTGTTCAAAGTGTTGACGCACTAAGAACGGAAACTATTAAAGCATTAAGCCCTACGTACTTCAAGTGCATAGGGCTTTTTTGTTTTTACGCCATTGTTTTTTTTCATACATCAAGTGAATGCCGACCAGTTTATTTTCGTTAAATCGGCTATTCCCCCTCCCCAGTATCGACCAAACTAGCTTAACGTTTACTACACATTGATTAATTAACGGATTAATTGACAGAATACCTACAACTAAACCTTCAAAAATTCATTATGTCTTGTATTCAATTTGATATAGGGGGATTGCATTATAGTGGTAGTAGTATATTATTTAATAAGTGAAAGCGCGAAACAATCTGGTCTCTTTGCCAATAGATTGCGTAGGAACCCAATAATCAAAAGAGTGATTGTGTAGGGTGAGACCTTTCCTTCCTTTTCTCTTGAGGATTATAAAAAAGAGATTAATAGAAGGCGGTCTCATTGAGACCGCCTTTCTTAATTTCGACTATATACTAAATGTCCATTCCTATGCTTATTGAGCTTTTTGGCATCGCAATGCATAAAGTTCCATAGCCATCTTTGTTCGTTTTCTTGTTTGACAGCTATAGCTAGCATTTGTTTTTTTCCTTTGAATGCTCCTATAAAAACTCGTCTTACTGAACCATCATCGTACTCCACATCATAGATTTCATATGGATTTAAAATGGTCGATATTGCAAAGTTAAGATAACGTTCACGTGCATCTTTTCGTTTTTCTACTATGTGTGGGATAGTAGATTCATGTACAACAACGTTGCCGATGGGAGACTCTAGTATGCAGAGTCCGTTTTTAACATTTAATTTATTATGAATTAAAGATATAGCGTTTTCTTGTGAGTCACATGCTTTGATGATTTCTTCTTCATCTAACAGATCTTGATCATCAAGATGTCTAAGGTCTTGTCTTTCATATTCAATCCATGTTTTTTGCCCTCTTATTGCTTGTGAAATAGTTTTACTTTTCAAAATTATTTACCTCCTCTACGTAATCGTCCATCCTCTTTTTTTCTTTGTTCTTTAATTTTTGTTAGTATTTTTGATTCAATTTTTAATTTCTCAACAAGACCACTTAAGTCGTATGAGTTAGATGTTTGACCTCCTTTTTCATAAAAACGAGCCTCTCTTTTAAGTAGGCCTTTATCTTCAAGGCTCTTCATTGATTTTCTTACTGTAGTTGCATCCCTATTAATGAATTCAGCAATTGTTGTTTTTGATGGAAATGGTGATTTATCGTCTTCCCACCAAAATTTTAGTAATACCAGTAATATGTTCATCTCTGTTGGGTTTAATTCAAGAGCCCGTTGACGTTCTATTAACGTATTTGGAATTGCTGTCCACCCACTATCAACAACACATTTTCCCCACCGTTTACTAAGCTTTTGAGGCTTGTCTTGAGGGGCGGCTTTCATCACTGTCATTTTATATAAGCACCTTGTTTCTAAGCTTCTATTTTTATTATATGAAAAAAATCATAGGACTAAAATAGTGCTCGGGGG
>NZ_JBREXA010000011.1:0-63979 GCF_052920805.1 Aliivibrio wodanis
GTGGAGGAGAGATTGTAGCTGAAGGAACACCTGAGAACGTGGCTCTTGTTGAAGGCTCTCATACTGCACGCTTCTTAAAACCAATGTTGAATAAGCAATAAATTCCGCACTTTATAAGGTGAATACGATAGAATAAAGCCAGCATTTTGTTGGCTTTACTTTTTATATTCATGCTCGCAATAGGAATTGATTAATACATGGCAACGCTACTTACCCAAGGAACGCAACTAGAAGCAAGAAAGGTTAGAAAACCATTAACTAAATCTTTTTTATTTAGCCTTAGTACTCTTTTCTTTGTCTGTGCTCACTTCTTTCAACCAAACCCTGGCGGTTCAGGCTTACACCTTGCATTTAATGCCATCTCTTGGATCCCTGCTAGTATTGCTATTGCTATTGGTGTATTTCATATAGCCAAACAAGGACTCCTTAAATATTCAACTTTAACACTTGTTTTATCATTGTCTGTAATACTACTCTCTATCCCCTTATTTTATCATGATGCCTCACCAGAATTAGCACTCGGTAAGTTCTTAGGCTTATGGGCTGGGCTAATTTTTTTCATTACATTGCAACAATTCGCTTTTTCAAATAAACAAAAGCAATGGCTTTTATGGTGTATTATTGGCTCTGTTTTAATTGAGACTAGTATAGGTTACATCCAATATATCTTTCTAAAAGAAGGTAATGGCTTTGGCTATAACGTTATCGTTAATCGACCTTATGGTATTTTTCAACAACCTAATGTTATGGCAAGTTTCTTAGCTACAGGGCTTGCTATTGCCTCTTATTTCCTAGCTAGACAACCGACTAAATACCGTGAAAACATCATTGCACTAACCCTGCTTTATGCAACTATCATATTTACAGTACCGCTGATTATCGTCTTGGCATCTCGTACAGGATGGCTTGCTACCATTTTTAGTATTACTTTATTAACACCCTATATGTGGAAATACTGTACTAAACAACGATTTTTTTCTTGGATATTAGCAATAGTTATAGGTTTTAGTGGTCATTATGCTCTCCTCGAAATATCAAAAGAAAAAGAGACGAATAACGCATCAACTATCATTCAAAAAACCAGTTTAGCGAATGCGAGACAATACATTTTCCCTCAAGCTCTCGATATGTTCTTAGAGAAACCAATCACAGGGTATGGTTACGGGAATTTTGAAGCAGAATACACCTTGTATACAGCTAAACAACATCAACTCTCAACGACCTATAGACCTGGGCTTCCTTCGATGGAACACCCTCACAACGAAGTTCTATATTGGGGAGTAGAAGGAGGTGTTGTCGCTATTTTAGGTTTGCTTATTGCTGCTGGTGGCGTACTGCTAAAGATAAGAAAAAGTAAACTAGATACACAGTTTGCTTTACTTGCCTTAATTGCTCCTATTTTTATTCATAGCCAATTAGAGTACCCGTTCTATCACTCAATGGTTCATTGGTTCACTTTTATTATTCTTCTCTTTTGGATAGATCAACTTAGCTGTAAGTACACAAAAAGCGCCATATCGGCGATATCATAAAAGTAGCTTTACGTATAAGTTCGTTAGTTCTCCCAATTGTTACTGCTTTCTATATGCTTTCAACGCTGCATACCAATTGGGTATTAACGAAATTTGAAACCACCCGCCCAATGAACCCTGATATTTTAAATCAAGTGACTAACCCTGTTGCTTGGGAAGATAGATTTAATTGGGATGTGCTTTCAGCTCAGCTAACTATAGGGATTATGAATAAAAAATCAGAATTAATTACACCCTATATAACATGGTCAAAAGAGCTTATAAAAACAAAGCCTAGACCTGCATTTTATCAAAACCTAATCATTGCTTATCAAGCTCTTGGGCAAGTTCAAAATGCAGAAGATATAAGAAGAGAGGCGATTTTCTTATTTCCAAATAATAAATTTGAATCGGTAGAATTAGATGAAAAACTTCGCCAGAACTCCTCTGTATTAAAAGAGAAAAATAAATAAACGATTCATAAAAACCGCTGATTATTCAGCGGTTTTTTGGTTAATTCTTAAAGAACATCAGATAAAGCCTTAAGACAAAGAGCCACATTTTCTTTCTTAGCCGCATACCCCATTAAACCAATACGCCATGCTTTCCCTGCTAAATCTCCCAGTCCAGCACCAATTTCTAAATTATATTCATTCAGTAGGCGTGACCTAATCGCAGCATCATCAACACCTTCCGGAATATAAACTGCATTCAATTGTGGCAACCGATAAGCTTCATCAACAATAAATTGAATACCTAGAGCTTCTAAACCTTGTTTTAGCTCTTGATGATAATATGCATGTCTACTCCACGCTTCTTCTATTCCTTCATTTTTTAGCATTAATAATGCTTCATGTAAGGCGTATAAACTATTGACTGGGGCCGTATGGTGATAGCTTCTTTTTCCCTCACCACTCCAATAACCTAACACCAAACTTTGATCTAAAAACCAACTCTGTACGGGCGTCTTTCTCGATGTCATCTTCTCAACGGCTTTATTCGAGAACGTCACAGGAGACAAACCTGGTGTACAAGATAAACATTTTTGGGAACCAGAATACACCGCATCCAATTGCCATTCATCCACCAATAATGGAACGCCACCTAATGACGTCACCGCATCCACAATGGTTAGGCATCCATGCTTACGTGCAAGTTCAGAAATAGCTCTAGCGTCACTCAATACTCCTGTAGACGTTTCTGCATGCACAAAAGCGACAATAGTAATATCAGGATGTTGTTCTAACGCTTGTTTCACTTTATCTAACGAAACTGGTTCTCCCCACTTATCATCAATAACAATTGCAGTACCGCCGCAACGCTCAACATTTTGTCGCATTCGTTCGCCAAAAACACCATTACGACAAACTAAAACCTTCTCGCCAGCTTCAACTAAGTTAACAAAACAAGTTTCCATTCCTGCACTTCCAGGGGCTGATACTGCAATCGTGAACTCGTTTTCTGTTTGAAATGCGTATTTAAGTAACTCTTTAACCTCATCCATCATTTTTATGAATAATGGGTCAAGATGGCCAATTGTAGGTCGGCTTAAGGCTTGTAATACTTGTGGTGAAATATCTGATGGACCAGGTCCCATAAGGGTTCTTCTTGGTGGGATAAAACTTTGCATTATTCACTCCTTGAAATATAGGGTGTACAAAGAATAGACACAAAAATAATTAAACTCAATTAGACTAAGTCATTAGAGTGACTAAACTAGAAAAAACACCATCAAAACACCTACTTTTACTTTAAAGAGAAGAAATACAAATAAAGTTGTTACCACTTGTTGACATTTAAGCCATAAAAAAGCACATTATTAATACGTATTTTGTTCCTTTGAAATACATAAAGAAGAGGAGCATTACCTAGGTAACTTAATTTGTGGAGTCCAAACTCCTAGTCAACTAAGTGAGGGAGAGTAATGCCGAGACGAACTTTATTGGGAAAACTTCGTCGGTCGTTTAGGCTGAATCCTAACGATTGTCACTTATTTTTTAAGTGAAGGGCTTCTAGCAACTATTTATTTCTTGCTATCACCCCTTCACCTTTATTTTACACATTGGATGTAGTCGGGAGACAGGAAAGTGAACCCTATTAATGTTGCTAAATTTGGTGGCACTAGCGTTGCCAATTTCGAAGCAATGAGCTGCAGCGCTCATGTTGTCGAGCAGAATCAAAAAACTCACCTTGTGGTTATTAGTGCTTGCTCTGGCGTTACTAATTTATTGGTAGAGCTCGCTAACGGTGTACAAGATAACCAAAGAAAAAAAGATATTTTTGAAGAGTTAAAGTCCATTCACTTTTCTGTATTAGATCAACTCTCTGATCCTATTTATCCAGAGAAAGCTATTCTTGAAATCCTTGAAGACATAAAAAAAGCGGCCGATGCAGCTTCATTTCAATCAAGTGATAAACTCACTGATCATCTTGTTTCTTGCGGTGAGCTCATGTCAACTCACCTATTTACTCAACTATTAATTGAACGCGGTAACTCTGCCGTTCGCTTTGATATCAGAACAGTTCTTCGCACCGATGCACAATTTGGTAAAGGTGAGCCACAACTTGAAGAAATATCTCAGCTAGCTCAAGCTAAACTCGCACCTCTTTGCCAGAAACATATTGTCGTAACACAAGGTTTCATTGGGTCTGATAATGAAGGAAATACAACGACATTAGGTCGAGGTGGCAGTGATTATAGTGCGGCATTAATAGCTGAATCTGTAAATGCTTGTGGATTAGAAATTTGGACTGATGTTCCTGGTATTTATACTACCGACCCTCGCATTGCACCTGCTGCATCTCCAATCCCAGAAATTAGCTTTAGTGAAGCTTCAGAGATGGCAAACTATGGTGCTAAAATTTTACACCCATCAACACTATTACCCGCTCTACGTCATCAAATCCCTGTGTTTGTTGGTTCATCAAAAGAACCAGAAAAAGGCGGTACGTGGATAAAGCAAAAAGTAGACAGCTCTCCATTATTTAGAGCGCTAACCTTACGTTGCAATCAAACCATGGTGACATTACATAGTCCAAACATGTTCCATGCTTATGGTTTTCTAGCTGAAGTATTTAAAATATTAGCTAAATATCAGATTTCAGTCGATTTAATTACCACCTCTGAAGTAAGTGTCGCTCTTACTCTTGACCAAACTAATACCAACGGTAAAGCGCCAGAATTACCTTTTGAAGCCCAACAAGAATTAGAAAAATTATGCACGGTTGAAATAGAAAACGATCTATGTCTAATTGCACTTATTGGTAATCAAATGAGTGACTCTAAAGGATATGCTAAGCAAGTGTTTGGAGCTTTAGAAGATTTCAATCTACGCATGATTTGTTATGGAGCAAGTCAGCATAATTTATGTTTCTTGTTACATGAATCAGAATCTAAACGTGCGGTTCAAGTTCTACATAAAGAACTATTTGAAAAGTAGAAAATCATGTTCTAAACCTATTAAACTAAAAAATCCCATTAATTGATTATTAATGGGATTTTTAATGTTTATTATGAAAAAGATCTTAGTTTAGATTTGGCCCTAGCCACTTTTCAGTTTCTAACATATCCCAACCTTTTCTCTCTGCATAACTTTCAGCTTGATCTTGCTGTATTTGAGCAATAGCAAAATAACGAGAGTCTGGGTGTGAGAAATACATACCCGACACTGATGCGCCTGGCCACATCGCATAACTTGAGGTTAATGACATACCAATCGATTCTTCAACATTCATCAACTCCCATAAGCTTCCTTTTTCCGTATGCTCAGGGCAGGCAGGATAACCAGGAGCAGGGCGAATACCTTGGTATTTTTCACGGATAAGATCATCATTAGAAAGATCTTCATCTGGTGAATATCCCCAGATATCTTTACGAACTTCTTTGTGTAAATACTCAGCAAATGCTTCGGCTAAGCGATCTGCTACGGCTTGGATCATAATGGCGTTATAGTCATCACCTTTGGCTTTATACTCATCCGCTAGATCTCGCTCACCAATACCTCCAGTCACAGCAAAGCCACCTATCCAATCGGCTTTTCCGCTCTTTTTCGGCGCGATATAATCAGATAGACAATAGTTAAACCCTTTTGGCTTTTCTGTTTGTTGGCGTAAATTATGTAGAACTTTCAATACCACAGTACGTGATTCATCGGTATACACTTCAATATCATCATCAACACTGTTAGCAGGAAAAATAGCACACATTCCTCGCGCTTTTAGTAAGCCTTCTTTTTCTACACGATCCAACAGATCGTTCGCATCTTTATATAAACGCTTCGCCTCTTCACCCACTTCTTCATGATCTAAAATTGCAGGATATTTTCCCATTAAAGACCATGTCATAAAGAAAGGGGTCCAATCAATATATTGGCGTAACGTAGCAACATCCATATCATCAATAATATGCACACCCGGCTTTACAGGTACAGGAGGCGTGTAGTTTACCCAATCAATATCGACTTGGTTTTCTCGTGCTCTTGCTAGTGAAACGGGTTTTGTTCGTGGTGTTTTACGGCTATGTTGATCACGCACACGCTCGTAATCTAAATCCAACTTCTCAATAAATGCTGGTTTCAATTCATTAGAAAGCAATGACGTACAAACACCAACAGCACGAGAAGCATTATTAACATAAACCACAGGTTGGGAGTAGTTTTGTTCTATCTTAACAGCAGTATGTGCTTTAGAGGTTGTTGCTCCACCAATTAAAAGTGGCAAATCAAACCCTTGACGCTCCATCTCTTTAGCGACATGAACCATCTCATCAAGTGATGGAGTAATAAGACCTGAAAGTCCGATAATATCGACATTCTCTTCTTTTGCTACTTTTAGTATTTTCTCACAAGAAACCATTACACCTAGATCAATAATCTCGTAGTTATTACATTGTAGTACTACGCCTACGATGTTCTTTCCGATATCATGAACATCACCTTTTACTGTAGCTAAAAGAATTTTTCCGTTAGTAGATCCCACATCTTTAGTTGCATTAATGAATGGCTCTAAATGCGCTACCGCTTGCTTCATTACACGAGCAGATTTAACTACTTGAGGAAGAAACATCTTACCTTCACCAAATAAGTCACCAACCACATTCATACCATCCATTAATGGACCTTCTATAACATGAATTGGACGTTCAGAATTTACACGAGCTTCTTCGGTATCTTCAACAATGAAATCAGTAATCCCTTTTACTAATGAATGCTCAAGACGTTTTTCAACCGACCATGAGCGCCACTCAAGTGCTGATTTATCTTCGACTTTTCCGACAGCACGCTCTAGATACTCTGTCGCGATATCTAGTAGTCGTTCTGTTGAATCATTGCGACGGTTAAGAACGACATCTTCTACCGCTTCGCGTAAATCTTCTGGTAAGTTATCGTAAATCTCTAATTGACCAGCGTTCACTATCCCCATATCCATACCATTCTTAAAGCAGTGATATAAGAACACAGCATGAATCGCTTCACGTACGTAATTATTACCTCGGAATGAGAATGATACGTTAGATACGCCACCTGAAATCATGGCATGAGGAAGCGTTCTTTTTATATCGGCAACTGCTTCAATAAAATCAACAGCGTAGTTGTTATGTTCATCGATTCCCGTAGCAACAGCAAAGATATTTGGGTCAAAAATAATGTCTTCTGGCGGGAAACCAATTTCATCTACTAAGATATTATAAGCGTTAGTACATATTTCAATTTTTCGCTCACGAGTATCGGCCTGACCCACTTCATCAAAAGCCATCACAATCACAGCTGCACCATAACGACGGATCAACTTAGCTTGCTGTAAGAATTTTTCTTTACCTTCTTTAAGCGATATCGAGTTAACAATACCCTTACCTTGGATACATTTAAGGCCAGCTTCGATAACTTCCCACTTAGAAGAATCGACCATCACAGGAACTTTAGATATCTCTGGTTCTGAAGCACATAGATTTAAGAATTTAACCATACACGCTTCAGCATCAAGCATGCCTTCATCCATGTTGATATCAATAATTTGAGCGCCATTTTCTACTTGCTCACGAGCGACACTCAAGGCTTCATCGTATAACTCTTCTTTGATTAAACGCTTAAAACGAGCAGAACCGGTAACATTGGTTCTTTCACCTACGTTCACAAAAAGAGAGTCTTTCTCAATAGTTAATGGTTCTAAACCAGATAAACGACAAGCAACAGGAAGTCTCGGTAATTGACGTGGCTTAACCCCTTCTACCACTTGTGCCATTTGACGAATATGCTCTGGAGTCGTACCACAACAACCTCCAATCAAGTTTAGAAAACCACTCTCGGCCCACTCTTTTACGTGTTCTGCCATTTCTTCTGGAGAGAGATCATATTCACCAAAGGCATTAGGCAAGCCTGCATTCGGGTGTGCTGAAACACTGCACTCAGAAATACGAGACAGCTCACTTACATATTCACGTAATTCATCAGGTCCTAATGCACAATTCAAACCAAATGAGATTGGTTTAACATGACGCAAAGCATTGTAGAACGCTTCTGTAGTTTGTCCTGAAAGCGTACGACCTGAAGCATCTGTAATCGTACCTGAAATCATCACCGGTAATGTAATACCCATTTCTTCAAAAACAGATTCAACGGCAAAAGAACACGCTTTTGCATTTAAAGTATCAAAGATGGTTTCAATAAGAATTAAATCAGAACCACCATTGATTAATGCACGAGTTGATTCAGAGTAAGCTTCGACTAATTCATCGAAAGAGACATTTCGGTAACCAGGGTCATTTACGTCAGGAGAAATAGAACACGTTCGATTCGTTGGGCCTAAAACACCTGCAACATAACGCGGTTTATGAGGCGTTTTTAATGTCCATTCATCTGCGACTTCTCTTGCTAATTTTGCAGCTTCGAAGTTCATTTCTTCGCTCAGACTTTCCATATCATAGTCAGCCATTGCGATCGTTGTTGAGTTAAAGGTGTTAGTCTCTAAGATATCTGCACCCGCTTCTAAATAAGCAGAATGAATATCTCTAATAATTTGAGGACGAGAAAGCACTAGAAGATCATTGTTACCTTTTAAGTCACAATGCCAATCACTAAAGCGCTCTCCACGATAATCTTGTTCTTCAAACTTATACTCTTGGATCATGGTTCCCATGCCACCATCGATCAAAAGTATACGTTCCAGAAGGTGCTTTTCTATTTCAGTTTTCTTATTGCTTCCTGCCACGGTACTGCCTCATCCATAATACGTTTCTGTTACAATCCTATCACACATCGAATAGGAATCTAGACGTCCAAAATAGATTTATTTATCCAAATTAGAAATAAAGTTTGATATTTATCAATTTGAGTGGAAAATGACCTGAATCACATTTTGTTACATAAATAAGATATATAGAGGTTAACAATGTCCGTATATAACACACTCTGCTTTCTTGCAGCTGCTGCTATGTTAATCGCATTTTTTAATAGCAAAATAGGAAAAATGCAGACAACGATAGCAATCACTGCAGGCACAACAATGCGTGTTGCACTTACTTTCTTGCCACTAGCAAAGGTGAAGGTTTTTTTTACGCCTTCATTTTTTTGTAATTTGCTAAGATTGTTCCCTTGATTGAAACCGGTGCGTTTATCTTGAGGTCTTAACATCTTATCGTCCTTTGGTTGCTAGTTGTTTAATCTCAGTAATGAATTGGTGGTAAACCGCGTTCACTGAAGTCATTGCTAAATCGAATTGCTTTCCACTGCATATCTGCTCTGATTTTCTAATATCTAAAACGGTTCTATTACTTTCTGCAGCAGCAACAAAAGCTTCTGAATGTCGAATAGAGGTTGATAATAAATGCCCTTGCGCGGCACGTAATAATTTATCGAATACCTTCACTTCATGAGCGCTCTTTTCATCAAAATTCACTGGCAATAATTTTGCCCATTTAAGGTTTTCACCTTTTGATGGAAGCTCTCTAAAGGTACTTGGCATTGTTGCCATGTAATTACTGGTAGATGCAAAATCAAATTCACGTGGTGTGACAGGAATAAGAACCGCATCCGCAGTTTCGTTTACGGCCCACAAAATTGGCGAGTTCTGCGGCGGTGTATCGATGAAGATAAGATCGTATTCGTCTTTTAGTACAGATAAGATTTTTTCACGAAGCAAGGTTAATAGTTGTTGTTGCCCTTCTGCATCTTGTCCCCAGTAGGCATCAACAAAACGCTCGTCTGATGGGAAAGCAGGAATTACATCAAGATTCGGTAAATGGGTTTTGAAAGGAATTGCTTTTACCAATTCAGCATAATCATAACCAGAAGCTAAGTACTGCGCGAAATCACCTTCAGGCTCTAATTCTGATAAGGCTACATCAACGGCTGTCATGTATACCGATTCATCGTCTGCTTGATGGATAAGATTTTGTCCTGTTGAACCTTGTGGATCTAAATCAATAATCAAGCAACGTGCATTTAGGTTTAAGTCTAACGCGGCAGCAGTCGCAAGCGTAACAGTTGTTGTTGATTTACCCGTTCCGCCTTTGTGATTTTCGACAACAATGGTTGTTGGTTCAAAGCGTTGTGAATATTTTGGATATGCCATGTAATCCATAAAATTGGCAACATCAAAACGGTTGTATAAATGGGTTCGGCCTTGAATAATGGGTTGGCCAATAACGCCCTTTTCCATTGCTTCATCTATACGAGTATTAAATGTCACACGAGATAAACCAAACAGTTCTTGAAGCTCTTTCTTTTTTAAACAGTGGTTGTAAATAAGGCGATCAACACTGTCTTTAATTTCAGTGTCAGTCACGTTGATTTGCATTCGCTCTTTTATTACTGCTTTTAAATCAGATTGCTCTTGTTGCATTCGCTCTGAAACAAGATCTAAAGAATCAAGAATTGTGCCCATTCCATTTGCCTCGGTATTCATAAAAAACTATGTATACATGATAAAGCACTAGAGCGAGAAATTAAACCATTAGAGTGTGTTTTTTATCTCAAATGGTTTAATTTGTGAGATTTTAGTCTGTTTATCTGGGGACAATGGGGGTTGTTTTTATTCTCCTAAAATCAGTACAGACAAGGCTTTTCTGTGCATTATCACTTTACGTAAATCATCTTCAAGAATTTCTGAATCTCTAGAGTTAAAGCGTGAGAGTTTAAAACCAAACTCAGCCTCTAAATACTCAGGCATATTTTTATTTTCCAGAGATTGGTCAATACCGTCTAACCACTCAATAAATTGCCCATAGGTTTCTGGACTACCTTTTGAACCAACTATTCCAATCAATCCATCGAGTGATTCTCTCACCTTTTGGTAGAAATCGGTATTCAATGGCTCAAAAACATAGCTAATGCTCGCTATATCATTATTAAAACGCCATATCATCTGCTTAGATATTAATGTGGCTAGCTCTAGCTTCCCTGCTCGTTTAATTGCTTCAAAAGACAATTTAACCGTTGTAGCACTATCTTTAATATCATCTTGCTTTGCGTACAATTTAACCGCATCACCTATATTTA
This sequence comes from Aliivibrio wodanis, assembly GCF_052920805.1. Classification (NCBI taxonomy): domain Bacteria; kingdom Pseudomonadati; phylum Pseudomonadota; class Gammaproteobacteria; order Vibrionales; family Vibrionaceae; genus Aliivibrio; species Aliivibrio wodanis. Next base: position 11,006 of record NZ_JBREXA010000011.1, read on the forward strand.
TCCTTTGTTTTGCTTTTACTCTTTCAGCATGAAACCAATAGGAAAATTTCAAACCTCTCATCATAGAAGAAATTGATAACGAAGGTTTAATATCGGACGAAATCCAACTGTGTAGTGAGTGCGTAGACCAGTATTCTGGAAGTAACGACTAGAAAATAATAATCTAATAGAACGTGTTCTAATCAATATAAATGAAACATCTATAGGCCAAGTTATAAAAAAACAAGTAATTATAGAGCCTCAACCTTTCCCATAAAGTGACCTCGTTACGAAGTCACTTTATTTTTACCCTTACAGCACATCCACAAACTTTTCACCATTCTTAAATCTTAGTTTACGTTTTACAACTCCAAAAGCGTAAACCTACACTTAACTTCGGGGACAATAAGGGTTGTTTTTAAATGCCATCACTTAAATCAACCTAAATCGATTGGTTTTCCATTTCAATCCATCAAACCTTAGCTGTATAAGCGGACCAAATTGTAAAAGATGAGGCTAATATTTTTTGTATGAGTTTGGGGTATTATTGAAAGAGATTCAGGCAGAATTGGTTCGTGTGATTAGAAAAATATTGGTTAATAACAAAGCTTAAATATATAGTAATGAAACTCAGAATAGCCTGAGTTTCATTACGTTAACTGATTAGAAATAATTAATTAGATAAGAACAAATGCCCCTGGTATATAACCACCCGCTTTCGCAATATTTTTCTTTAGCTCATATAAATTATCTTGCTCTAGTCCTTGCCACTTTCTCAATTTCTCGATCTGGTTAAATAATTCCAATGTATTCACATTTCGAATTATAGCAATTCGGTCTTCCTTACGAACAATCGCATCAAAATTACACCACTCAAAACCTTCGACAGAAGTAGATTCATATAAAAAATCTTCAGGCTCCATCTTTTGATGAGTCATGTGAATCAAAATATGGTAGTTCATATTTTCACTTAAATACACTTCAACTCGGATCTCCCTCCAGAAATCCAAAACAGCTAATTCAGGATTATAATAAGACCGATTATGAACAAACTGTTGTAGTACATCCTTAACAGAGGTGTTAATAGGGAAATTATGAGTAGTATGTTCAGGCATAAAAGCAGCTATACGCTCCCCTGTAATTACTAGCGGAATTGTATCTACAACAGGGGATAAACTATGAATAATTTTACTACCTAGTTTAAAGTCAGGGATTTCGCTAACAAGTGAATTTAGCTGACGAAGTATATAAAAATTGTCTGGCTCGATTTTTTTTATACCGTATTTATTCGTTAACTCTTTTAAATCACCTCTTACTATTTTAGCAAAATCACCATCGTTAGATAACTCAGTAAATTCTTTCGAGCGAACAAATCCATTAATACTTTCAAGCTTCTTTTCTTTGAGTTGTTCTTCAAAGTCACACCGACTTAAAATTTTATTTACCGTTTCATTATTAGTTAGGCTTCTGTAAACATCACGATAAAATCGATTAATAGTTACAGGTATATAACTTTCGAAAAACTTGTCTAAATCGTCATAAAGTTCTGCTGACTCAAATCGACCAGGATCCCTTCTAGGTGAACCACATAACTCCATTATTAATTTCATTTGATTCGGTGAGATTTTGAGAGATGTATTAGTACTCTTTAATTCACTAATTCTTGTATCTGTTATTCCCAAGTAATCTGCCAATTCTTTTTGAGTTTTACCTAAATTTTTATAGAACGTAATTGCGTGATTGATCCATCTAATTGATTCTTCTTTATTCACTTTCATAATAGCCACCTTTGAGTAATTAACCAGGAAATACTATCAGCCAAAGGCGATAAGTGTAATTACAAACTTTCTGTAATTATTCAGTAATAAATTACATAAAATAAAAGTGAGACATAACAACTATATTTTAAGAAAAGACATTTTTATTAAAAAGTACCAACAAATAAACACTAAAATCTAGTTACCAACGATCCCAAACCTTCCCAGAAAGTGGCTTCTTAATGACCTTACTTTATTCTCGTCTTTAATGTAGAAACTGATTAAATCTACATATTCTTCACCATGTTCAAATTCAGGTTGTGACCGAACGGGATCCAACCGAATTTTTCCATAATTCATGGCTCTTTTAATATGTAATGTTTTAAACAACCTACCATCGATAACTGATATCAATTCAGTATTCGAACTACAGTTAGTGAATATTGGCGATGTTGTCACAGCAATACACCAATCTGTTCCACGCTGATAACTGGCTGTTAAATTCACAAAATGCACATAGACATCTTTATTTTTTAATACCGCTTCTGATTTTGCCATCATATATATCCCATTTAGCTCAGAGCTGAATCGTTCTACTTTTCTTTGATTCAAAAAATCAGTAAAACTCGGGGCCGAGACTGAAGCTAAAATACTAATAATTGTCAGTGATATGATTAATTCAAAAAGCGTAAAACCCATATTTAACTTTGGGGACAATGGGGGTTGTAATTGGAAACCATGGTTAACATCCATATCTAAACTCTGGGGACAATGGGGGTTGTAATTGGAAACCATCACTTAAATCAACCTAAATCTGTTGGTTTTCCACTCTAATCCATCAATCAAACCTTGGTTATATAATCCGCCCCAATCATAAAAAAAGGGCGCAAAGCCTTGGCCTCCAGTTATATGGTTAAACCCAATAGCTGCAATAATTACCGCTGCAGATATTGCATATTCAACAGGGTCACCGGTTCTAAATCGTCCTCCAAACAAATGAAAACGTCGGTCACTGTAAGGAGAGAATGGCACGCCAGAAACCGTCATGGCATCAGTCAAAATATGACTCACTCCGCCCCAGGCAAACGCCGCTAATATTCCGTGATAATCCCAAATAAAAGTAAACGCAATTGCCGCTATGATCCAGTGCGTAAATACATGTGTTGGGCCTCGGTGTTTAATATGTTTCCCTGAAAGTTTATAAACATACTCCATCCAATCGGGTGCTGTTGCACCGGCGACACACGCAGCGACATGAGGCGGGGAAATCACCGCACAAATAGCTCCTGCAATTAACGTATGGTTTAACCATTTCATTGAGCTATTTCTTGAGGTGTAGGTTTTGGTAGGTAAGCGACTTTTTTAAGATAGCGATTCATACCATCACTTTGGCTTTCTTCACACATCGCAACCAATGCCAAACGTTGTTCAACTAAAGTGGCTTCGTGGGTTAAAACATCACGGTGTGACGTGGCCACTTTTTCTAATAAAGCTATTTGCTCATCGACATTAGCAATACCTTTTATTACTCGCGCTTTTGATCGCGCTTCTAAAGCTAGATAAAGCCCCATAGCTCGATAAGAGTAGTTTCTGCTCGCTAAGGCTTTGGTAAACGCAGCGACAGCGGTTGCCGTGGCTGTTCTGCGTTGATATTCCCATTGGCGTTCGCGTGATTGCTCTGTAGTTGAGTACAGCGGCATCTTGCCAACTATCCCAATGTAGTGCTCTGAGATCTCAGGCCAATCACTGGTATTGTATTCATCGATGTTAGATTTCACACCGGCAACAATATCGATATCAATTTTGAATTTACTTTTCTCTGGGTAGCAATGCAGCACAGAATTGAAAATAGCATCGGGGTTAATTTTTGGCGCTGGCAGCATAGCAGGAATAGGGGTATTAAAATGGGGTTCATCACCATGCAGTGTTGGCAGCTCGAACGGCTTTGCTTCTGGTGGTAAAACTTCAGGTTCACTCCAAGGTGAGCTGATCCCCCAATCAGTAGCACTCACCATTGAAGTAGCCCCAAGCAACAGCAAAACGAAGGTTGCTTTTAGCGATTGTATTTGTCTATTCGGCACGGGCAGATCTCCGCCCAGTTCCAAGCATTTGAAGCCCACCGACAACAGCTCCTGCTTCCCATGCACCAGACACGACGCACATGGCCACAATAAACCAAATCAGCGCTTTGGTTGTGTCGTAACTGGCATCTGTTAATAAATTGGTTCGTTGTGGATTTCTACGCTCGATAACAGGACGTATTGAAGGCGGCAGTCTTCCTTCTTCGCTCGATGTCATGATCCAAATCTTACTTGATAGCAAACAAGCACGAGCAACTTGCGCTTTGCGGCCTGTTAGTTTGTGTGCATCATCGACAAACAATAGTGCGCCAGTATCAAGTAAGTAGTCGGATAGGGCATCGGCTTTTAATTGTAGATTTAACTTTCGCCATTCTGTTTGATATTGGCCATCTTCATGCGCTTTACGCTTGGCTTCATACCATTTTGCAACCGCTTCATTTTCAACCCAGCTCGTCATTGGTAGCAAAGTTTCTAAATGCACCGGCTTGGCTTTATTGCCCCAAATACCATCTTGTTTTTCAATTAGTCGGCTAACCCACCGGCTTTTTCCTGAGTCATGAGCGCCGGTGATTAGCTGGCATTGAGTTCGTTTAAACGTAGTTTCTTTTCGATCTTTAGACGGAGCGAAGCGGCGCGGAGAATCGACAATTAATGGGGTTATGTATGGGCTTCCATTTTTTCTAATACGCTTATGATCAGTTCGCAGTTTTAAAAATCGCATGAGCCCTCCGTTAATTCGATGAGTATTAGCTTAGTGGCTTATTTTTAAAAGTGTGTGACAGCGTAGCGCTTTGCGAGTAGCGCGAACATTTCGTGTAACTGCGTTTTCTAACAGTAGAATTCCCCCGCGATCTAGGTTGAAAAAAACGTCCGAGCCTCACGTGAGTTTTTTCGTACGCGGAAATTTTTTTTAACGGAAGTTAGGGGTAAATGATTTGATTGATAGATGATGAGTGATTGATGATTTGATGATACGAATAAAACCATCGTTTAATTCGTATTTTCTTCAGGCAAAAAAGGTCTTATGACGGGCTGGGTAATGTCACATTAAAACGTGAACATCTACCTAAAATTCATCCCATCGATAAGACCAAATTAGATTGTAGCTTTTCAATTCTGTTTTTTTATCAAGCGCGTAGTTAATCAGTGTATTAGTTAGGGCTGGGCATAACTGATGGCTCGCCACACCATTTGTAGGTTAGGACGTAACTCCTTTCCATTTACTCATTTCTTCATTGGGTTAAATCACACTTCATGATTTATCGCATCCTCATGCTCTACCGCATCCAAAATAAATCATTACCGTTAACTTGTTTATCTCTGCCAATGCAGAACGTCTCCGTCTCAGACGAAAAGAGAATTGTCATTCATAATTTCTTTAATGAATATTTAAAACTTCATTGCCAACCCTATTATTTATTGTCGTAGGCGTGGTTTACCCGCATCGACTAGGCATGAATCCTATTAAGTGAATACCACAACTAGAAACGACTTATCTCGCTACTGATTTATCTAAGGTACTCTTTTTTAGGATTAGCACGATAAGGAGGGGGAAGGGGGATAACAAAAGGATCATTGCGATCCTTTATTTAATATGGAAATTATTAATTACATAAATTGAATTAGCATTTGCATTATGAGTCATAATATTAACCTTAGTTTATCTATGGTTTTTTGCTTAGTGCTTCAGTCATTGCTTGACCAAGCTTAACCATAAAATCACCATCCATCTTATAATCTTGGCTCGTTAGCATAGAAGCATTTGCCATCAATTCATTTAGTTCTTCAACGGTTGGGTTACCATCATCATTAGGAACAAAGTCAGTAATTAATTGATAAATCATTTCCGATTTTTTCAGGCTTTCTTGCTCTTTAGATAGCTCTTCTCTTAGTTCTATTTCTTCTTTTGCTTTCACTTTATGCCAAGTAAATAGGAATTTAATTTTAGCTATTTTCCGACCATGCTTAATTGGTTGATAACCAAATGAACCGGTTTGCTCACACGTTAAAAATCGAATGTTAGAATCCAATTTTTCAATCTCTTCAATCGAATTACGAACACATCGATCTAGAAACACTTTATTACTGGCATAGCTCTTCTTAATCATATTTCCTTTTGGATCGAGCAATCCAAAGAATTGATGAAGTTCCTCAACAGTAAAAGTATGCAGTTGTGTATTCTTACTCTTAAATCTACATAAAAGAGGGTAGAGTCTTTTTGAATGCTCTTTTTTTAACTTCCGGAAAATACGGTGATCAACCTGAGCATGGCCTTGTGAGATCCCTAGATATTCATTCAACAGTTCATCATTTGGAATAATCGTTAATGTCGCATCTTTGTACGATAAGCGTTTAAACAAGTTAATGTAATCAAACTCATTCTTTTCTGGATTTTTAAGCCCTACTTGTTTACGACTCAAACCTTCACTTGGCGCTACTAATGTATTGTATAAATCGACTTTCTTAACACCAAACCATTCACTTAGTACATCTGAGTTAAATTGATAAACAGGTGCTCGAATAGCTGTACCATCAATAAATGAATCCCAATGGTCTTTATGCAAACGAGTAAGCAGCAGAGCCATAATATCGTGTTCTTTTGGTGTCATCGTTAGCTGACTAAAAACTAATTCATGAGATTTCTTAAAGAATTGTCCTGGTAACTGTTTACTGTCATCAGTTCGTATCACTCTTTGTTCATTTTCAGTCTGATTTTGATTAGTCATATTCACCAACAACAGTTATTGAGATAAAGGTCACATAAAATTCCGTTATCTCATAATGGTAACAACATTTTCCGTAGATAACAGAAATAAGTGTAACCTTACAGAAAAAAGAAGCAAGAATAATCGATTAATTATCAAAAATAACGGAAAAAGGTGTTACCTTAATGGTCTGTACGGAAAATAATGATCTTTAAGACATAAATCCAAGTTATTCATTAATAACATAAGAATCACCGGAAAATTTTTATACCACAAACGGAAAAATTTGATCATTAACCGGAAATTTTTGTTACCTTAAACGGAAGATAAAGATCATTTGACGGAAAGAAATGATCTTTTTACGGAAATTTTTGTTACCTAACATTAATTAACATGCTGATTATAAAGAACTAAAAACGCCCTATATACTCTATATACTTTATAGATCATATAGAGAATATATATTGTTATATACAATGTGAATAAGTGAATAACTCCCACCTTTGTTATGTTGTCTAAGGTAATCAACCAAGGAAGAACCATGACAACGTATGCATACCTTCGTGTATCAACCGATGCACAAGATGTCCAAAACCAAAAACACGGCATATTAGAATACGCCAATCAAATGGGGATCTGTGATATTCAATTTGTCGAAGATACTCTGTCTGGTACTAAAAAATGGAAGAAACGTAGATTAGCCAAGTTACTTGAGGGAATGGGAGCTGGCGATACAATAATGTTTTCTGAAATAAGTCGTATTGCTAGATCAACACTTCAAGTTCTAGAAGTATTAGAGCTCTGTCTCTACAAATCGATTAACGTATTTATTATTAAACAAAATATGAGATTGGATGGGAGTATGCAGTCTAAAATCATAGCAACCGTTCTTGGTTTAGCTGCAGAAATAGAGCGGGATTTTATTTCTATACGAACAAAAGAAGCATTAGATGCAAAACGAAAGTTAGGGATCATTGGTGGCAGACCAAAAGGACCAGCAAAAAATTTAAAACTCGATAAACAAAAAGAAAAGATAACTGAATATTTATTAATGGGATTAAGCCAAGCATCAATTGCTAAGTTACTCGAAGTATCAGCAAGTACATTAAGTGATTATGTTCGTAGGCACCAACTAAGATCTCAAGCAGTAAAAATGACAGAGCCACAAATGCAAAACCAAATAGAAAGTCGCTCATTATAAAACCATTCTTTATGTTGCCCGTAGTTTGGGCATTTCATTATTCTTTCCATTTCATTCTCCTGTCATTACCTACACAGTAAAATGAGAATCGATTTATTCCATCAATGCTTTTAATTTTTCAGAGATATTTCCAAGATTAATTAAACTTAGCTAATTCTTTAAATTACTTAAATGAAACCTGGGTTAAGAAGTGTGTATAAACTAAACATCAACTCTTACAATTAAGTTAATTACTTAAGAGGTGTTTCTAAATTTACAATGTTCAGAAAGGTGTACTTTTTTGCACTCTATCAACCGCCCACCAAATCCGTTCAAAAAGTCTCATTGATAATTACTGAACATGACCATAATATAATTAATATCTTTTTGAACACAGTTAGGTCAAATTATGCTTATCGGTTACGCACGAGTCAGCTCAAAAGAACAATCAGTCGATATTCAGATAAAGCAGCTTCAAGAATTAGGCTGTGACAAAATCTTCCAAGAAAACGCGAGTGGTAAAGATTCAGAGAGAACCCAATTAAATGCGATGATCAATTTTTCGCGTGATGGCGATGTAATCCATGTAATGAAAGTAGATCGACTTGCTCGTAATACTATTGATGCATTGCAAATCGCGGATCAGCTTTCAATTAAAGGCGCAGGTTTGGTGTTTCATGATTTAGGTAACATCGATATAAATTCAGATGTAGGTCGAGTGATTTATACTACCATTTCAGCCTTCGCTGAAATGGAAAGAAAACGCATCCTACAGCGCTGTAACGAGGGTAGGGAGCGCGCTAAAGCAGAAGGTAGACACCTCGGCCGTTTTCCTAATAAGACGCTTCACAATCGCATTAAAGAGCTTGCGAGTGAGGGGATGAATAAAAACGCGATCAGTAAAGAATTGGGGTGCAGCCGGACGACGGTTTATAGTGTTTTGAAGGAAGGTTAATGTACGAAATTAATTAGTAGATTTTAATGTTTATACATAACACTTGATATTCAAAGTGATTATTTAGGCAAAATTTTAAAAAGTTTTAATTTGCATTATATTAGTGTTGTACGTTAGTTTTTACAGAAAAGGAATTTAAATTGTCTATACAATGACCATTAAAAATAGCATACCCATACTTAGAAAGGCATGGTGTAAATATCCACTATATTAAAGAATTAAACACTGATTCTTGGACTGAAAAAAGTTATTCATCATCTATAAGGCGTGGATATGTTATTCGAAAGTTAATCGAATTAAATCTGCTTGACCAATTTATTGCAGAATTCTGGAATCAAGGATTCAAGTCAAACAGTTCGAGTGAGTGTTAAGCGATACCTAAGAATTGCGGATGAGTTTGATGGAATAAAAAGGTAATAGACCTAACAAGTGATTATGAATCCATATAAAACGCTCCCACCAGAGCGTTTTAATCCCAATTAGACCATTTCCACTAATGTAAATATCTTTGCCCTTGCGATGACATAAAATCAACGTATCCCTGTAAGGCTTCTTCAAGTGATTCATACTCATCAGGAGTCATATCACACAAAATAATCCCATTCATATCGGTAATATGGATCCACTTATCTTGTGTGTAGAACGCACGATAACCAACACCGTTCCACTCTTTAACTACCATGTGCGAAAATCACCTTCTAAAAAATCTTCAGGTTCAAAACTGGTAAAGTACTCTGCTAATTGATTACAAAGCATCTCCACAAACTCATCCATTAACTCTCTTCCATCTACTAAAGCATCATTTTGATGCACGATAAGCCCATTTCCATCATGAATGGTATTGCCTAATGGATGGTCGCTATCCAAATGGTAATTAATACCTCGTATGGTGACGTAAATACTCATGGTTTATTCCTTCTTTGCTCGACGGTATTGCCGTGTTGCTAGCTTAACCAAGCTAAATGCGAAGCCATGGATCACAACTAAGGATTCAAAAAGACGATTTCAGATCTAAATAAAGGAAATTTTAATTTTGGATTAAGTGTGCATACCTAACAAAAACGAACAATCGAACACTGTTCGTTCGTTGATTATGTTCGTTTATCGTGTATAATGTAACCAATTCTTCTTAATTATGTAGGCATCGCTATGAGTTCGGCACTAACGGGTAATCAGCTTCAAGATAAAGTCACAGAAATTTGTAATGAGCTTTATTCAAAAGGGCAGAAGACAAGTGTTCGTATTGTCTTATCGATGCTTCCAGATGTGAGTAGTACTAGTACGGTGCATAAATACTACAAAATATGGAAAGATGAATTAGAAGCTAATCAAAAGTCATTGCTTGAAAAAATGGGCTTCTCAGAAGAGTTTACTCGTGTGTTCATGTCTGAAATCACTCGTCATGCTACTGAGGCCGAGCGTCGTTATCGTGATATTGCGGAAGATGCAAAAGATCAGAGTATGCGAGCTATTGAAGATTTAGAACGTGCAGAAGAGCGTTTACATAAACAAACGGCATTGCTTGAACAACGTGAGCAACAGATCAAAACACTGCAATCTGAAATGAGCCAAAACACCAAAGCTCAAGAAGCGGTAACCAATGAGCTACGTCAGCAAATTGAATCACTAAATAAACAAGTATCGGAATTAGGCGACAGTAATGAACGCTTGCGAACTGATTTAGCGAAAAATGAATTATTGCTTGATGGTAATAAAGAGCTAGTTGAAACAACTAAAGCGCAAAACGTTCAGTTATCTGAAGAGATTAAATCGCTTAATAGTGAATTGGTATCAAATGCCAAAGAGATCACCAAGCTTGAATCAAAACAAGAGAGCCAAGAGGCGTTAATTGTTGAGCTTAAAGAAACTAAAACAACATTGGTTGAGCAAAATAAAGTAATGGATGCAGATTTACGAAGTGCGAACCAAGAGCGTCATGGATTACAAACGTCGTTAACTACACTGCAGAGCAGTGAGCAAAAGCTGTCAGACAAAGTGAGTGTGGCGACAGATGAGTTATCTCAGCTTAAAGCGACCATTACACAACAGAATGAGACGATAAAACGTCATGAAAGGTCGTTATCTGAAAAAGACGATCAGTTAGCTAAGTATAAATAATTCGTTGTAATTAGAGCTAACAACGATACATAATGACGATATGTAATTTACAAATGGTCATTATGAATGTCAATTGTCTTTCATCAAGTCAGAGAAGGGGAGTTTCGTCGGTTAGCTGAAACCAAAACCATGACGAAAATTCTTGCTCAAGAATCCACTGAATTTCCAAATAAATTCCATCTGGTTGGTATCGATCAAGTCAATGGCATTGGCTATGCCGTGCGTCATGGCCGGGTAGCAGAGTTAAGAGTATGGCGAATAGATATTTTAGTCAACCAAGCCAGGGAAATGGGGATTGAAAAAATTGATGTGCAGTTGCGGTGATGTTGTAGCATAAAAAGGTCTCCAATATAGGTGACCTTTTTGTTCTAGCTGTCAGGGCAGATAACGGCTGTTACGTTAATTAAACTAGAAACCTTGCTACCTTTTATTTAAGAAGGACATATTTTACTGGTCTTCCTCCTTTATCAAATTCGACTGCTTTTAAAAAAACATTATCATTCCATTTTCCAGAGCAAGTGTCTTCTTTTGAACAATAGTCAGAAAATGAACCATATTTACTTGAATCTATACCAAGGCAACTTGGGCGAAATGGTGCTTTATATGGGTCAATGTTCTTTTCTTTTGCTCTTTGAACTATCTCTTTTTTTAAATTCATTACTTATTCCTAAAATTAGTTCAGAACGCGTGGTCGTATAACGTTCAGATGCGAAAAGTCCCGCTAGATTTAGCAGCCTTTCTATATATCTATAATAAGCAAATAGCGTAAACTTTTTTCTCAAAATCATAGATAAATGATGTTCGATTCATTTCAATCAATAATCACCCTGAAACGTATGTATTTTATATATTGTTCTAGTAACTCAAATTTAACTCTGAAGCCTATAGCGTAGAACATGAAGCGAGAACGGGAACATTATTGAATCCAATCACATAGTTTAAGCCACCCACAGCGCCACTTTTCCATTCCCATACCACCATTGCATTGCAAAACAGCCATCGCCTAACAACGTGTGCAAGCGCACCAGCGACAGCTCGCAAGGTAATGGTCCCTATTTATTTAGTCATTCCAAAGAGGCGCAAAAGCGTGGGTTGCTCTCTATTATCAACCCCTTCCCCAAGCTTGGGGCGCTCGCACTTCGTGCCAGCTATTTTCGGCGCACCTTGTTTGCAAACAGCGCAAACAAAGTGCGTCAACCATCGGCATTAATAAATTGGTTTATCGGTTGCTGAAAGCCCAGAGAAAATGCATTAGACCCTCCGATCCTTACTTAAATCGTAATTATTACGTATAAATTACGCTTTATCTGTAATTAAGATCATAATAAGCTTGTTTTTTGAAACAAGGAGAGTGCTATGAACCAGAAAGCCGAGAAATACAATAAACAACAGTCAATGTTATATGTAAACCACGCATGCAATATTGGGGGAAACAATTTAGTTGGTGAATTACTGAAGTTAGAGCCTTCACGCATTAGTGAACTAAAGGGAGGGCGTCGTAGACTTACTTTTGAAGAAGCTGACATCTTACAGCAAGAGTTCGGTTTACCTGAGGCTTCCAAAGGTTACTATTTAGAAGCTGAATTATTCAATTCAGAGGATATGAGAGATACAAATAAATTTGATAGTAATAGTTCCGAGTTGCATTTACTTAGGATAGTGGATGCTTGGAATAATGAAGATAACATAACGTTTATACTCGAAAGCCTGAACATTAATGGCATCTCCGTTCCTGGTTATCAAGATCCGATTTTTACGGATGAGAATAGGCGCAAAGGTATAGAGCATAAAAATGCACGTTTAATACGTGATTTAAAGTTTAAAACTATAAATGCGCTTCTCAACTCTCATTACTTTTCAGCATGGTGTAGCGCCATTGAAGTTATTCTTAGTAAGATAGCAGCAGAATATATATTATCTGAATGTCAACATTTTCAAAATATACTACTGTCAACCAAGATAGATATAAATTGCGGTAATTCAAGTGTTCATCAAGATAAATATTGGACTATTTACGACATACTTCGACATGTCAGCCAAGACAGCGGTATTAGTATATTTACTCACCAACTAGAAAAATTAGTACGACATTTACACCTGTTAAATAAAGTGAAAAAGTTAGTCACATCTGGTCGATATTCTCACTTAGTACAGGCACCTAAAGAATGGATGTGTGAGAGTAAACTTGTGTTAATTGAAAATGCCTCTCCACATCGAGAATATGTAATAGTGGGTAAAGTAGTATGGCAGTCAAATGATCGTCTTCAAGTCCATGGGGAGTGGATGGAAAAGAGTATACTAGGCGAAATGGGAGTAGATCCAAGATCGTGCGAAGAGGGTATTTACAGACAAAGGCAGTTTAAAAGTGTAAGTATGGCTTTATTGCTTTCTGAAAACTACGAATATTACTTAGAAGTAAATTTAAAGGCGGGAGAAAATTACGCTTTAACTATGAGAACGCTGCTCGTACGAATAAGCAATATGAAGCACCTTTTTACAACGTTAGAGATGCTCTTTGCATTTTTTAAAATTAGTGGGGATGTTATCACGTCAGGAATAAAAGCGGAGATCGCCGATAATGGGGGCTATATTCCCTCGGCTATCTATTTAAAATAAACAACAATAGTTTCTGAAAGTGATGTTGCGTTAATTGTGACCCACTGCGCCACTTTTCCATTCCCATCACCACCATTGCATTGCAAAACAGCCATCGCCTAACAAGCGTGTGCAAGCACACCGGCGACAGCTTGCAAAGCAATGGTCCCTGTTTGTTCGTCATTCCAAAGAGGCGCAAAAGCGTGGGTTGCTTTTTATTACCAACCCCTTCCCCAAGCTTGGGGCGCTCGCACTTCGTGCCAGCTATTTTCGGCGCACCTTGTTTGCAAACAGCGCAAACAAAGTGCGTCAACCATCGGCATTAATAAGTTTGTGTTAGTGGTCGCTGATAGCCCAGAGAAAACGCCCCTCAACCTTTTTCGAGTTAAAAACCTACAGTTTCACAGCGACTATTTACAATAGTATTCGCGTTACCCTGTAGTTTTTAATGTGCCTAGAGATTACGTCTTCCCGTTGTTTGATTCGTTAGTGGGCTTTTAAGAAGACATTAAACTAAAAAATAAGCAATTCGTTGATTTATAAGGCCCAGCTAAACCACAAGTTCTGTAGCTAGAAAATGTAGGTATAGCCCACAAAAAATTGTTTCATTTTTATACATTGCAGCAAAATCGAGAACTATATTAAAGCAGTGGCGGAAGTAGAATCACCCTCAGTTTTATATTGATCTAGATCAATGTTATTTATCCATAGATCGAGCTTAATAACCCTTGTAAATACTATGGATTTGCTTATGTTGTGTTTAATAAAATTAAATGCACTATATATAGGGTATTTGTCCGTTTTTTTTGCGACTATTATCGCATTTGCTGTTAGGTATCATTAAATGCAGTATTTTAAAAGTTACTTTGTAATGTTTCTTTTTGCTGTCAAATTGGAGCTGTATGGCTGATACGGCAGTTAATTCAATTAACTTAACCTGTTTGGTTAATTATACTATATGTCCGCTTAGGTTGGGTTATACTGGGTTTTTTTGGGGTTTTAGCAGTTAGGAGTAGATTGAAAAAAATAATGGTGCTATCTTATTGGAATGGAATACAGGGTTTGTTTTTCAATACGCTAAAAACAAAAAAGCCCTGATTCCAAATTTATGGATGACAGGGCTTTCTTGAAATCCGAAATCGACCACAATAATGGGGAAGTCAGATAAAGTTTGATATGTTCTTTGTTAAGCAAAATGTTTAAATTCTAATACTTCCTACGGTGCAAGAGTTTAAACTATTTCGTTTAACGCGGTATCAAAATTACATCCTGAACAAGCAAAATGCAATAGATTTGTTTGTATTTGTTCTCCTTTCTTGTGGTTATAAGAAACCAAAGGAAGGAATTAAATGATTAATTTATTAATTAATACAATCACTAAGATTGTAAAGAGTAAGATGTTTAAAAGAGCAATTATAAAAGTAATTTTTGTAGACGTATGGGAATTGATGAAAGACTGTCTTACTGATTTCCTGTAATTGTCTAAAAGTGAAAACTTACTTCTGTAGTGATGCCTATCATTAAGGGAAATTGGATTGGTTGGTAGAACTTTTTAGATGTCATAATCCAAGTGTATTTTATGCACTTGGATTTTTTATGGATTACTCTCTCACTAATACGGCGTAGATGAGAAAGAGCCCGCAAACTATTTACAAGTTAAAAACCTGCAGTATCACAGCGGCTATTTACAATAGTATTTGCGTTACCCTGTAGCTTCTCAATACGCTTAGAACGAACACATTCCCACTTAGATACTGGATCTTGTTTATCCCACGCTTGCATCAATTGGCGTTGCTGCTTACTCATTTGGTATTTTGGATAAGTGCTATCCATATACATATACGTTCTTGCTATACGACCACGAGACGCAACAGGTGGTTGTGCTTTTTGCTTATCAATACGCATATCACAACTACCAAAATCAGATTTTTCCCCTGGTAACATCGTGAAGTTATAATTACTTCTTGTTGCGTTCACCGCTCCGATAGCAGGGAAAAGGTTGTGCATATCGGCTTGCATGTATCGATATTCTTTATTCATCTTTTCCGCGCACTTACGGCCTTTAAAAGACTTACCTTTGCTGTTTACGCACTCACTATCGCCATTGCGCCATTCACTAAATGCCTGACCAAAGTTTTGAGCCGGCACGACATGCTCCCACTCGACACGCTTTGCGCGCTTTTTATGCTTTTCGGCTTTAAATCCACTTGGTAGGTCGATATTCTTTTTTGCATCAAAAGGCGCATCACAATAAAGAGTCACGCGGTGATCATGATAGACCTTACGCTCAAGCATTTTTTTTGCTTTATTAAATGATGCATTGGTAGTGTTACCTGCACTAAACGCTGAAGAGCTAAATGCAAATAGAATAAGAGGAAGTACAATTTTATTTATGTTCATAAGGGAATTTTAATAAAAGAAAAGAATATGATGCGTTAGTTTATCTTATTTTCCTAGCCCCTTCGGGAAACCATGCTTTATTTCGCGAATTGGCTCTTATGCTCATGCTTCGCAACGCTCCAATGGCTCAACCAAGCCACAAAACGCTTCGCTGTGTCTTGTCCCGTCCGGGTAACAATCAGGGCTAAAAGATCAAAATCAAAAGCAATAAGGCCAGTGTGCCAGCTATTTACCGCGTACAATGATATTTAATCTTGCTGTCATAATTCCGTTATTCTCCCAGATAAAGTTAACTCTTATCCATAGCTGCTTTCACACGCTTTATAGTTGAGCGAGATTTCCGTGTAGCATCACTTATCTTACTCATTGATAGCTGGCCATTATTTAATAGTGCAACAAGGTCAGCGTGCTTTTCAAGAAATGCATCCTGTTTTAAGGCTGTTCCTTTTGGCCGACCAAACTTACCGCCTTCTTTTTGAGTTAGTTTAATGCCTCTTTTTGACGCTAAAAGCCGACGTTCTTCATACCGCCAGCGACCAGTAGCAATGAATCGCTCATCTTTATTAAATGGTTCAATGTTATTTATGAGCTTGGTGAACTCACTTTTGATGTTCTTTATCGATTGATTATCTAAGAGCAGGTATTCTCGATGAGAATCAATCTGCAGCTTTTGTTGTTGATAGCGGTGAAAAACGTATTGTTCAATATAGCCGGCATGAGCAACGACTCTCAATACCTTGCTGCTTTTGATTTTCTTTTGCAGTGCTCTTTCTAAGTCAAAAATGGTTTCTTTTAAACGGTCTTTGGGTTCTCGTTGCGTTCGTCCCACTTTGTGAATAATGGTCCCATCTTCTAAGTGATATTCAAAAAGGTAAAGAGAAGCATTAAGGATAGATTGTTGTCTGTGGGCTTCAATATCTAACCAAGCAGTGTGAATATGGTTTGATGATATTTGCTCTTTTAACTCAATTATTCGTTGTTGTAATGTGTTTCTCATCCATTGGCCAAAGCTAAGTAACGGCAAGCTTCCAAGAATAATTCGGGCAACATCAGTAAATAGCCAATTCTCAGACCAGGTATCTTTTTTTAGCAATTCTTGTTGATACTGCCCTTTGATATAAAAGCGTTCAATATTCCAATTTTGAAAAACTGTTGGTGATTTGCTTTTGGGATCATAGCCAGAGTTAAGTTCTTTGATGACATTTATCGGATAGCTTAGATGAAAGTGATGCCACCCTGCAATCGTTGGAAGCTCTGTCAAAGACTCGTTACAAGTATCACCATCATGTCGAAAGTGAGCAGCTTTTTTAGTGCCTTTAACCGCAATTAATATGCTGTTGCAGAACGGACAGTAGAGTTTAGTTCTTCCTGATTTTTGGTCTGAAATATGATGGAAATTGCCATCACTATCTTTACCAAAGCTTAAATAAATAGACATATAAACACACTTTTTTGAACCCACCTTGTTTTATGTTAGTCGGGTTCAAAAAAGTATGCAAGGTTATGGCTTTTGGTTTGGTTATTTATCTTGGCTTACTGCTTATATGTCTATGTATAATTAAACGTACTTATACCCAGTTAAAGTTGAAATAGTAGCCCCTGCGGGAACCATGCTTATTTCGCGAATTGGCCTTTATGCTCATACTTCGCAACATTCCAATGGCTCAACCAAGCCACAAAACGCTTCGCTGGGTCTTGTCCCGTCCGGGGAACAATCAGGGCTAAAAGATCAAAATCCAAAGAAATAAGGTCAGTGTGCCAACCATTCCAGTTCGTTCTGGTTTACTTATTGCCATTTCCCACGCTAAACACGTAATGGCCAAAAGCCGTTAAACGTCGTTCAACAGGCCATAACGTAGCGTCATAAATGGCAATGCAAACCGACACTCACTTCCATAGCACACAACCAAGAGATTTATTACCAGCCCCTAACCCCAAGCATGGGGAACAACCGCAATATTAACATAACATAATTTATGCGAAGTTGTACGTGCCTAGTCGCCAGCAAGCTGTCGGGCACTGAACAAATTCAAGCATAAAAATATTATGTTAAATTGCTCATAGGCCACCAAACAAGTTGGTGATCAAAAGCTTTACCCGCATTGCACAAAAGAGCGCGTGCAAAGCGGGGCAGCGGCACGCGCAAAAAGCACAAACAGCGTGCTTATTGCGGTCATGTTCATCGGGTTTCTGTTGGGGTTGATTGCTGCGGTAAGTGTGGTTTTTGGTCGTGCCGCCCAATCATAAAAGATAGCTTCGCCCTTTTATGCAGAGCACCCCCACATCCCCCGCCCACCCAATGCTGCGCCCCTTCTTTGGTTAAGGAAGGATTGTTGGTGTGGTCAGGCTTTTGATTGCTATGGGTTTATTTGGTTTTTTTTGTTGGCGCAGCGTGGGCAGTGTCGTGAGATATGGTTTCTTTTATTCCAAGGAATCTCGGATTTTCTTGAATGACTGTTGTCTAAACTCGTATACCTTTTTAGAAATCCAGTTCACATTATCTTGACTCAATTTCATCTTCTTATGTGCATCCGAACCGGAATACCACATCACGCCATTGATATTCTCAGACTTTGCTTCGCCGAAAAATTCAACCCAATAACTATCATCGAATTGGTTACAGCTTTGCTCTAACGTTGCAGAAACCTTCTTCTTATCACCTTTTTTTACGGTTTCTGTCGACATTTTAACATCAATCCCTACGATATTTGGGGTATACAAGTCATGTCCAGAGCCTGTTGGTGAGCGTTGCAAGCTTTGATTGCACATTGGTATAAGGTCTTCTAGATATAACCCTGCGGCTACCCCTGAGGCTTGTCGACATATATCCGTAATAATTTCAGATTTAGGGTCTTCAGATACCGGCAAAATGTTGACATTCTGACTTCCATCGAATTTAGGATTAAGTCGTTTGTCGATTTTTGTTTTCCATCCTTTTATCTTTTGAGGTGTGATCATCGTTTCTAGGCGTTTTTGGGCTACTATTTGTGCCTTTGCATTATCCATTGTAATCCTTAGCTTATGGGCTTCATTTATTGTTTGTGGCGTTTACTGCTGCTTTTGATTAGGGATAATATAATCGGCAAGTGCGTTAATGCTGTAATAAGCTTCTGGTGTTTCAACTGCTTTTTTATGGCGATGTTGAACAGGACAAACCTGTATCTTATACACATTCTTATACTCCTATTTAGTTTGTTTTTAGAGTTGTGTATAAGATTTAAGAACCGACGACTCTTAGCATTATATTGTTCACCCAAAGCAGCGCAGTCTCAAGTTTACGTGATGTAAATATCACAATATGATACTTTTACCATACCAATAATTTAGTTACGATAATTAAAGTGTTAACTCATCAGCAAATTCAAGCTCTTATATCAGATACTGTCAGCCATAATATTCATCGATTTTTCAATGGCAAATAAATCAAAACTACTCATATGCTCGATCATATTTTTCCGAGAGAGCGAAAAATTCATTCTCTTATTGGTGGCTTAGAAACTTCGATGGGAACTCGAGTTTGGGAGCCCTTAGCCAAAGCGTTCTCAGCAAGCAATGGTTTTGAAGTGTTAGATGAAAAGCAATTTAATAAAAGAGTGCCGGTTATCCCTGATGACCTCACTGCATTCATTTCTCTTTGGGAGAAAAGAAAGCTCAGTGATATGTCTCTTTTACTTTCTGGTTATTGGATTGAGCTTAGTAAATTTATCGCTGAAAACGTTGAACTTGAACAGCTTGGCTTTCAGAAAATGCCAAAGGGTCAGGGAGTAGATATTCTTCTTCGCAAAGATGAACGTTAAAACCACACAACTTAATGCAGGCGGTGACCCTAAGTTCTTAAAAAATATTATAGACTGGTATGCTTATGTCGCGCTTATGGATATGGCTGCCAATACTACTTGTTTCCTTGCTTTTCCTTTCGATCCACACGGTGGTCGATTTTGGTTTAAAGAAGGAGGAAAAGTCTCGCCATTGATTCCTGGCCAAGAAGCCTATGTTGCTGATGAGTTTTGGAACATGTTAACTAGAGTAGAAGGGACCACTGGCTTAATTGAATCTACGTTTAAGAAACTAGGAAATGAAGGCTTTGGTGCTCAGTTTTCTCACCACTTTGATTGATTTAAAGGAATATACCAGGTATGCCATATGAGCTAAGGGATTTTGAAGATAACCAAATTGGATTTACTGAACTCAATAAAAAATCATTTGCATGCAAACATGGAGAAACCCAAGAGGAGCTTTTTGTTCATACTTTTAATCGTCTACAAAACAATGGCTTTATCACCTCAACCGATATTCTCTCAATACATCCGGAGAAGGAATCAAACCCTTACCATCCTGATTTAGCGGTCAATCATTTACATGTTGGAGAGCTAAAGTCAAAAGCATCTCCTTTATTTATTGCTAGGAAATACGGAATTGACCCTCAATATGCTTTAACAATGGATCTGAAGGACTCTTTTCATTATTCAAAATTCCTCGATAGGGGAGTCGATATTTCAATTTATATCTGGGTTAAATGGGCCGCTAAATCTATGAGTATGTACAAAGATAAAGGTGGTCAGAGGAATTATACGAAGCGTTATGACCCGGTAAGGCAACTAGCTGGAATTTGGAAAGTTAAGTTTTCAGAGCTAAGGAAGTTTGAAAAAGAACATAATGCCCCCATCCATTGGTACCATGAAAATTTTCGTCACCCTCCAGAATATGATACTCGTAGTATTTCAGAGAAAGATAAAAAATGGGTAGCTGAATTAATCAAGTTTGAGCCGAGGCTATCAGTGAACGGAGTTGTTAAAGGTATTGCTTCTAAAGGGTATACAATGAGCAATGGTGAACTATATTCCTCAGGAGACTCTTCTGGTAGTTATGTTTTTGACCTAAATAACGCTATTTTTCAATGCCTATACAGTAATGGTATTTATAAGAGAACATGATATTTTGATACAAAAGGGCATTTTCGATGCCCTTTAAATACAAAAACTCATAATATTATTGAGTAATAATACTCTGAATTAATTTTATTTTTTCTCTTAAATTATCAGCTTCTATAGTGATAGACTTGTTTTTAGCTTGTAGCTCTTTTATTAATGCATCTTTTCTAGTTAAATCTTCTTTAAGCAGCGCTACTTCATTAACGATATCAAATAGCTGGCATTCATTGTTGTTAAGTGATGATGTATCACAATCAAATACTTCTATATCATTTAGTAGTCTTACTAGAGAGTGACCTAATGCTCTAGCCATATTTACAGGTACAGCATTACCTATCTGCTTATATGCGGCATTCTTTGAACCTTGAAACTCCCAGTTATCAGGAAAGGTCTGAATTCGTGCATATTCTCGAACTTGAAGTGGTCGAGTGTGGATAGGGTGACAACGCTCTGTTTGTTTTTGAGCTGGTGAGGTTGTTAGTGTTAAACTCGGCTCACTTAAAGAGAGTCGACGAGCCATCCCTGTTTTACCACCGCCTAGAAAGTAGCTTCCGCCCATATATTCTCGTTGCAACTCATCAGAAAGATCACGCCAATAGCCGCCTTGTGGTACTTCTGCCATTATCTCTTTTTTACGAGTAGGATATTCTTGACCAGGAGATTCTGCTACATCAGTATCGTATAGCTCACCCGCGTATAAAGCATCATTTAATGTCATTACTCGTTTGTAAGGTGATGGCCAATGAAATTTAACATCTTGGGCCAGATCCTTTCGGATCCCAACTAAAATTAACCGTTCACGTTTTTGAGGGACTTTATAGAATATGGCTTTCAACACTCGTGGCTCTACGAGTTCATAACCTAGCTCATCAATAACATTTTTGATGGTTTTAAGAGTTCGCCCTTCATCATGTGTAAAGAGTGCTTTTACATTTTCAGCCATGAATATTTTTGGATTGGTCTCTTTGATTGCACGTGCCATCTCAAAGAATAAGGTTCCTCGAGTATCTTCAAAGCCTAAGCTTTTACCTGCGTATGAGAAAGCTTGGCAAGGAAATCCGCCAGTCAAGATATCTACATCTTCTTTTATTTGTGTGAAATCTACTTGTGAAATATCACCTTCGATAACGTTCCAATCAGGTCGGTTATGGCGCAATGTATTACAGGCGTGTTTATCCATTTCATTAAGAAGAACACTTTCTAAACCCGCTTGCTCCATCCCTATTGCTAAACCACCGCCGCCAGCAAATAACTCTACTAAGTTATATTTACGACTAGGCTTTACTGCATGCTCATCATCCCATTTTGAGCAGAGCATCGTTTGGATTTCAGGATATTCTTCCACTTGTTTAAGAGGGATAAGTCCGGTATTTGAGCAAGGTGTTAATTCTCCGCGTTTGATCCGGGAGTTTATTGTCGCTTTAGACTGAGAAAGAATATCGGCAAGAACTGCAATACTATATTTTATTTCTTGTTTATTTTGGACATCAAACATATGACGCTTCCATTTAGTTATTCAACACTGTGTTAATATACAGTGTTTCGATGTTTTGGTCCAGTATTTTAACTGTTTTTTTGTACATCTACTAGGAAACAAAACCTTATGGCATACTAATCTTTTATTTCAAAAGGTTATAAATGAAAGCATTTGATAGAAATAATTTAAAAGAAGCAATTAGAAGCAGTATAAAGCGAGTTTATGAAGCTCAAATTAGTGAATTGGATTTATACCGTAATACTTTAGATTGTTTTTCTGCTTCGATTGATTCTGTCGTACAAGGAATTAGTCTGGATGAATGGTTAAAACAAGAAAAAGAACGTCAGATTCAAAAAACAAAACAGAATGCCATTGGAACGTTACATGAAGAAGTTCTAGGATCTATTAAAGGTGTTGAAAACCTTGCTGTAGGCCAATTAATTGATATTATTTCTCATGATAAAAAAATCATTGCCGAGATAAAAAACAAACATAACACAACTAAAGGTAACCATAAGGTTGCCATTTATGATGATTTAGCCAGTGCGCTAACTAAAAACCCTGGTTATGTTGGCTTTTATGTTGAAATCCTTCCTAAAGGGAAGAAGTCATATAACATCCCTTTTTCCCCTTCAGATAATAAAGTTAAGGAAAAAAGACCTCCTCGTGACGACATTCGTCAAATAGATGGACGTTCATTCTATGAATTATTAACGGGTAACCCAGATGCTATTAATGAACTTTATGAAGAATTACCAGCACTGACGGCAGAAATAGTTAATGAAGAGTTTGGGACTGATTTAAGGTCAGATATTGTATCTTCTTCTGAAGCGTTTTCTTTTAATTTTAACGAAGCTTATGCAAAATAAAATTGGGTTCTATCTCGAAGAGCTACAAAAAATTTCAAAAG
The DNA here is from genome assembly GCF_052920805.1 of Aliivibrio wodanis. NCBI lineage: Bacteria > Pseudomonadati > Pseudomonadota > Gammaproteobacteria > Vibrionales > Vibrionaceae > Aliivibrio > Aliivibrio wodanis. The sequence continues at coordinate 34,094 of NZ_JBREXA010000011.1, forward strand.
TCAAAGCCCAACGCGATCTTAAAGGTACTTGGTATAAAAATAGTTTCACTTATCTTGATGCTTTTATTGATGAAGTTGAAGAAGTTAAGTATGAGATTAAAGCAGATAGGCAATGTTTTTTAGAGGATGAACTTGGTGATTTACTTTGGAATTATGTTTGTTTACTTGAACATTTAGAACTAGAAGGCAAGGTTGCTAAAGATCAAATATTTAGACGAGCTTTGAAGAAATACTCTGAACGAGTAAGTGCGCGTAATATTCAAGATAATTGGGATGACGTCAAGGAACGCCAAAAGCAGGAGTTAATAAATGAGCATCAACTAAATATTAATAAGTAATCTTAGTAGCGTTATTGATAGCATCAAGATTGAAGAGCTCTAAATCGAGCTCTTCAAATGACCAATCATCCGGACCAGTGGTTAAAAAGTCAATCTTCATTGTACATTATTCATGAATAGTTTCTAGTTAGTAACATCTGAATGATGATAGTATGCGCTTCTCTGAATTTTGGTTAATAACTTAATAACTTAATGAATGTTGATATGATATCAGATCATGATAAAGAACTAATAATTGAACTTATCAACTCAAATATTGATATGCAGCAGATTGCTGAAAAGTTTGATGTTCATATTTTTGAGATAATTAAAAAAGTCTATGGATGTGATTTTGACTTAACAAGTGACCTTGTAGATCGATACTTTAAGCGAGGTGATATGAAGATATCTGAACTCGGATTAGAAAAAAAATGCTCTCGTTGTCTATTATTTTTTCCTTTATTCAAAGAGTTTTGGCATTGCTTCAATACTAAAAATAAAATACAACTTTCTCCCCATTGTAAAGCATGTGAATCTGTACGAAAAAGAAAACAACGTGATAAAATATAAGGAATATAGCAACATTGCCACCTTCACCCTGCATGGGAAGTATTAAAGCTATATTTTAAAATAGAGCAAACAACTCCTAACTCGATGGCACAACAAGCTTATAGCAACAGGGTCAAAGCATGGGACATAACCTACCTGCCATCTAAGGTTCGTGAGCTGCTGTGAACCTATTGGTAATAGCATCTAATTATTAAGCGTATGCTAGAAGGCACAAGAATTAATGGCGTGAACTTAATACATTTTTTCAACTAAAATTATGAATTCATTAATTAGTATTTTTGGAAATATATTAATTCCCGCCGCCGCTTCACGCCCGCCACCAGTTTCAAACAAGGTACAGATCTCACTCGCACCTTGCTTATTATTTAATGGTGCACGAAGAGATACCATATATGTACCATCGGCATTTTTCGTTAATACCGCATGAGCAGAGTCAGGAGATTGATTTGCTAAAAGGTTGCCATAAACACCGCTAATACGACGTGCCCACGCCTCGTTTGGTAACTCAAATAACCCTAATTTATCACTTTTGTGCAGCGCTTCAATCGCCAACACATTATCCATATCCGATTGATACGCCGCTTGCAGTTGATAAAAAGGCGATGCTTTATCGGCAATCACATCAAAGGGAGACGAGTATTGTAATAAAGCTTGGTATAACACTGCTGGATCAAAATGAAGATCATCTACCTTTGCTCCATACCCATTATAGTTGATTAAGGTACCTAACTCTTTTAGCTGTTCTTTTTGCTCAACAGATAAGCCAGCAACATCCGCCAACTCATCGGCTTTAGCAATTAAGTTATCGCCATACGCAGCAGTAATCGCCCACTCATGGAACTGACCATTTAATAGATTATCAATAATTAACGCAGTACAGGTATTGGCATCTAAATAGATATGAGCAGATAGGTTTTTGTGCTCAGGAACATCACCAGATCTATGATGATCGGCATAAAACACCTCAGCGCCAGAACTTAGAGCAAGCTCTAAACCTACCATGTTCTTTTCCATTGAGATGTCTAATACAGTGAGCTTATCACCAGCTTTGGTATCAATTTTAGCCACTAAATTGATATCACGTTTTACACCAGTGATTAAGGTTGATTCTTGAGGAGTAGCCAGACGAAGTTGAAGAAGTGCGATGATTCCGTCAGCGTCACCGTTGAAGATATCGTAGTTCATGTTCAATCCTTTAGAGATAAGCTAATGATATCTATATATTTTATATGAACGATCAATGTATATTTAAGTTTTGAATATTAATTCATAACACTATATCTCTCGAATCTCCTTAAAGCAAATAACACTTAACTGTTTCTTATTCCTGCAGATTCTATCGGGCTAAACATCAAAAGAAAAATCAAAAGCAGAGCAAGAGCTTTCACCCCAATCGAATAAGTGCTGCTATGTTTTGGTCTGCTCCATGGGTTCGTTTGCCCCTTTGTTTGAAGAGCCGTATACATCGTGCGTTTATCGCTAACATCTGATCCTTACCCACCAGAACCTAGAGCGCAACTGAAGATAAATTCTTTGATAAAAGAGTAAGGAAGAAGGCTTTTTTCTTTATCAAAGACAGTTGCACTCTAGAACCAGGTTGGCTTACGGGATGTTAGGCGAAAACGACGATGAAAACTCAAACAAAGGAGCGCACTATGTCACATTCCACTTTATCCAAAAACAGCATCACTAATCCGCTTGAGGCGAGCAACGTATCACCGTTGCATCACTCAGGCTCCTCAACAATGAAAGTTTCACCGCGCACGGTGTTGGTAAATTGGTCTGAATCCAACCGCTTTAAAGATAATCGAGAAATGAATTTTGAAACCTTCGAAGGCGTCGCATTACAAGCTGCATTAGATAACCCAAAAGGCGGCTACGATAAAACCAATATCACAGTAACGTTTGATAATGGCCACGCGCACACTTGCCGTATCGATTTAGGTTGTGGCGGTAATGAAATTGGGTTTACCGATCATTGTGTCCAGGTCTTAGATTATGCGGAATCGCTAAAAGTGACAGACCCTAATCATTGGTATTTGAATAACCCCGATCATATTGAGTTAGTTACCTTGGTTAAAACCTACCAATTAGATCGTCAATTGGTAACTCTTGGCCGCACTATGGTATTTGAAAAAGTAAAAGAAGTTCAGGCACAGAAAGAGGCAGAAAAACAAGCAGCTTTAGAGCTACACCGTAACGAATTGGCAGATCGTGAACGCCGACAAAAAGCCTTTCAAGAGGGGTTGGTTATCCCTGAAAATGCTAAGGCGGTGATTGTGGCCACGTTTACGGAATACGATGAAGAGAGAAGTGATCCCTATAGTGATTATTACGCATCGATTACCACCAAAACTGTCGTTTTGGCGTGGTCTACCTATACGCGCCGGTTATTTCCAGAATTGCGTAAAGCGTGTCTTAATCATCCTGAAACTGAGTTTTTGAATAACAAAGAACTTAGTAGTGAACATCGTGAAAATTACTCAATGGGCAACGGGACGTACTTAACCGATCTTGAGTATATCCGTAACGGTTGGGAAGTTCGTAAGGTTATCTTTTTTGATGAATCTCAAAAAGAAAAATATGTGCCAATGGGCGAAATATCCCACTTGGTATAAGAAAGGGTAAGGCGTAAAATGTTCTTATTAACAAGAACATTTTATGCTTTCTATTATTAAGGATAAATAATGCAATACAAGCACGAATTTGGGTCAGGTTTTCAACTTGGCTTTGAATTATCACAGCATCCATATCTAATAGATAAAAGCTATCGAAATGATGATTGTCCTAGCTTCTTTTTTTGTCATAAAGACCAATTCTATATTTTATGGGTTGATTACCAAAACCAGAAACAACGTGAAAATGAAGATTCACTGAGATATACAATTCAACGCGCAGGCAACGAGGGGGATACTATCTCACCTGAAGTATACGCAAACAGCGGAGATATTGTTTTTGAAAGTGAAGAATTAAATTTTACACATTTCTATGAAGCTGTTTAGCTTATAACAGACTGTGATTTTGCCTTCTTTCTATTTTCAGAATAATCTTGATATTTAACGCATTCACGACCAAAATAACACTGTGAATAATTACAGTGTTATTTTTATGAATGTGATCCCTATTTCTGCCAGTGCCGGTATTACTGGCTTTGAAAGCCCTGCCGCTGAGTACTCTCAATTGGCGTTTGATCTTGATGAGCTACTAATAGATCACCCTAGCTCTACCTTTATTGGTCTCGCCTGTGGCGATTCGATGCAAGGCGTGGGCATCTTTGACGGTGATTTACTGATCGTTGACCGCTTCGTGACGGTATCAAACCATAATGTGATAGTGGCTAATCTAAACGGTGAATTTGTGTGTAAGTTACTTGATACGCAACGACGTTTATTAGTCTCTGCCAATGAAAGCATTCAACCAGTACCGATTAATGATTTTGATACGTTCAGCATTGAAGGGTTTGTGATCCGCTCGATACGCTGTCACCGCCCTAGCCATTTATTGAGTTTTAATTGATGTTTGCCCTTGTCGATGCCAATGCGTTTTATTGCAGTGCTGAGCAAGTGTTTCGCCCTGAATGGCGCTCTCGCCCTATTGTTGTCTTGTCTAATAACGACGGAATGATCGTGGCGGCTAACCGGTTGGCCAAAGATGCTGGTATCCAAAAGTTTAAACTTTACTTTGAGATGAAAGCCCTATGTGAGCAACGTGGGGTTATTGCGCTATCTTCAAATTATGAACTCTACTCTGATCTCTCTGCCAAAATGATGGAAGTGATCGGGCGCTTCGCACCAGAGCAACATATCTATTCTATCGATGAGTCTTTTCTTTCTTTTAAACGCTGTTTCCCTGCTATCCAATGTCTTCGACAACATGGATCCGAATTGCGTCGAGCTGTTTGGAAAGAGTGCCGTTTGCCGGTGTGTATTGGAATGGGTCCCACTTTGACATTAGCAAAGGTGGCCAATCACGCAGCCAAAAAAATCGAGCAATATAACGGGGTCTGTGTTCTGGATTCAAAGCACGAGCGCTTAAAAGTATTGGGCATTTTAGAAGTGGGTGATATATGGGGAATGCGGCGCGATAGATTAACGCCGCAATATACAACAAGATGGAACGATGTGCCGAAAATTAGGTGTTGATATATTATTTTATTTATTAAAACAACCCCCATTGTCCCCAGAAACCACACCATTAATTTTAAATAATCGGTTCCTTAATTAATGGTGTGATTTTTTCAATTTGGTTTAGCCAGGAACGAGTATCAGCACATCGCCAAGAAATGATTTCATCAATGTACTCATAGATATTCAGTACATGTTGATGATAAAAAATTGGTTCATGATGAGCGCAACGATTCCTGAAGTTTCGAATCAGAGTTGAACGATCTCTCAGCTCTTGCCTTAGTTCTTCAGCTGTTTCATATGGAGAGTGAGGAAATGCCTTTTCAAGAAATTTTTTATGCTTCCAAAGACGCACATCTTGTTTCTTAGTCAGTAGATGTTCAAACCAATAAAACTTTAATTCAGGGATAACTTGATTTGCATCTCGATAATGTTTTTGCTTTTTAACCGTAGATTCTAATTCGGCTTTTTCATAGCGTTTCAATGTATAGTTAAATTGAGCGTCAATAGGCCAATCTTTACCGTATCGATTTTCAATGGCTTCACTCACTAAATTACGTAGAAAGACTTCAAACACATGAAGAGGAAGTAAGTAATGGCTTGATACCGTTGCATTCCATTCATATAGCTGTAGTGCCAATTGTTCATCTTCAACACCGGTATGCTTTTTACTGGCATACAGATAAGTGCTAAATCGAGAAGTCGAAAGCGTATTTATGATCTTAGTATTATCCATTTAGCAATCTCTACAACAGTGAAATTTGACGCCCGAATCAAAAAGGCTTATTATTACCAATGAGAGCTTCGGCACATCACTGCTTTGCAGACTACCGAAGACAAAAGTTAAGAGAAAAGCCACGTATTTTATACGTGGCTTTTTTCGTTTTAGCTATCTACTGATCCTGCTTTCACTTTATCAGAAACATATTTGATAATGTCATCGTAAAGTTCAGATGGTAAGCGGCTTAACTCGATTTTTAAACCACGGTTATCACTGCTTTTTAGTACTTTAGCGTAGGTATTTTTATCATCAAAATCGGCTAGTGTTGTCGTATTCCAGGTAACTTTATCTGTCGGCTTTTTAAGTGTGGTTTCCATTAGGTTCAAGATCGCTTTTTGCTTATCTTCAACACTCGTCCCTTCTTCAGCGTCACTGAATTTTAGTGATGCAACAAACTTAGTAACACTTATCTTTTCTTTGGATAATTGCTTTTCAATCTTTGCCAATTTTGCATAGTAACCATTTGGGATACCTTCACAATCTGGAAATACTGAAATCAACGCTTGGTTAATCGACGCAGCAACATAACGTTTACGACAGGTTTCACGGCCTAATGAAAGATATTCGGCAATCTCATCAATTTTGGTAAAACCGCCCTCTTTCATTAGCCTTTCATAATCTGCACCAAGTTCTCGGTAAGACAAACGCTTTACAGATTGAGTCGTTTGAATAAAAGCGATTAAATCCGCGTCATCGATACTCTCTTCAATCACCCATAACGGCAAATCTTTTTGTGCATGAAGACAGCTAAAACGGCGGCGTGAACTATCAAGCAGTTCATAAATGCCTTGTTCGTTTTTGGTAGCAACGCCTTCGGTATGAACGCCCTCTTGTTCAATGCTGATTAAAATATCGCGCACAGAATCTAGTGTCAGTGAATCTTGTCGTCTTGGATTTAACTTATGAATCGCTGTTTTGCTTTTTAATTCGCTCGCAGTCACAACAATGCGTGTTGCACTTACTTTCTTGCCACTAGCAAAGGTGAAGGTTTTTTTTACGCCTTCATTTTTTTGTAATTTGCTAAGATTGTTCCCTTGATTGAAACCGGTGCGTTTATCTTGAGGTCTTAACATCTTATCGTCCTTTGGTTGCTAGTTGTTTAATCTCAGTAATGAATTGGTGGTAAACCGCGTTCACTGAAGTCATTGCTAAATCGAATTGCTTTCCACTGCATATCTGCTCTGATTTTCTAATATCTAAAACGGTTCTATTACTTTCTGCAGCAGCAACAAAAGCTTCTGAATGTCGAATAGAGGTTGATAATAAATGCCCTTGCGCGGCACGTAATAATTTATCGAATACCTTCACTTCATGAGCGCTCTTTTCATCAAAATTCACTGGCAATAATTTTGCCCATTTAAGGTTTTCACCTTTTGATGGAAGCTCTCTAAAGGTACTTGGCATTGTTGCCATGTAATTACTGGTAGATGCAAAATCAAATTCACGTGGTGTGACAGGAATAAGAACCGCATCCGCAGTTTCGTTTACGGCCCACAAAATTGGCGAGTTCTGCGGCGGTGTATCGATGAAGATAAGATCGTATTCGTCTTTTAGTACAGATAAGATTTTTTCACGAAGCAAGGTTAATAGTTGTTGTTGCCCTTCTGCATCTTGTCCCCAGTAGGCATCAACAAAACGCTCGTCTGATGGGAAAGCAGGAATTACATCAAGATTCGGTAAATGGGTTTTGAAAGGAATTGCTTTTACCAATTCAGCATAATCATAACCAGAAGCTAAGTACTGCGCGAAATCACCTTCAGGCTCTAATTCTGATAAGGCTACATCAACGGCTGTCATGTATACCGATTCATCGTCTGCTTGATGGATAAGATTTTGTCCTGTTGAACCTTGTGGATCTAAATCAATAATCAAGCAACGTGCATTTAGGTTTAAGTCTAACGCGGCAGCAGTCGCAAGCGTAACAGTTGTTGTTGATTTACCCGTTCCGCCTTTGTGATTTTCGACAACAATGGTTGTTGGTTCAAAGCGTTGTGAATATTTTGGATATGCCATGTAATCCATAAAATTGGCAACATCAAAACGGTTGTATAAATGGGTTCGGCCTTGAATAATGGGTTGGCCAATAACGCCCTTTTCCATTGCTTCATCTATACGAGTATTAAATGTCACACGAGATAAACCAAACAGTTCTTGAAGCTCTTTCTTTTTTAAACAGTGGTTGTAAATAAGGCGATCAACACTGTCTTTAATTTCAGTGTCAGTCACGTTGATTTGCATTCGCTCTTTTATTACTGCTTTTAAATCAGATTGCTCTTGTTGCATTCGCTCTGAAACAAGATCTAAAGAATCAAGAATTGTGCCCATTCCATTTGCCTCGGTATTCATAAAAAACTATGTATACATGATAAAGCACTAGAGCGAGAAATTAAACCATTAGAGTGTGTTTTTTATCTCAAATGGTTTAATTTGTGAGATTTTAGTCTGTTTATCTGGGGACAATGGGGGTTGTTTTTATTCTCCTAAAATCAGTACAGACAAGGCTTTTCTGTGCATTATCACTTTACGTAAATCATCTTCAAGAATTTCTGAATCTCTAGAGTTAAAGCGTGAGAGTTTAAAACCAAACTCAGCCTCTAAATACTCAGGCATATTTTTATTTTCCAGAGATTGGTCAATACCGTCTAACCACTCAATAAATTGCCCATAGGTTTCTGGACTACCTTTTGAACCAACTATTCCAATCAATCCATCGAGTGATTCTCTCACCTTTTGGTAGAAATCGGTATTCAATGGCTCAAAAACATAGCTAATGCTCGCTATATCATTATTAAAACGCCATATCATCTGCTTAGATATTAATGTGGCTAGCTCTAGCTTCCCTGCTCGTTTAATTGCTTCAAAAGACAATTTAACCGTTGTAGCACTATCTTTAATATCATCTTGCTTTGCGTACAATTTAACCGCATCACCTATATTTATCCTTTGTTTTGCTTTTACTCTTTCAGCATGAAACCAATAGGAAAATTTCAAACCTCTCATCATAGAAGAAATTGATAACGAAGGTTTAATATCGGACGAAATCCAACTGTGTAGTGAGTGCGTAGACCAGTATTCTGGAAGTAACGACTAGAAAATAATAATCTAATAGAACGTGTTCTAATCAATATAAATGAAACATCTATAGGCCAAGTTATAAAAAAACAAGTAATTATAGAGCCTCAACCTTTCCCATAAAGTGACCTCGTTACGAAGTCACTTTATTTTTACCCTTACAGCACATCCACAAACTTTTCACCATTCTTAAATCTTAGTTTACGTTTTACAACTCCAAAAGCGTAAACCTACACTTAACTTCGGGGACAATAAGGGTTGTTTTTAAATGCCATCACTTAAATCAACCTAAATCGATTGGTTTTCCATTTCAATCCATCAAACCTTAGCTGTATAAGCGGACCAAATTGTAAAAGATGAGGCTAATATTTTTTGTATGAGTTTGGGGTATTATTGAAAGAGATTCAGGCAGAATTGGTTCGTGTGATTAGAAAAATATTGGTTAATAACAAAGCTTAAATATATAGTAATGAAACTCAGAATAGCCTGAGTTTCATTACGTTAACTGATTAGAAATAATTAATTAGATAAGAACAAATGCCCCTGGTATATAACCACCCGCTTTCGCAATATTTTTCTTTAGCTCATATAAATTATCTTGCTCTAGTCCTTGCCACTTTCTCAATTTCTCGATCTGGTTAAATAATTCCAATGTATTCACATTTCGAATTATAGCAATTCGGTCTTCCTTACGAACAATCGCATCAAAATTACACCACTCAAAACCTTCGACAGAAGTAGATTCATATAAAAAATCTTCAGGCTCCATCTTTTGATGAGTCATGTGAATCAAAATATGGTAGTTCATATTTTCACTTAAATACACTTCAACTCGGATCTCCCTCCAGAAATCCAAAACAGCTAATTCAGGATTATAATAAGACCGATTATGAACAAACTGTTGTAGTACATCCTTAACAGAGGTGTTAATAGGGAAATTATGAGTAGTATGTTCAGGCATAAAAGCAGCTATACGCTCCCCTGTAATTACTAGCGGAATTGTATCTACAACAGGGGATAAACTATGAATAATTTTACTACCTAGTTTAAAGTCAGGGATTTCGCTAACAAGTGAATTTAGCTGACGAAGTATATAAAAATTGTCTGGCTCGATTTTTTTTATACCGTATTTATTCGTTAACTCTTTTAAATCACCTCTTACTATTTTAGCAAAATCACCATCGTTAGATAACTCAGTAAATTCTTTCGAGCGAACAAATCCATTAATACTTTCAAGCTTCTTTTCTTTGAGTTGTTCTTCAAAGTCACACCGACTTAAAATTTTATTTACCGTTTCATTATTAGTTAGGCTTCTGTAAACATCACGATAAAATCGATTAATAGTTACAGGTATATAACTTTCGAAAAACTTGTCTAAATCGTCATAAAGTTCTGCTGACTCAAATCGACCAGGATCCCTTCTAGGTGAACCACATAACTCCATTATTAATTTCATTTGATTCGGTGAGATTTTGAGAGATGTATTAGTACTCTTTAATTCACTAATTCTTGTATCTGTTATTCCCAAGTAATCTGCCAATTCTTTTTGAGTTTTACCTAAATTTTTATAGAACGTAATTGCGTGATTGATCCATCTAATTGATTCTTCTTTATTCACTTTCATAATAGCCACCTTTGAGTAATTAACCAGGAAATACTATCAGCCAAAGGCGATAAGTGTAATTACAAACTTTCTGTAATTATTCAGTAATAAATTACATAAAATAAAAGTGAGACATAACAACTATATTTTAAGAAAAGACATTTTTATTAAAAAGTACCAACAAATAAACACTAAAATCTAGTTACCAACGATCCCAAACCTTCCCAGAAAGTGGCTTCTTAATGACCTTACTTTATTCTCGTCTTTAATGTAGAAACTGATTAAATCTACATATTCTTCACCATGTTCAAATTCAGGTTGTGACCGAACGGGATCCAACCGAATTTTTCCATAATTCATGGCTCTTTTAATATGTAATGTTTTAAACAACCTACCATCGATAACTGATATCAATTCAGTATTCGAACTACAGTTAGTGAATATTGGCGATGTTGTCACAGCAATACACCAATCTGTTCCACGCTGATAACTGGCTGTTAAATTCACAAAATGCACATAGACATCTTTATTTTTTAATACCGCTTCTGATTTTGCCATCATATATATCCCATTTAGCTCAGAGCTGAATCGTTCTACTTTTCTTTGATTCAAAAAATCAGTAAAACTCGGGGCCGAGACTGAAGCTAAAATACTAATAATTGTCAGTGATATGATTAATTCAAAAAGCGTAAAACCCATATTTAACTTTGGGGACAATGGGGGTTGTAATTGGAAACCATGGTTAACATCCATATCTAAACTCTGGGGACAATGGGGGTTGTAATTGGAAACCATCACTTAAATCAACCTAAATCTGTTGGTTTTCCACTCTAATCCATCAATCAAACCTTGGTTATATAATCCGCCCCAATCATAAAAAAAGGGCGCAAAGCCTTGGCCTCCAGTTATATGGTTAAACCCAATAGCTGCAATAATTACCGCTGCAGATATTGCATATTCAACAGGGTCACCGGTTCTAAATCGTCCTCCAAACAAATGAAAACGTCGGTCACTGTAAGGAGAGAATGGCACGCCAGAAACCGTCATGGCATCAGTCAAAATATGACTCACTCCGCCCCAGGCAAACGCCGCTAATATTCCGTGATAATCCCAAATAAAAGTAAACGCAATTGCCGCTATGATCCAGTGCGTAAATACATGTGTTGGGCCTCGGTGTTTAATATGTTTCCCTGAAAGTTTATAAACATACTCCATCCAATCGGGTGCTGTTGCACCGGCGACACACGCAGCGACATGAGGCGGGGAAATCACCGCACAAATAGCTCCTGCAATTAACGTATGGTTTAACCATTTCATTGAGCTATTTCTTGAGGTGTAGGTTTTGGTAGGTAAGCGACTTTTTTAAGATAGCGATTCATACCATCACTTTGGCTTTCTTCACACATCGCAACCAATGCCAAACGTTGTTCAACTAAAGTGGCTTCGTGGGTTAAAACATCACGGTGTGACGTGGCCACTTTTTCTAATAAAGCTATTTGCTCATCGACATTAGCAATACCTTTTATTACTCGCGCTTTTGATCGCGCTTCTAAAGCTAGATAAAGCCCCATAGCTCGATAAGAGTAGTTTCTGCTCGCTAAGGCTTTGGTAAACGCAGCGACAGCGGTTGCCGTGGCTGTTCTGCGTTGATATTCCCATTGGCGTTCGCGTGATTGCTCTGTAGTTGAGTACAGCGGCATCTTGCCAACTATCCCAATGTAGTGCTCTGAGATCTCAGGCCAATCACTGGTATTGTATTCATCGATGTTAGATTTCACACCGGCAACAATATCGATATCAATTTTGAATTTACTTTTCTCTGGGTAGCAATGCAGCACAGAATTGAAAATAGCATCGGGGTTAATTTTTGGCGCTGGCAGCATAGCAGGAATAGGGGTATTAAAATGGGGTTCATCACCATGCAGTGTTGGCAGCTCGAACGGCTTTGCTTCTGGTGGTAAAACTTCAGGTTCACTCCAAGGTGAGCTGATCCCCCAATCAGTAGCACTCACCATTGAAGTAGCCCCAAGCAACAGCAAAACGAAGGTTGCTTTTAGCGATTGTATTTGTCTATTCGGCACGGGCAGATCTCCGCCCAGTTCCAAGCATTTGAAGCCCACCGACAACAGCTCCTGCTTCCCATGCACCAGACACGACGCACATGGCCACAATAAACCAAATCAGCGCTTTGGTTGTGTCGTAACTGGCATCTGTTAATAAATTGGTTCGTTGTGGATTTCTACGCTCGATAACAGGACGTATTGAAGGCGGCAGTCTTCCTTCTTCGCTCGATGTCATGATCCAAATCTTACTTGATAGCAAACAAGCACGAGCAACTTGCGCTTTGCGGCCTGTTAGTTTGTGTGCATCATCGACAAACAATAGTGCGCCAGTATCAAGTAAGTAGTCGGATAGGGCATCGGCTTTTAATTGTAGATTTAACTTTCGCCATTCTGTTTGATATTGGCCATCTTCATGCGCTTTACGCTTGGCTTCATACCATTTTGCAACCGCTTCATTTTCAACCCAGCTCGTCATTGGTAGCAAAGTTTCTAAATGCACCGGCTTGGCTTTATTGCCCCAAATACCATCTTGTTTTTCAATTAGTCGGCTAACCCACCGGCTTTTTCCTGAGTCATGAGCGCCGGTGATTAGCTGGCATTGAGTTCGTTTAAACGTAGTTTCTTTTCGATCTTTAGACGGAGCGAAGCGGCGCGGAGAATCGACAATTAATGGGGTTATGTATGGGCTTCCATTTTTTCTAATACGCTTATGATCAGTTCGCAGTTTTAAAAATCGCATGAGCCCTCCGTTAATTCGATGAGTATTAGCTTAGTGGCTTATTTTTAAAAGTGTGTGACAGCGTAGCGCTTTGCGAGTAGCGCGAACATTTCGTGTAACTGCGTTTTCTAACAGTAGAATTCCCCCGCGATCTAGGTTGAAAAAAACGTCCGAGCCTCACGTGAGTTTTTTCGTACGCGGAAATTTTTTTTAACGGAAGTTAGGGGTAAATGATTTGATTGATAGATGATGAGTGATTGATGATTTGATGATACGAATAAAACCATCGTTTAATTCGTATTTTCTTCAGGCAAAAAAGGTCTTATGACGGGCTGGGTAATGTCACATTAAAACGTGAACATCTACCTAAAATTCATCCCATCGATAAGACCAAATTAGATTGTAGCTTTTCAATTCTGTTTTTTTATCAAGCGCGTAGTTAATCAGTGTATTAGTTAGGGCTGGGCATAACTGATGGCTCGCCACACCATTTGTAGGTTAGGACGTAACTCCTTTCCATTTACTCATTTCTTCATTGGGTTAAATCACACTTCATGATTTATCGCATCCTCATGCTCTACCGCATCCAAAATAAATCATTACCGTTAACTTGTTTATCTCTGCCAATGCAGAACGTCTCCGTCTCAGACGAAAAGAGAATTGTCATTCATAATTTCTTTAATGAATATTTAAAACTTCATTGCCAACCCTATTATTTATTGTCGTAGGCGTGGTTTACCCGCATCGACTAGGCATGAATCCTATTAAGTGAATACCACAACTAGAAACGACTTATCTCGCTACTGATTTATCTAAGGTACTCTTTTTTAGGATTAGCACGATAAGGAGGGGGAAGGGGGATAACAAAAGGATCATTGCGATCCTTTATTTAATATGGAAATTATTAATTACATAAATTGAATTAGCATTTGCATTATGAGTCATAATATTAACCTTAGTTTATCTATGGTTTTTTGCTTAGTGCTTCAGTCATTGCTTGACCAAGCTTAACCATAAAATCACCATCCATCTTATAATCTTGGCTCGTTAGCATAGAAGCATTTGCCATCAATTCATTTAGTTCTTCAACGGTTGGGTTACCATCATCATTAGGAACAAAGTCAGTAATTAATTGATAAATCATTTCCGATTTTTTCAGGCTTTCTTGCTCTTTAGATAGCTCTTCTCTTAGTTCTATTTCTTCTTTTGCTTTCACTTTATGCCAAGTAAATAGGAATTTAATTTTAGCTATTTTCCGACCATGCTTAATTGGTTGATAACCAAATGAACCGGTTTGCTCACACGTTAAAAATCGAATGTTAGAATCCAATTTTTCAATCTCTTCAATCGAATTACGAACACATCGATCTAGAAACACTTTATTACTGGCATAGCTCTTCTTAATCATATTTCCTTTTGGATCGAGCAATCCAAAGAATTGATGAAGTTCCTCAACAGTAAAAGTATGCAGTTGTGTATTCTTACTCTTAAATCTACATAAAAGAGGGTAGAGTCTTTTTGAATGCTCTTTTTTTAACTTCCGGAAAATACGGTGATCAACCTGAGCATGGCCTTGTGAGATCCCTAGATATTCATTCAACAGTTCATCATTTGGAATAATCGTTAATGTCGCATCTTTGTACGATAAGCGTTTAAACAAGTTAATGTAATCAAACTCATTCTTTTCTGGATTTTTAAGCCCTACTTGTTTACGACTCAAACCTTCACTTGGCGCTACTAATGTATTGTATAAATCGACTTTCTTAACACCAAACCATTCACTTAGTACATCTGAGTTAAATTGATAAACAGGTGCTCGAATAGCTGTACCATCAATAAATGAATCCCAATGGTCTTTATGCAAACGAGTAAGCAGCAGAGCCATAATATCGTGTTCTTTTGGTGTCATCGTTAGCTGACTAAAAACTAATTCATGAGATTTCTTAAAGAATTGTCCTGGTAACTGTTTACTGTCATCAGTTCGTATCACTCTTTGTTCATTTTCAGTCTGATTTTGATTAGTCATATTCACCAACAACAGTTATTGAGATAAAGGTCACATAAAATTCCGTTATCTCATAATGGTAACAACATTTTCCGTAGATAACAGAAATAAGTGTAACCTTACAGAAAAAAGAAGCAAGAATAATCGATTAATTATCAAAAATAACGGAAAAAGGTGTTACCTTAATGGTCTGTACGGAAAATAATGATCTTTAAGACATAAATCCAAGTTATTCATTAATAACATAAGAATCACCGGAAAATTTTTATACCACAAACGGAAAAATTTGATCATTAACCGGAAATTTTTGTTACCTTAAACGGAAGATAAAGATCATTTGACGGAAAGAAATGATCTTTTTACGGAAATTTTTGTTACCTAACATTAATTAACATGCTGATTATAAAGAACTAAAAACGCCCTATATACTCTATATACTTTATAGATCATATAGAGAATATATATTGTTATATACAATGTGAATAAGTGAATAACTCCCACCTTTGTTATGTTGTCTAAGGTAATCAACCAAGGAAGAACCATGACAACGTATGCATACCTTCGTGTATCAACCGATGCACAAGATGTCCAAAACCAAAAACACGGCATATTAGAATACGCCAATCAAATGGGGATCTGTGATATTCAATTTGTCGAAGATACTCTGTCTGGTACTAAAAAATGGAAGAAACGTAGATTAGCCAAGTTACTTGAGGGAATGGGAGCTGGCGATACAATAATGTTTTCTGAAATAAGTCGTATTGCTAGATCAACACTTCAAGTTCTAGAAGTATTAGAGCTCTGTCTCTACAAATCGATTAACGTATTTATTATTAAACAAAATATGAGATTGGATGGGAGTATGCAGTCTAAAATCATAGCAACCGTTCTTGGTTTAGCTGCAGAAATAGAGCGGGATTTTATTTCTATACGAACAAAAGAAGCATTAGATGCAAAACGAAAGTTAGGGATCATTGGTGGCAGACCAAAAGGACCAGCAAAAAATTTAAAACTCGATAAACAAAAAGAAAAGATAACTGAATATTTATTAATGGGATTAAGCCAAGCATCAATTGCTAAGTTACTCGAAGTATCAGCAAGTACATTAAGTGATTATGTTCGTAGGCACCAACTAAGATCTCAAGCAGTAAAAATGACAGAGCCACAAATGCAAAACCAAATAGAAAGTCGCTCATTATAAAACCATTCTTTATGTTGCCCGTAGTTTGGGCATTTCATTATTCTTTCCATTTCATTCTCCTGTCATTACCTACACAGTAAAATGAGAATCGATTTATTCCATCAATGCTTTTAATTTTTCAGAGATATTTCCAAGATTAATTAAACTTAGCTAATTCTTTAAATTACTTAAATGAAACCTGGGTTAAGAAGTGTGTATAAACTAAACATCAACTCTTACAATTAAGTTAATTACTTAAGAGGTGTTTCTAAATTTACAATGTTCAGAAAGGTGTACTTTTTTGCACTCTATCAACCGCCCACCAAATCCGTTCAAAAAGTCTCATTGATAATTACTGAACATGACCATAATATAATTAATATCTTTTTGAACACAGTTAGGTCAAATTATGCTTATCGGTTACGCACGAGTCAGCTCAAAAGAACAATCAGTCGATATTCAGATAAAGCAGCTTCAAGAATTAGGCTGTGACAAAATCTTCCAAGAAAACGCGAGTGGTAAAGATTCAGAGAGAACCCAATTAAATGCGATGATCAATTTTTCGCGTGATGGCGATGTAATCCATGTAATGAAAGTAGATCGACTTGCTCGTAATACTATTGATGCATTGCAAATCGCGGATCAGCTTTCAATTAAAGGCGCAGGTTTGGTGTTTCATGATTTAGGTAACATCGATATAAATTCAGATGTAGGTCGAGTGATTTATACTACCATTTCAGCCTTCGCTGAAATGGAAAGAAAACGCATCCTACAGCGCTGTAACGAGGGTAGGGAGCGCGCTAAAGCAGAAGGTAGACACCTCGGCCGTTTTCCTAATAAGACGCTTCACAATCGCATTAAAGAGCTTGCGAGTGAGGGGATGAATAAAAACGCGATCAGTAAAGAATTGGGGTGCAGCCGGACGACGGTTTATAGTGTTTTGAAGGAAGGTTAATGTACGAAATTAATTAGTAGATTTTAATGTTTATACATAACACTTGATATTCAAAGTGATTATTTAGGCAAAATTTTAAAAAGTTTTAATTTGCATTATATTAGTGTTGTACGTTAGTTTTTACAGAAAAGGAATTTAAATTGTCTATACAATGACCATTAAAAATAGCATACCCATACTTAGAAAGGCATGGTGTAAATATCCACTATATTAAAGAATTAAACACTGATTCTTGGACTGAAAAAAGTTATTCATCATCTATAAGGCGTGGATATGTTATTCGAAAGTTAATCGAATTAAATCTGCTTGACCAATTTATTGCAGAATTCTGGAATCAAGATTCAAGTCAAACAGTTCGAGTGAGTGTTAAGCGATACCTAAGAATTGCGGATGAGTTTGATGGAATAAAAAGGTAATAGACCTAACAAGTGATTATGAATCCATATAAAACGCTCCCACCAGAGCGTTTTAATCCCAATTAGACCATTTCCACTAATGTAAATATCTTTGCCCTTGCGATGACATAAAATCAACGTATCCCTGTAAGGCTTCTTCAAGTGATTCATACTCATCAGGAGTCATATCACACAAAATAATCCCATTCATATCGGTAATATGGATCCACTTATCTTGTGTGTAGAACGCACGATAACCAACACCGTTCCACTCTTTAACTACCATGTGCGAAAATCACCTTCTAAAAAATCTTCAGGTTCAAAACTGGTAAAGTACTCTGCTAATTGATTACAAAGCATCTCCACAAACTCATCCATTAACTCTCTTCCATCTACTAAAGCATCATTTTGATGCACGATAAGCCCATTTCCATCATGAATGGTATTGCCTAATGGATGGTCGCTATCCAAATGGTAATTAATACCTCGTATGGTGACGTAAATACTCATGGTTTATTCCTTCTTTGCTCGACGGTATTGCCGTGTTGCTAGCTTAACCAAGCTAAATGCGAAGCCATGGATCACAACTAAGGATTCAAAAAGACGATTTCAGATCTAAATAAAGGAACATTTTAATTTTGGATTAAGTGTGCATACCTAACAAAAACGAACAATCGAACACTGTTCGTTCGTTGATTATGTTCGTTTATCGTGTATAATGTAACCAATTCTTCTTAATTATGTAGGCATCGCTATGAGTTCGGCACTAACGGGTAATCAGCTTCAAGATAAAGTCACAGAAATTTGTAATGAGCTTTATTCAAAAGGGCAGAAGACAAGTGTTCGTATTGTCTTATCGATGCTTCCAGATGTGAGTAGTACTAGTACGGTGCATAAATACTACAAAATATGGAAAGATGAATTAGAAGCTAATCAAAAGTCATTGCTTGAAAAAATGGGCTTCTCAGAAGAGTTTACTCGTGTGTTCATGTCTGAAATCACTCGTCATGCTACTGAGGCCGAGCGTCGTTATCGTGATATTGCGGAAGATGCAAAAGATCAGAGTATGCGAGCTATTGAAGATTTAGAACGTGCAGAAGAGCGTTTACATAAACAAACGGCATTGCTCGAACAACGTGAGCAACAGATCAAAACACTGCAATCTGAAATGAGCCAAAACACCAAAGCTCAAGAAGCGGTAACCAATGAGCTACGTCAGCAAATTGAATCACTAAATAAACAAGTATCGGAATTAGGCGACAGTAATGAACGCTTGCGAACTGATTTAGCGAAAAATGAATTATTGCTTGATGGTAATAAAGAGCTAGTTGAAACAACTAAAGCGCAAAACGTTCAGTTATCTGAAGAGATTAAATCGCTTAATAGTGAATTGGTATCAAATGCCAAAGAGATCACCAAGCTTGAATCAAAACAAGAGAGCCAAGAGGCGTTAATTGTTGAGCTTAAAGAAACTAAAACAACATTGGTTGAGCAAAATAAAGTAATGGATGCAGATTTACGAAGTGCGAACCAAGAGCGTCATGGATTACAAACGTCGTTAACTACACTGCAGAGCAGTGAGCAAAAGCTGTCAGACAAAGTGAGTGTGGCGACAGATGAGTTATCTCAGCTTAAAGCGACCATTACACAACAGAATGAGACGATAAAACGTCATGAAAGGTCGTTATCTGAAAAAGACGATCAGTTAGCTAAGTATAAATAATT
Source organism: Aliivibrio wodanis (assembly GCF_052920805.1). Lineage (NCBI taxonomy): Bacteria > Pseudomonadati > Pseudomonadota > Gammaproteobacteria > Vibrionales > Vibrionaceae > Aliivibrio > Aliivibrio wodanis. Next base: position 53,602 of record NZ_JBREXA010000011.1, read on the forward strand.
CGTTGTAATTAGAGCTAACAACGATACATAATGACGATATGTAATTTACAAATGGTCATTATGAATGTCAATTGTCTTTCATCAAGTCAGAGAAGGGGAGTTTCGTCGGTTAGCTGAAACCAAAACCATGACGAAAATTCTTGCTCAAGAATCCACTGAATTTCCAAATAAATTCCATCTGGTTGGTATCGATCAAGTCAATGGCATTGGCTATGCCGTGCGTCATGGCCGGGTAGCAGAGTTAAGAGTATGGCGAATAGATATTTTAGTCAACCAAGCCAGGGAAATGGGGATTGAAAAAATTGATGTGCAGTTGCGGTGATGTTGTAGCATAAAAAGGTCTCCAATATAGGTGACCTTTTTGTTCTAGCTGTCAGGGCAGATAACGGCTGTTACGTTAATTAAACTAGAAACCTTGCTACCTTTTATTTAAGAAGGACATATTTTACTGGTCTTCCTCCTTTATCAAATTCGACTGCTTTTAAAAAAACATTATCATTCCATTTTCCAGAGCAAGTGTCTTCTTTTGAACAATAGTCAGAAAATGAACCATATTTACTTGAATCTATACCAAGGCAACTTGGGCGAAATGGTGCTTTATATGGGTCAATGTTCTTTTCTTTTGCTCTTTGAACTATCTCTTTTTTTAAATTCATTACTTATTCCTAAAATTAGTTCAGAACGCGTGGTCGTATAACGTTCAGATGCGAAAAGTCCCGCTAGATTTAGCAGCCTTTCTATATATCTATAATAAGCAAATAGCGTAAACTTTTTTCTCAAAATCATAGATAAATGATGTTCGATTCATTTCAATCAATAATCACCCTGAAACGTATGTATTTTATATATTGTTCTAGTAACTCAAATTTAACTCTGAAGCCTATAGCGTAGAACATGAAGCGAGAACGGGAACATTATTGAATCCAATCACATAGTTTAAGCCACCCACAGCGCCACTTTTCCATTCCCATACCACCATTGCATTGCAAAACAGCCATCGCCTAACAACGTGTGCAAGCGCACCAGCGACAGCTCGCAAGGTAATGGTCCCTATTTATTTAGTCATTCCAAAGAGGCGCAAAAGCGTGGGTTGCTCTCTATTATCAACCCCTTCCCCAAGCTTGGGGCGCTCGCACTTCGTGCCAGCTATTTTCGGCGCACCTTGTTTGCAAACAGCGCAAACAAAGTGCGTCAACCATCGGCATTAATAAATTGGTTTATCGGTTGCTGAAAGCCCAGAGAAAATGCATTAGACCCTCCGATCCTTACTTAAATCGTAATTATTACGTATAAATTACGCTTTATCTGTAATTAAGATCATAATAAGCTTGTTTTTTGAAACAAGGAGAGTGCTATGAACCAGAAAGCCGAGAAATACAATAAACAACAGTCAATGTTATATGTAAACCACGCATGCAATATTGGGGGAAACAATTTAGTTGGTGAATTACTGAAGTTAGAGCCTTCACGCATTAGTGAACTAAAGGGAGGGCGTCGTAGACTTACTTTTGAAGAAGCTGACATCTTACAGCAAGAGTTCGGTTTACCTGAGGCTTCCAAAGGTTACTATTTAGAAGCTGAATTATTCAATTCAGAGGATATGAGAGATACAAATAAATTTGATAGTAATAGTTCCGAGTTGCATTTACTTAGGATAGTGGATGCTTGGAATAATGAAGATAACATAACGTTTATACTCGAAAGCCTGAACATTAATGGCATCTCCGTTCCTGGTTATCAAGATCCGATTTTTACGGATGAGAATAGGCGCAAAGGTATAGAGCATAAAAATGCACGTTTAATACGTGATTTAAAGTTTAAAACTATAAATGCGCTTCTCAACTCTCATTACTTTTCAGCATGGTGTAGCGCCATTGAAGTTATTCTTAGTAAGATAGCAGCAGAATATATATTATCTGAATGTCAACATTTTCAAAATATACTACTGTCAACCAAGATAGATATAAATTGCGGTAATTCAAGTGTTCATCAAGATAAATATTGGACTATTTACGACATACTTCGACATGTCAGCCAAGACAGCGGTATTAGTATATTTACTCACCAACTAGAAAAATTAGTACGACATTTACACCTGTTAAATAAAGTGAAAAAGTTAGTCACATCTGGTCGATATTCTCACTTAGTACAGGCACCTAAAGAATGGATGTGTGAGAGTAAACTTGTGTTAATTGAAAATGCCTCTCCACATCGAGAATATGTAATAGTGGGTAAAGTAGTATGGCAGTCAAATGATCGTCTTCAAGTCCATGGGGAGTGGATGGAAAAGAGTATACTAGGCGAAATGGGAGTAGATCCAAGATCGTGCGAAGAGGGTATTTACAGACAAAGGCAGTTTAAAAGTGTAAGTATGGCTTTATTGCTTTCTGAAAACTACGAATATTACTTAGAAGTAAATTTAAAGGCGGGAGAAAATTACGCTTTAACTATGAGAACGCTGCTCGTACGAATAAGCAATATGAAGCACCTTTTTACAACGTTAGAGATGCTCTTTGCATTTTTTAAAATTAGTGGGGATGTTATCACGTCAGGAATAAAAGCGGAGATCGCCGATAATGGGGGCTATATTCCCTCGGCTATCTATTTAAAATAAACAACAATAGTTTCTGAAAGTGATGTTGCGTTAATTGTGACCCACTGCGCCACTTTTCCATTCCCATCACCACCATTGCATTGCAAAACAGCCATCGCCTAACAACGTGTGCAAGCACACCGGCGACAGCTTGCAAAGCAATGGTCCCTGTTTGTTCGTCATTCCAAAGAGGCGCAAAAGCGTGGGTTGCTTTTTATTACCAACCCCTTCCCCAAGCTTGGGGCGCTCGCACTTCGTGCCAGCTATTTTCGGCGCACCTTGTTTGCAAACAGCGCAAACAAAGTGCGTCAACCATCGGCATTAATAAGTTTGTGTTAGTGGTCGCTGATAGCCCAGAGAAAACGCCCCTCAACCTTTTTCGAGTTAAAAACCTACAGTTTCACAGCGACTATTTACAATAGTATTCGCGTTACCCTGTAGTTTTTAATGTGCCTAGAGATTACGTCTTCCCGTTGTTTGATTCGTTAGTGGGCTTTTAAGAAGACATTAAACTAAAAAATAAGCAATTCGTTGATTTATAAGGCCCAGCTAAACCACAAGTTCTGTAGCTAGAAAATGTAGGTATAGCCCACAAAAAATTGTTTCATTTTTATACATTGCAGCAAAATCGAGAACTATATTAAAGCAGTGGCGGAAGTAGAATCACCCTCAGTTTTATATTGATCTAGATCAATGTTATTTATCCATAGATCGAGCTTAATAACCCTTGTAAATACTATGGATTTGCTTATGTTGTGTTTAATAAAATTAAATGCACTATATATAGGGTATTTGTCCGTTTTTTTTGGCGACTATTATCGCATTTGCTGTTAGGTATCATTAAATGCAGTATTTTAAAAGTTACTTTGTAATGTTTCTTTTTGCTGTCAAATTGGAGCTGTATGGCTGATACGGCAGTTAATTCAATTAACTTAACCTGTTTGGTTAATTATACTATATGTCCGCTTAGGTTGGGTTATACTGGGTTTTTTTGGGGTTTTAGCAGTTAGGAGTAGATTGAAAAAAATAATGGTGCTATCTTATTGGAATGGAATACAGGGTTTGTTTTTCAATACGCTAAAAACAAAAAAGCCCTGATTCCAAATTTATGGATGACAGGGCTTTCTTGAAATCCGAAATCGACCACAATAATGGGGAAGTCAGATAAAGTTTGATATGTTCTTTGTTAAGCAAAATGTTTAAATTCTAATACTTCCTACGGTGCAAGAGTTTAAACTATTTCGTTTAACGCGGTATCAAAATTACATCCTGAACAAGCAAAATGCAATAGATTTGTTTGTATTTGTTCTCCTTTCTTGTGGTTATAAGAAACCAAAGGAAGGAATTAAATGATTAATTTATTAATTAATACAATCACTAAGATTGTAAAGAGTAAGATGTTTAAAAGAGCAATTATAAAAGTAATTTTTGTAGACGTATGGGAATTGATGAAAGACTGTCTTACTGATTTCCTGTAATTGTCTAAAAGTGAAAACTTACTTCTGTAGTGATGCCTATCATTAAGGGAAATTGGATTGGTTGGTAGAACTTTTTAGATGTCATAATCCAAGTGTATTTTATGCACTTGGATTTTTTATGGATTACTCTCTCACTAATACGGCGTAGATGAGAAAGAGCCCGCAAACTATTTACAAGTTAAAAACCTGCAGTATCACAGCGGCTATTTACAATAGTATTTGCGTTACCCTGTAGCTTCTCAATACGCTTAGAACGAACACATTCCCACTTAGATACTGGATCTTGTTTATCCCACGCTTGCATCAATTGGCGTTGCTGCTTACTCATTTGGTATTTTGGATAAGTGCTATCCATATACATATACGTTCTTGCTATACGACCACGAGACGCAACAGGTGGTTGTGCTTTTTGCTTATCAATACGCATATCACAACTACCAAAATCAGATTTTTCCCCTGGTAACATCGTGAAGTTATAATTACTTCTTGTTGCGTTCACCGCTCCGATAGCAGGGAAAAGGTTGTGCATATCGGCTTGCATGTATCGATATTCTTTATTCATCTTTTCCGCGCACTTACGGCCTTTAAAAGACTTACCTTTGCTGTTTACGCACTCACTATCGCCATTGCGCCATTCACTAAATGCCTGACCAAAGTTTTGAGCCGGCACGACATGCTCCCACTCGACACGCTTTGCGCGCTTTTTATGCTTTTCGGCTTTAAATCCACTTGGTAGGTCGATATTCTTTTTTGCATCAAAAGGCGCATCACAATAAAGAGTCACGCGGTGATCATGATAGACCTTACGCTCAAGCATTTTTTTTGCTTTATTAAATGATGCATTGGTAGTGTTACCTGCACTAAACGCTGAAGAGCTAAATGCAAATAGAATAAGAGGAAGTACAATTTTATTTATGTTCATAAGGGAATTTTAATAAAAGAAAAGAATATGATGCGTTAGTTTATCTTATTTTCCTAGCCCCTTCGGGAAACCATGCTTTATTTCGCGAATTGGCTCTTATGCTCATGCTTCGCAACGCTCCAATGGCTCAACCAAGCCACAAAACGCTTCGCTGTGTCTTGTCCCGTCCGGGTAACAATCAGGGCTAAAAGATCAAAATCAAAAGCAATAAGGCCAGTGTGCCAGCTATTTACCGCGTACAATGATATTTAATCTTGCTGTCATAATTCCGTTATTCTCCCAGATAAAGTTAACTCTTATCCATAGCTGCTTTCACACGCTTTATAGTTGAGCGAGATTTCCGTGTAGCATCACTTATCTTACTCATTGATAGCTGGCCATTATTTAATAGTGCAACAAGGTCAGCGTGCTTTTCAAGAAATGCATCCTGTTTTAAGGCTGTTCCTTTTGGCCGACCAAACTTACCGCCTTCTTTTTGAGTTAGTTTAATGCCTCTTTTTGACGCTAAAAGCCGACGTTCTTCATACCGCCAGCGACCAGTAGCAATGAATCGCTCATCTTTATTAAATGGTTCAATGTTATTTATGAGCTTGGTGAACTCACTTTTGATGTTCTTTATCGATTGATTATCTAAGAGCAGGTATTCTCGATGAGAATCAATCTGCAGCTTTTGTTGTTGATAGCGGTGAAAAACGTATTGTTCAATATAGCCGGCATGAGCAACGACTCTCAATACCTTGCTGCTTTTGATTTTCTTTTGCAGTGCTCTTTCTAAGTCAAAAATGGTTTCTTTTAAACGGTCTTTGGGTTCTCGTTGCGTTCGTCCCACTTTGTGAATAATGGTCCCATCTTCTAAGTGATATTCAAAAAGGTAAAGAGAAGCATTAAGGATAGATTGTTGTCTGTGGGCTTCAATATCTAACCAAGCAGTGTGAATATGGTTTGATGATATTTGCTCTTTTAACTCAATTATTCGTTGTTGTAATGTGTTTCTCATCCATTGGCCAAAGCTAAGTAACGGCAAGCTTCCAAGAATAATTCGGGCAACATCAGTAAATAGCCAATTCTCAGACCAGGTATCTTTTTTTAGCAATTCTTGTTGATACTGCCCTTTGATATAAAAGCGTTCAATATTCCAATTTTGAAAAACTGTTGGTGATTTGCTTTTGGGATCATAGCCAGAGTTAAGTTCTTTGATGACATTTATCGGATAGCTTAGATGAAAGTGATGCCACCCTGCAATCGTTGGAAGCTCTGTCAAAGACTCGTTACAAGTATCACCATCATGTCGAAAGTGAGCAGCTTTTTTAGTGCCTTTAACCGCAATTAATATGCTGTTGCAGAACGGACAGTAGAGTTTAGTTCTTCCTGATTTTTGGTCTGAAATATGATGGAAATTGCCATCACTATCTTTACCAAAGCTTAAATAAATAGACATATAAACACACTTTTTTGAACCCACCTTGTTTTATGTTAGTCGGGTTCAAAAAAGTATGCAAGGTTATGGCTTTTGGTTTGGTTATTTATCTTGGCTTACTGCTTATATGTCTATGTATAATTAAACGTACTTATACCCAGTTAAAGTTGAAATAGTAGCCCCTGCGGGAACCATGCTTATTTCGCGAATTGGCCTTTATGCTCATACTTCGCAACATTCCAATGGCTCAACCAAGCCACAAAACGCTTCGCTGGGTCTTGTCCCGTCCGGGGAACAATCAGGGCTAAAAGATCAAAATCCAAAGAAATAAGGTCAGTGTGCCAACCATTCCAGTTCGTTCTGGTTTACTTATTGCCATTTCCCACGCTAAACACGTAATGGCCAAAAGCCGTTAAACGTCGTTCAACAGGCCATAACGTAGCGTCATAAATGGCAATGCAAACCGACACTCACTTCCATAGCACACAACCAAGAGATTTATTACCAGCCCCTAACCCCAAGCATGGGGAACAACCGCAATATTAACATAACATAATTTATGCGAAGTTGTACGTGCCTAGTCGCCAGCAAGCTGTCGGGCACTGAACAAATTCAAGCATAAAAATATTATGTTAAATTGCTCATAGGCCACCAAACAAGTTGGTGATCAAAAGCTTTACCCGCATTGCACAAAAGAGCGCGTGCAAAGCGGGGCAGCGGCACGCGCAAAAAGCACAAACAGCGTGCTTATTGCGGTCATGTTCATCGGGTTTCTGTTGGGGTTGATTGCTGCGGTAAGTGTGGTTTTTGGTCGTGCCGCCCAATCATAAAAGATAGCTTCGCCCTTTTATGCAGAGCACCCCCACATCCCCCGCCCACCCAATGCTGCGCCCCTTCTTTGGTTAAGGAAGGATTGTTGGTGTGGTCAGGCTTTTGATTGCTATGGGTTTATTTGGTTTTTTTTGTTGGCGCAGCGTGGGCAGTGTCGTGAGATATTGGTTTCTTTTATTCCAAGGAATCTCGGATTTTCTTGAATGACTGTTGTCTAAACTCGTATACCTTTTTAGAAATCCAGTTCACATTATCTTGACTCAATTTCATCTTCTTATGTGCATCCGAACCGGAATACCACATCACGCCATTGATATTCTCAGACTTTGCTTCGCCGAAAAATTCAACCCAATAACTATCATCGAATTGGTTACAGCTTTGCTCTAACGTTGCAGAAACCTTCTTCTTATCACCTTTTTTTACGGTTTCTGTCGACATTTTAACATCAATCCCTACGATATTTGGGGTATACAAGTCATGTCCAGAGCCTGTTGGTGAGCGTTGCAAGCTTTGATTGCACATTGGTATAAGGTCTTCTAGATATAACCCTGCGGCTACCCCTGAGGCTTGTCGACATATATCCGTAATAATTTCAGATTTAGGGTCTTCAGATACCGGCAAAATGTTGACATTCTGACTTCCATCGAATTTAGGATTAAGTCGTTTGTCGATTTTTGTTTTCCATCCTTTTATCTTTTGAGGTGTGATCATCGTTTCTAGGCGTTTTTGGGCTACTATTTGTGCCTTTGCATTATCCATTGTAATCCTTAGCTTATGGGCTTCATTTATTGTTTGTGGCGTTTACTGCTGCTTTTGATTAGGGATAATATAATCGGCAAGTGCGTTAATGCTGTAATAAGCTTCTGGTGTTTCAACTGCTTTTTTATGGCGATGTTGAACAGGACAAACCTGTATCTTATACACATTCTTATACTCCTATTTAGTTTGTTTTTAGAGTTGTGTATAAGATTTAAGAACCGACGACTCTTAGCATTATATTGTTCACCCAAAGCAGCGCAGTCTCAAGTTTACGTGATGTAAATATCACAATATGATACTTTTACCATACCAATAATTTAGTTACGATAATTAAAGTGTTAACTCATCAGCAAATTCAAGCTCTTATATCAGATACTGTCAGCCATAATATTCATCGATTTTTCAATGGCAAATAAATCAAAACTACTCATATGCTCGATCATATTTTTCCGAGAGAGCGAAAAATTCATTCTCTTATTGGTGGCTTAGAAACTTCGATGGGAACTCGAGTTTGGGAGCCCTTAGCCAAAGCGTTCTCAGCAAGCAATGGTTTTGAAGTGTTAGATGAAAAGCAATTTAATAAAAGAGTGCCGGTTATCCCTGATGACCTCACTGCATTCATTTCTCTTTGGGAGAAAAGAAAGCTCAGTGATATGTCTCTTTTACTTTCTGGTTATTGGATTGAGCTTAGTAAATTTATCGCTGAAAACGTTGAACTTGAACAGCTTGGCTTTCAGAAAATGCCAAAGGGTCAGGGAGTAGATATTCTTCTTCGCAAAGATGAACGTTAAAACCACACAACTTAATGCAGGCGGTGACCCTAAGTTCTTAAAAAATATTATAGACTGGTATGCTTATGTCGCGCTTATGGATATGGCTGCCAATACTACTTGTTTCCTTGCTTTTCCTTTCGATCCACACGGTGGTCGATTTTGGTTTAAAGAAGGAGGAAAAGTCTCGCCATTGATTCCTGGCCAAGAAGCCTATGTTGCTGATGAGTTTTGGAACATGTTAACTAGAGTAGAAGGGACCACTGGCTTAATTGAATCTACGTTTAAGAAACTAGGAAATGAAGGCTTTGGTGCTCAGTTTTCTCACCACTTTGATTGATTTAAAGGAATATACCAGGTATGCCATATGAGCTAAGGGATTTTGAAGATAACCAAATTGGATTTACTGAACTCAATAAAAAATCATTTGCATGCAAACATGGAGAAACCCAAGAGGAGCTTTTTGTTCATACTTTTAATCGTCTACAAAACAATGGCTTTATCACCTCAACCGATATTCTCTCAATACATCCGGAGAAGGAATCAAACCCTTACCATCCTGATTTAGCGGTCAATCATTTACATGTTGGAGAGCTAAAGTCAAAAGCATCTCCTTTATTTATTGCTAGGAAATACGGAATTGACCCTCAATATGCTTTAACAATGGATCTGAAGGACTCTTTTCATTATTCAAAATTCCTCGATAGGGGAGTCGATATTTCAATTTATATCTGGGTTAAATGGGCCGCTAAATCTATGAGTATGTACAAAGATAAAGGTGGTCAGAGGAATTATACGAAGCGTTATGACCCGGTAAGGCAACTAGCTGGAATTTGGAAAGTTAAGTTTTCAGAGCTAAGGAAGTTTGAAAAAGAACATAATGCCCCCATCCATTGGTACCATGAAAATTTTCGTCACCCTCCAGAATATGATACTCGTAGTATTTCAGAGAAAGATAAAAAATGGGTAGCTGAATTAATCAAGTTTGAGCCGAGGCTATCAGTGAACGGAGTTGTTAAAGGTATTGCTTCTAAAGGGTATACAATGAGCAATGGTGAACTATATTCCTCAGGAGACTCTTCTGGTAGTTATGTTTTTGACCTAAATAACGCTATTTTTCAATGCCTATACAGTAATGGTATTTATAAGAGAACATGATATTTTGATACAAAAGGGCATTTTCGATGCCCTTTAAATACAAAAACTCATAATATTATTGAGTAATAATACTCTGAATTAATTTTATTTTTTCTCTTAAATTATCAGCTTCTATAGTGATAGACTTGTTTTTAGCTTGTAGCTCTTTTATTAATGCATCTTTTCTAGTTAAATCTTCTTTAAGCAGCGCTACTTCATTAACGATATCAAATAGCTGGCATTCATTGTTGTTAAGTGATGATGTATCACAATCAAATACTTCTATATCATTTAGTAGTCTTACTAGAGAGTGACCTAATGCTCTAGCCATATTTACAGGTACAGCATTACCTATCTGCTTATATGCGGCATTCTTTGAACCTTGAAACTCCCAGTTATCAGGAAAGGTCTGAATTCGTGCATATTCTCGAACTTGAAGTGGTCGAGTGTGGATAGGGTGACAACGCTCTG